>PLLV01000035.1 GCA_003142295.1 Syntrophaceae bacterium
TATCTTCATCTCAAAGAGTGTGAGTTCCGATTCAATTATCGGAACCAAAATATCTATCAAATGGTTCTAAAACTGCTGAGAAATAATCCGCTCAGCTAGTCTAGACCCTAAAATAAGAAAAACCAGACCTTCTTTAAGAGATACGGGGTTGTTATTATTCACACATAAAATTGTCATACTATTCCTAAAATAGGATCACAATAGACATGAGCAAGGAACTTCCTTCCGGAACAGGACAGCAGATTCAAAGGACGGAAATAAACTGTTTTTCCTGTTGCCATTTCTACATCACCTATGAAACGCAATTTCCCTATGGGTGTCGAAAGGCGGGTTTTAAGTCGCAGCTAATGCCTTCAAAGGTGGTGTACGTGTACTCCGGAATGGAGTGCCTATCATTTCTGGATAAAGAGAACCCGCAAAAGACAAAACCCGTTTGATAGATAGAATTTGGGACCGAGATAAGCAAATCTGATTTGATTGTGGCACTGGCCTGACCTGTGCCACAGAACACGTACCACATATTAAGCTGGAATACTGCCAATTGTGCCGCCGTGCTCAATTTTTCCTAAAATGACCCAATATTTCCCAACATCGTAAATAACCAAAAAGGCCAGTGAAATCAAATTTTACTTGAAATCACTGGCCTTTCGCGTTAGGCCTTCTTCGGACTCAAAATCCCCCGCCCGCAAGGTCATCCCGGTTCGACCCCGGGCTCCGGCACCAGATAGAAAAAGAGGCCGGTCAATGCTCTCCGACCTTCTGAAATCGTCATGATCTATTCGCAATCCTGTGATTTATACCTTGGCCCTTTTCTTATCTATGGCGGCATTGAATTTTTCCGCATTTATGACGAATCTCTCGTGGGTCGCCTCGGATATCTTTTCAACGTCGTCGTATGCTTCCATGGAAAATGTCAGTTTGCGCCCCTCCATCTTTTCCAGTTTCCCTTTGACGGTAATTGTCATTCCCGCAGGAGTGGCCGCTGTATGGGTCATATTCATGCCCGTACCAACACTCTGTTCATTGGGCCATTCAAGATGGGGGTTGAGGGCCTTGATACAGGAAAATTCATACAGCGCCAAAAGGAAACCTGTCGCAAAAACCTTGGGCATTACATGCCCCTCACTGAATTCCGGATAAATAAAGGGCACGGTTTTGTTTTCCGGAATCTTGAACTTGAACTCCACAGTCAGTCCGGGCTGCAAGGAATCTTTCATGGCAAACCTCCATTAAGCAAATTTAACAGCATCGTCCGCAATAAAGCGAAATTTTCCAAATAAGTCAAACATAAAAAATAATCTATCCCAAAGACCGTTATGTGGTAATCTGAAGTGGCAAAGCCCGGCCAGAAAGACGCTATCAATAACATCGAGCGAGCGCGATTGCTATTGAGGAACTCTATGGATGATCATACTGCCTTGAGTCAACTTGAGGGACTGGCATACATGCTCGGCATTCCTATACGCTATGAAAAAATCGCGGAGGAAGATGTGACGAATACGGGTGGTCTCTGCCGGTTAAAGGGAGAATGCGTCATAATTGTCAATTCCAGGGCGTCCGTGAAAGATAAAATCCAGACCCTGGCAAAGGCCCTGAAGAATTTTGACCTCCATGATGTCTACGTGCGGCCCGCCGTAAGAGAGTTATTGGAAAGATAGATATTCACATATTTCATGCCAGCGAAGCAGATGATCCCAAGCCGTTTATCTTCCTAATGGCTTAAACCCCTTCTTTGACCTGGGCAAACTTTGGTCCCATGCCGATCTCATAATCCATCTCCTCTGCCGGGTATGGTTTTAAGATGGAGAGCAGCATGGCACTGTCTTCCGTCCTGTCGCTGATCCAGATTTGCTCCTGTTTCTTTGGCACGATCACGGGCATCCGGTCATGAATGGGCTCTATCAATTTATTCGCTTCCGTCGTTATGATTGTGCAGGATTTAATCTCCTTTTTATCCGGTGAGATCCACGTTTCATAAAGACCGGCAAGACCGAAAGGTTCTTTCGACTTCAGGTGAAAATATAACGGGATCTTCTTTGCGCCTTCTTTTTTCCACTCATAGAAGCCGTCGGCCACGATGAGGCAGCGTCTTTTCGAAAAAGCGCTCCTGAAGCTCGGTTTTACGTCGATGGTTTCTGCCCTCGCATTGATAAGCTTATTTCCTATGGAAGGGTCTTTGGCCCATGACGGGATGAGTCCCCAGAGAAAAGACGCCAGCGAGTTCCGGCCCTCCCGGTGGATAACGGCGGGGATATACTGGCCCGGAGTTACATTCCAGTTCGGCTTGAAATCATAAGAGCCGTTCCGAACGGCGAATATTTCCGAGATGGCCGCTCTATCGGAAACCAAAGCGAACCGGCCGCACATACTTAACTTCTCCAAATAAGAAAATTATATAACAAATAACAATTTCGATGGATACGCCATTTTGTAAGTTTTCATCATCAGGTCAGGGCAAAGCATTTGGATGTCTATCTGGAAGAGCTTGGATGGCGATTTAACGGGCGCAAAAATGAGTATTTGTTTTGTGATACGCTCATGAGATTGCTTGATACTCCTAAGATGGAATTTAAAAAACTTATAAGAAAAACAGCATAATTATTGACTTCCAAAATCCCAAACTGAGAAATCTCGAAAAAACATTTTCCCTCCCTTTGTTGCATTGGCTTTTAAATAGATACCAATAGGCCCCGGCTGGGGTGACCTGAGTTTTGTGAAACTATCCACATAATTATTATTTATAAAAATATCAACATTCCTCCCCTTTTGAGAAATAGCTACGGTATTAAGAATAGGGTTTTTTTCTACGAGTATCGGCTTCCATACTGTTTGTGATTGTTCTGATTCCCATATCATATAGCCAGACCAATCGGGCAGAATGCAAACATAAATATCCCGACCCATGAAATCCATTGTCTGAACATTTTCAAGTGCCGCCAATCTTACTGATGCATAAAAATGCGTACTAAAAGTATCTTTGGTTGTGACACTGGGATTAGAATATGGGGTGCCTGGAGCTGGTCCTCCCGACATTTCAAAAAACCCCGGAACTATACCACTTACATCTTTTAACTGAGAACTGGACAGAAGTTGATTATTGGAATTAATTAACGTTTGCTTTACACCACTTAAATCAGGAGGAAGAGTTGCCTCCGTTTTGTTGGTAGTGGCGGCCTGAACACTAGGTTTTTTCGGGGCTTCGGTAAATGAATCCCGCCTTCCAATTTCTTTTAGGGGCGCTGTTACTGTCATAATTATCTCACGTTTATCAACCCAAGATAGAGATGCCCAGAGAGCAGAACTAATTACAATAAGGGTCAAAGACATCCCTAAAATCTTTCGTATCTTGGGTCTTGTCTGAGGTTCAAGTAGCATCCACCAGGAGATACGGACTGCCGCAATAAGAGCCGCGAATGAAAAACATATTCGGGCGATTGTAAAATCTGCAGGATTTATACTCATGAGAGTGAGCCCCACGCAAACAAGAACTCCAAGGGTTGTCCAAATGATTGCTTCCCACATATACCCTCCTTTATCCGAGGCTTAAGGAAAAATATTATATCATTAGGTACTTGCGTCAAGTTAATAATCATCCAAATTTTTCCTTGACAATAGAACGATTGTTCTATATACGGGGATTATGGAGAAAAAGAGAAACGTCAAAACAGTCGAACGCGAAATCCAGTCCTCCTTTCGCGAGGAGAGGAGAATGCCCAAATATAAGGAGATGCTCGACCTTCTCGAAGTCCGGTCGAAGAGCGTCGTCCACTATTGGATGGAGAAGCTTTGCGCCCAGGGCGCCCTCACGAGAGATTCGAAGGGATGTCTTAAGCTTGTAAGGCTGACTCCCGGCATCCCCGTGGCCGGAGCCATAGCTGCCGGGTATCCGTCACCTGCTGAGGAAGAGCTTCGGGACATTATTTCCATCGATGAGTATCTCATTACACGGCCGGAATCTTCCTTTCTTGTCAAAGTAAGCGGGGACTCGATGACCGGCGCCGGCATCATGGACGGCGACATGGTAATTGTGGAGAAGGGAAGGGAGCCCACGAATGGGGACATCGTTCTTGCGGAAGTGGATGGAGAGTGGACCATGAAGTATTTCGTAAGAAAGGGAAAAGAGATTGTTCTTGAAGCGGCAAACCCGAAATACCCAACCATCAGGCCAAAAAATGAACTGCGGCTGGGCGGCATCATTACGGCCGTCATAAGAAAGTATCACCTTTAGCAGGAACTAATCAGAATGAACGCAAACGGGAATTATAAAAGAAAGGCAAACGCAGATTTCCCTGCGTATATGCGGCGAATGGGGAAGGCAAGATATGTTTCATCGCCTACGGGACTTATGAGGCGGTTCAGATGCTTAGTAATAGAAACGGATTGGGACCGCGATCTTTGGGGATTGGAGAAATGGATAGACCTTTTTTGCTGGACCGTTATCGCGTTTTCTCTCCTGTTCCTTATCCCTGTTACTCTGTCTGCATTCGGGAAGTGAGAGAGGCGACGTCTCTTGGATACTGCTCAGATGCCTGCAATCATAACCCCGGCAAAAATCGTTCTGAACATCGATAATGAGCAGCGCTTTTTTGTGCACGCCTCATAACCTCCTTACCATCGGCCTTCTACCGGTGCGGCGCAGAACTCACATTTCCCTTCCTTCACATGGGATTCCTTGACGGTAAAATAGGTCCGCTTCGCAAGGAGGGCATGGCAGTTATAACAATATGTATCCGATTCTTCATTGACGTTCCCCATGTAGACGTAACGGAGCCCGTGTTTTTCTCCTATTGCCTTCGCCTTTCTAAGAACGCCCANNTTTCCGGTTTCAGCGATGAAGGCGGCAATGGCATTGAGCTCCTCCTCCGAGTCGTTCTCACCGGGGATAATGAGCGTTGTAACCTCAACCCAGATGCCAAGTTTTTTCATGAGTCTTATGGAGCCGAGGACAGGCTGGAGACTTCCGGCGCAGACCTTCTTATAGAAATCATCCCGGAAACTTTTCAAATCGCAATTGGCGGCGTCGAGAAAGGGGTGAATGGTTTCCAGCGCCTCTTTGGTCATATAGCCGTTGGTGACAAAGACGTTATACAGGCCGTCCTTTTTTGCGAGCCTGGAAATATCATAGGCATATTCAAAAAAGATTGTCGGTTCCGTATAAGTGTAGGATATGGATTTGCAACCGTTTTCGAGCGCCCCTCTGACAATATCTTCCGGCTTCGTTTCATAGCCAGCGAAATCGCCTTTCTTTATGGAAAGCTGTGAGATCTGCCAGTTCTGGCAGAAACTGCACCTGAAATTGCAGCCGATGGTTGCAATGGAGAAAGATCTTGATCCGGGGAGGAAATGATACAGCGGCTTTTTCTCGATGGGATCGATATGGGAAGCGATGATATTGCCGTAGGCGTAAGTATAAAGCTTTCCCTGCTCATGCTGGCGTACCCCGCAGAAACCGAATTTGCCTTCAGAAATCTTACAGTGATGGTTGCAGAGAAAGCAATGAAGAATACCCTCTTTATATTCTTCATAGAACATCGCTTCTTTTTTCATGTTCCACTTCCTGATTTTTTCCGGTTTGCGGAAACGTTCTCGGAGATGTACCTAATCTCTTCGTGGTGCCCCAGACAGGCATGAGCGCTTGATAAGAAGTTCCTTTCGGCCAAGTTAAGTATAGAAAATGATGTTCTTCTCTGTCAAGAATAAAGGGTCGTGGACGCGGGTTCTGCCCTCTCGCATCCGTGCGGGTAATGGAGTCCTTTATACAAGTTTCTACCTACCATTAAGCTACTACTTAACCATCATTGCCTTCTACTGTCAACTAAACTACCTTCCTCAATATAAGAATGTTCCGTTCTTTTCGTGCAAGAGAACATATTTCGAAAGAGTTGGTTTCTTGCAGGCCGTGGCAGCTTTATGTGACATTTGGTAAGGGCCTTCAGATCTGGCAAGCAAGAGAAGAGAGGAAGAGGCTGATTAGTAAGGTTCCAAAGAGGGACGGTCCCGTCTTTTTGACCTTATACAATTTTTGCACTAAATAAAAAAATTTAAGGGAGGTAGTCATGAGCAAGAAAGTCATTGATTTATTGAACGCCGCGAGATCAAGAGAGATTACCGCCATTACTCAGTACATGGCCCAGCACTATGAATTGGAAGACAAAGATTTCGGCAAGCTCGCCAAGAAGATGAAAGAGATTGCCATCCAGGAAATGAAGCATGCCGAAGCGCTGGCGGAAAGGATTCTGTTCTTGAAGGGGGTACCCACTACCAGGCCGGATTCGGAAGTACAGAAAGGCCAGGAGATTGAGGCTATGCTGGCCACGAACATCAAGCTGGAGAGTTATGCCGTCAAGATGTACAACGAAGCCGCCCTCGTCTGCGCCGCCGAGAAAGATCAGATCTCCAAAC
Organism: Syntrophaceae bacterium; assembly: GCA_003142295.1. Lineage (GTDB taxonomy): Bacteria > Desulfobacterota > Syntrophia > Syntrophales > UBA2185 > Fen-1135. The sequence goes on from PLLV01000035.1 coordinate 6,403, forward strand.
AGCTCTTCGAGAAGCTTCTGGGTGAAGAAGAGGACCACCTCAACTTCTTTGAGAATACCGAAGAACACGTGGAGAAGCTCGGTGCTGCCTACATGGTGACTTTGGCTGATTAGTCATGAAGTTTCATCGACATTTTTTTACAAAAAAATATTCATGGATAATATTCCCTGCATGAATCCATGGAGTATATCCGGTTGCTCCCCTTTGTCTCAAGTTCAGAAAAAAGGGCGGAGGGTCCTTTTGTCAGTATTCTTTTCTCATAACTGGGGATGAGCAAGTCACAAAATCTATTTTCCTTTCAAAGGGAGGAATTCATGGAATTTAACGTCGTCATCGGCGGGGAGGCGGGGCAGGGTCTTTTCTCCGTCGAACTCGGGCTGACGGAAATCCTGTCACGGCTCAACTATTATTTTTTCGCCACCAAGAACTACATGTCCAGGATCCGCGGCGGCCACAACTTCCATATGATCCGCATCTCCGAGGAGCCAGTTCATGCTCTAAGCGGGCGAAAATGGGACATGGTCATCGCCCTCGACGGAGAAACGGAGGGCCGGCACAGGCCGGACCTCCGTGACGACGGCATCTACCTTTCACGGGAATTGACAAAAGAGATCGAAAAGGAAGCCCGGGAAACCTTCCAAGACATAAGATACGCAAACACGATGCTCGTCGGCTGCGTGCTTGCCGTAATCGGCGCGAGTCTTGAAAAAGTGACAGAGGCCGCTGAAAGCGAAATAGGGCAATACTTGAAGAAGGGTTTCGACTACGCCCTCAGCTCTAACCTTGCAGGGAAATATCCTCTCCAACCTATGGCGGGTGCTCACTGCAAATTCGACGGAAATCAGGCCATAGCCTTAGGGGCGATTATGGGCGGCTGCCAGTTCATGGCCGGGTACCCCATGACGCCGGCCACATCCATCATGCACTATTTTTCCACGGCTGCCCTGGAGATGCCTGTCCATTTTGAACAGGCCGAAGACGAGATCTCCGCCATCAACATGGCCCTGGGTGCATCCTATGCGGGCGTGCGATCAATGGTGGCCACTTCCGGCGGAGGCTTCGCCTTGATGCAGGAGGGGGTTTCACTCTCAGGCATGACGGAAACGCCTGTTGTCATCGTTCTTGGTCAGCGGCCCGGCCCGGCCACAGGGCTTCCCACGCGGACCGAACAGGGGGAACTCAACCTTGTCNNGATGACATACCGAAGGAATGCCTGAGCCGTGAGTACCCGGTCTTCGACATTACCTACAAGAGATACATGCTTACGGAAGACGGCATCTCCCCGTTAACCTATCCCGGCCTTTCCGATGCCAGGGTCAAGCTTGATTCCGATGAGCACGATGAAGAGGGGAAAATCACGGAAGACCTGGGTCTGAGGGTCCGTATGGTGGACAAGCGTCTGAAGAAATTCGCAATGCTTGCGAGAGATTTCATGCCGCCCACATTCTACGGTGACAGGAACGCCGCTTCTGTAATCGTCTGCTGGGGTTCCAACAAACTCATCGTGAAGGAGGCCCTGGAAAAGATCATAAAGGACGGGCAGAGCGCCTCTGCGTTGCATTTCGCACAGGTCTATCCCCTCACTGCGGCAATGGTTGCGCCTTATGGCCTGGAAGCGAAGAGACTCATCTGTGTGGAAAATAACGCGAGGGGCCAGTTCGCAGGACTTCTGAAACGTGAACTGGGTCTTAATGTTGCCCACCCCGTGCTGAAATACAATGGTGAGTGTTTCACAGTTTTAGAGCTCTACTGCGAACTGAAAAAATTGTTAACGTGAGGAATGGCGATGCTGAAGAGAACAGATATGGCGTGGTGCCCCGGCTGCGGTGATTTCCCCATCCGGGACGTTCTGGAAAAAGCCCTCCAGGAGCTTTCCATCCCCATGAAAGACATCGTCTTCACATCGGGAATCGGGCAGGCCGCCAAGATGCCCCATTACCTGGACGTCAATTACTTCAACGGCCTCCATGGCAGGGCCCTGCCCCTTGCCGTGGGGATCAAACTCGCCAGACCTGACCTTACCGTCATCGCCTACTCCGGTGACGGCTGCAATTATGGCGAAGGAGGAAATCACTTCATCCATACTATCAGAAGGCGGCTGGATATTAC
>PLLV01000249.1 GCA_003142295.1 Syntrophaceae bacterium
GGTGATCGCCTTGACAAAACAGTTTCGGGCGCAGGTGCCGCAGCCTCGGCAGTCATCGGTGACCTCGATGGTCAATCCTTCCAGGCGGGGAAATACCGTATCGAGCTGGTCGGGCGGGAGGTGCCGGTAATAGGCCATCATACAGCAGCAGGGGCAGCAGAAGCAGACGCTCAGGAGTTTTTTTTCATCCGGGATGAGGAAGGCAAAGTTATCGAACCGCACCTTGCCGACGAGCGGGACCAAACCGGTATCGAGCGCCTTTTCGAGGTGAAGCAAGGCCTCCGGCGCGTCCACGCGACGGCTGATCTGGGGCGGCATCTGCAGGGCGCTTTCGCCCATGAAAAGGCATCCGATGTTAAGGGGGTGATCATGGCAGTCCCGTGCCGTACGGCATAGACAACGATTCATGATAACATTGTAGGGTGACTGTTTGATGTACGCGGCGATCACCTCGGCAGGCATGGGGATGCTTTGGGAGCGCAGGGTTTCATTGATGGGAAGGTAGGTGATGGTGCTCTTGCGCCGGTCCAGCCAGGGGTGAATGTCCCGCAGTAGGGGGATATGCCCCAGGAAAAAGGGCAACTCGATGGCACGATGACCGGGTTTAAACAAGGATTTGTGCTGCATTACCCACGCGACGAATGACTGCTTCAGACTCATATGCCTCCTATCAGAGATTGCACCAGTGCGATCAGTGCATCATGAAATAATCGTTTATATCTTCACATCAAGCATATACCCTGTCATGTCAATTAAGATTCACAGCCTTGTCGGTTATTCCTATAGGCAACGTTGGCGCGGAGTCGGCTCCTACAGAAGAAGCATAATCCCGTTCTTGAACCTTCTCGGCGTTTATACTACGGCGGCCTTATTTTTTATAGAACCCCTTACAAGAGTATAGTGCTTTGTTAAAACCCGTGAGGCGCAGGGAAATATCCAACACAAAGGGCGGAAACAGGGCCTTGACGATGGGTGGAAGGAAAACCAGGAAGGGTTTCCCTATAATGGAACGGTTCTTGAGAACGCCCCGGATCACAGCTCTGGCCATGGCCTCAGGCTTAAGCGGGGGCAGGAAGAAGAGTGTCTTCATGCCCTCGAACATGCCGGTATCGATGATGTAGGGGCATACGACCGTCACCCGGATTTTCTTGGCACCGCAGTTGTAAAGTTCATTCCTGATGGCATCATTGAGCCCCATCAGGGCATGTTTGGTGGCGCTGTAGAATCCCATGCCCGGCATGGCGAGCATGCCGGCCGAAGAGGCCACATTGACGATATGGCCTTCGTTACGCTTGACCATCTGCGGGACAAATGCCTTGAGCATCCACAATGTGCCCATAAGGTTCACTTCCACCTGCTTGCGATGTTTGTCATCGGGTAAATCGAGGATCTCGCCGGTGAAAACAATGCCGGCATTATTGATTAGGATATCCACCTGGCCAACCTCTTGCTGAATACGCTGGGCAATGGAATAGACGGCCTCGCGGTCGGAGATGTCGAAGGCATAGGTGGACACCTGTATGCCCGGGCGTCTCAGTTCTTTGGCTGTGGCTTCGAGAACGGGACCGTTTACGTCGCAGATGATCAGATTGCCGCCCAGGTTGGCCACCATTCCGGCCATGAGTTTGCCGATGCCGTGTGCCGCACCGGTGATTAAAACGTTCTTGCGATTGAATTCACTCATGCTATTACTTCCTCCACATTGAAATAGTATCCTTAGACGCTTTAACTACAATCTCTCTTGCGATGTTCCCAAGCCCGAGTTTGGGGACAAGAAAACCTTCTCCGGTATGATCCTGCATATTTCATCGGCTTCCTTAACGATTCTTTCGATAAGCTCCGATACCGTTGGAACATCATGAATTATGCCCTGGACCTGGCCCGTCAGTTGAACCCCCTTTTCAATGTCGCCGTCAAGGGTCATTTTTTCTATCGCTTCAACAGCAATGACAAAATGGGCAAGTTTCATGAGGAGCCCGGGGCCTCCCCGCAGCAATGAACCGATGAAGACCTTTATCCACGGCATCTTCAGCTTTTGCGAAATCTTCAAAGAAGCCAGGAAGGCGCGGGGGAAGCTCATGCCACGCCTGATCGACTTTTCCGCCTGCGGCGTTTTGAGCACGCGGCAGCACAGCCCGTCGAAGCGGTTGGAATAAAGGGTATCTTCCATTCCGTGCTGCAGGGTGAGGTTCTTGGAATTGACATGAACAGGACTTTCTTTCGTCATCGATAGACGAGTGCCCATGTATACAGCGTCAACTCCCAGGGCAAGGGCCGCTATCAGTCCCCTGCCGTCGCCGATACCGCCGCCGGCTATGACCGGGACATTTACCTCGTCAACAATGGAAGGCGTCAACACCAAAGTGGAGACGAGGCTCCCATGGCCGGCAGCTTCATATCCGATAACACTCAGGGCGTCGGCGCCTGCCTCAATTGCGGCGTGGGCGTGCTTGGTAGTAGTGACCGTGGATACAACCTTTCCTCCGTAATCATGAATTCTCTGGAAAAGTTTTTTATCTTTCCCGAGGGAAAATATAACCACAGGAACCTTCTCTTCAATGACGATTTCTGCGTTTTCACGTGCTCCCGGCATCAGGATGGTGACTCCCGCGCCGAAGGGCTTGTCCGTCTGCTTCCTGATTTTCTGTATAGATGTCCTTGTTTCTTCGGGTGAAAGCGGGCCGGTGGCTAGTACGCCCAGACCTCCCGCGTTTGATACTGCCGCTACGAGGTCCGGAACACTGATCCAGCTCATTCCGGGCAATATGATGGGATATTGTATACCAAACAGTTCAGTGATTCTTGTTTTCATCTTCATAACCTTTTTCACAATGGCTAAAAAACGCTCATATCATTCAGGGCGGCGTGTTACGGAAAGTATGATATCGGCCCTGACAACGATATCACCCGACATATCTTGTATTTCCACCGGTATGGACTGGTCCCCGGGCGCAAATGCATCCGGGTCGATCCAACTTCTGCCTGAAAGTCTGCCGCGCGCTTTTTTTACATACTTTACGTTCATTTCTTTGGGTATCCACCGCAGATGAGAAGGAATCGTCGCGTCCACCATGAGTCCCATGGTCATCTCGCACAGATTGCATAGCGCAATAGCGTGCACGGTGCGGAGATGGTTCTGGATGCTGCGCCGGTCCTTCATCTCCGTTGTGCACAGGCCGGGGATCAGGTCGGTCACAACCGCCCTGATCGTCCCTGTATATGGCGCATAATAATTCACCAATTTGCTATATACCAGTTTACCGAAGGGAAAACGGGAGAGCCGCCTGAACACGCGCAGTGTTCTGTTTGCAGCATCTCCCTTTAACTTCATTGCTCTTTCCATATTCATGTTCCTGGACATCTTCAGGCGACGGGTTCTGTCATTTCCAGCGTCTTTAACCTAATGGCCTCAAGGTCCCCCTCGGACTTTATGCTTGCCAGAGTGAGCATTTTGGTCATATCACCTTTGACCCTGATCTTCCTGGTGAGAAATCCCTTCATGGCCNNGGAAGGGTCAGCGCAGTTGTCGCGGCGTTATGGTACCCCTTCACAAATCTTCCCTCGGTGAAATGAATTTCTTTATCACCTTCAGGGCCTCCTGTCACATTCAGATTAAGGATAAATCCTATCAGTTTTTCAGGAAGTTTTATTGCTCCCATTGATTCGGAAATCTTATTTGCTTCATTGAACCATGTATCTGATAAAAACTGATTTGTCATATTGTACCTCCAATCGCATCGTTACGTTATGAATATTTTCATGCCGGAAGATACCTCATTTCATTTGCCCGTTTTACTTCCAGGTCTTCTTCACTTCCATGTCCTCGACGATAATATTTGCGCCAAGATACCCAGGGCCGCCGATGACCATGCCGCCGGGATACGTGCTGGCCCCGCACACATAAAAACCTTCGATTGGAGTATAGCCGCGTGAACATGCATCATTGGGCCGGTTATATCCCATCTGGAGGACCGTGTACGATCCTTGCTTGATGGAACCCCGCACCATGTTTTTGAATTTCTTTTCTATATAGGTGGGGGGATAGATGAGCGTGTTCATCGGATCCAGCGGATCAAGGTTCGGGGCATACTGTTTCCATACATCCAT
>PLLV01000209.1 GCA_003142295.1 Syntrophaceae bacterium
CCTTAATAATGAAATGATGTACTCAGGATCTTCGGAATATGAAATCAGAGATTCACCGATGTTTCTAATCTGTCTTTTGTTGTCAAATTATTTAGGGGAGCACCATGGCCATTCAACCGGTTGGAGACAGAATTAGTTACGGAGCCAAACACATTAGTCTTTGAGAATAAAGTCACTTCTGATAGAGAAAGGAAGACATAATATGAAAAAGTTATTCATCTTGTTAATCATCTTAATCGTATCAGGCTGCGGCCATCTGGCAGAACAATCCGAATTCTGGAAGCATAAATCGATATATGCGTCATGGGGTCACATGGGATTTTCTATCTTTTGTTACAGGAATCCATCTGTCGAAGATGTTAAGAAAACCAAACAACACGGATGGTGGGGAATACCAGTGGAGGTCAAGGGCAGGGATATGCGTTAATCAAGGCCACATGCAATGCATCATGAAAAAAAGTAACGCCCCTCAGGAAGTTAATATGGCAAATACACATCCCCCTGCAATCCGCTATTACGTCTAATATCAGCTCAAATCCGGACCGATTTTTTCGGCGTGAAGACTAATAGAAAATTTTACGCGTTTATTGCCTTCAATGCTTTGCCGTCATTGGCGGTCTTAAAAACGAGGCACGCCGATTTGCCTGCGCCGGGGCTTCCATAGGCATAGTAAATGTCAACTCCCGCATCGGAGATTTTCTTTGCCAGTTTCTGCAGTTGCCCGACTTTATTCGGCACACCGACAAGGAGCACATCTTCCACCTCGACATTGGCGCCCATCTTCGCCAGCACCTTCTTTGCCTTTGCATTGTTATCTGTGACCAGCATGAAGAAGCCCTTATCGTCCATCTCATAAGCGCAGATTGCCTCGATATTGACCTTTGCTTGGGAGACGGCTGATGCCACATGGGCAAGTAGCCCAACCCTGTTTGGCAGAGAAAAACTCAGCTGCTTTAATTTCATCGCCTTGGCCATATCACGTCCCTCCTTATCATTCGTTAAGATATACCTTTTAAGATGACTCACGAAGACCGTCCCAATGTTCAAGGGACAACTTTTTCTATTTACCACATTTCGAGTTAGAGTTCCTCAGTATTTTCATGCATTCCCACAAAAAGATCCTGTACAGACGTATGAAATTTGTTCCGCAACATGACCAGGACGAACGATACATTAAGAGCTGCATCGTAAAGTATTGAAATCATATCATATCGACGGTTTGTCATTTTCCCGTCCATACGGGTTTACGCTTTTCGAGAAAGGCACGAATGCCCTCTCTGGCGTCATCCGCGAAGAGGTTACCAACCATGACCTCATTGCCGATATCATACGCATTCGCATCGCTCAGATTCACCTGCGCATAAAAGGCACCCTTGCCTATCTGCAGAGTTAAGGGACTGGCCTCGGCAATCTTCTCTGCCAGCTTTTTCGTTTCTTCCTCCAACTTATCCAAGGGGACGACCTTGTTGACAAGTCCGAACCGTTCTGCTTCTTTCGCGGAAATCATCCGTCCTGTGAAGAGCATTTCCAGGGCTCGTTTTCTTCCCACAGCACGAACTAAAGGAATTGCCGGTGTCGTGCAGAAGACGCCAAGCCTGACGCCGGGGGTCCCGAAAAGGGCCCCTTCTTCAGCAACAGCGAGATCGCATGCGGCCACGAGCTGACATCCGGCAGCAGTGGCTACGCCATGCACTTGGGCAATAAAGGGTTGCGGCATTCTCTGTATTTTTTGCATGAAAGCGCTACAGATATGAAACACCTCCATGTAATCCGTCAGTCCCCGATCTATCATTTCCGAAAGGTCGTGGCCGGATGAAAAAATCTTACCGGCGCCCCTGACAATGACAACTTTTACATCTTTTTTGGCCTGCAGTTTGTCTAATAGATCGTTAAGTTCTTTCAGCATATCACAAGAAAGAGCATTTCTTCTTTGTGGATTGTTTAATGTAATGGTCCCAACAGCATCCATCTGATCAAATTTTATAAGTTTGTAATTCATCCGTCCCCTCCTGATTATTTTTTCAGCCTGTTCCCGCTCCTGTTGCCTTCCTTCCCGTCAAAAATGATCATCCCATATCTCCTCCAACAGTTTCTTTCTCTCCAAACCAGAGCCAGTATCCCAACGACTCGTCTGCCAATTGTCTGCACGCTTGGATCTCGAAATCCAGGGCGGAACACTAATATGCAGGTATTGGGAAAGAGCGTGGACATATGGTTCATACATCGTGCGCAACTGAGAAAGCTCCTTTTCAAGGACATCTGCCTCTTCGAGCTTGAGACCTGCTCCCGACAATGTGGCGCATAAATGTTCAAGGTCGGCTTTAGGAAGTCGGTTATGTTCCGGATGGACAGGAGGACAGTTGAAGATCTGTGCGATGTCGACAATTGCATGTCGCGCCATGGCAAACGTGAATTTCGCCTGATCCTTACAGACACCTTCCAGGCTCGCCAAGGCGAACGCGCATGTGTCCAGTATCGCCGTGAGAGACCCGAGCCACGATTGGTTCTCATGATGAGAACGAAAACGAGCGAGCACCGGATAGGATAAATGGCTTTCAAGTAATTCCGCCGACCATCGTTCCCATTCGTAAAGATGTTGGCGGAGTTCATCAACCTCATTGTGATGGATATGCCGATGCAACATTTCCATTGCCGTGGGAGGCGAGCCCGCATGTGCGTCGAGGAGTGCTATGGTCACCTCGCGACGAGCGAATGACTGGTTTAACAAAGGCAGGTAACTGATGACGAGGGCAAGAAAGCCGAGGCCCAACCCGGCCTCGGCGGCAATTATTCCCCTCCCCAAAGGAGTGGTCGGAGTGACATCTCCCAGACCGAGAGTGAATAGGCTTGTTCCGCTAAGATAGAGGTATGTGCCGAAACTGACACTTCCTTCCGGCATCGCAAGAGTGGAACCGGACGCAAAGAGCATGAAAGCAAAGCCAAAAACCAGGCCGGTGGCCCAAAGGATGATCAAGATGAGCACTGAAAGAGGTCCGAAAAAACCGAGAAACGTTTCCATGCCTCTGCGTGAAGTTATCAGCCTGGCAATCGTCAACCAGATTTTCCACGCGTAGCGGAAGAAGAGACGGGCCAGCCTTACCCTGCGTGTCACGCGGCGCGGGAGCACCATCGTTTCAAAGGCATCTCCCAAAACGATGAGAATTAAAATTACTCCTGCAAGAAACAGGGGGATATTCATTTCAACACCGCTTCTCCGGCAATCAAGAATTTATGTCCTTTATACCAGCTTATAATCATTTGACAGTGTAAGGAGTGTAAAATGAAGTGTCAATGAGAAAAAACGTCCATTACGCTGAAAATTTCAGGTTTTTGATGATTTTCCCGTTATCCCTACCCCGATTGCCAGACTTTGCAGCAAGAATATCTTAAAAACAGCAGAATTCTAACTTAACATGTGGTAGATGTTCTCGTAAGAGCGACAGAGGGAAGTTTTTTGTGAAATGCAGTGCAGACCTTCAGGTCTGCGGTCTCTGTGAACATGTAGTGCGTACCTTTAGGTGCGCTATTTCAGCAGGACTAAAGTCCTGCACTACGTGAAGAATAACAAGAGGACGTGAGCGCTCTTGACCGACTTCTGCTGCGTGTAAGCTAACTTCTCTATCATTTTGCATTTATAATTGCTGCGATCAGATGTTATGACATCGAGAAGACACATAGTGCCGGCTTTACTTTTGCTGGCTATCGCAGTCAGCGGCAGCATGGTGGCTTGTTCTTCCGACGTAAAGCTGCCTCGCCTTGCCAGGAGTGCTGTCATCCTGGCCTTTGGCAATAGTCTGACTTACGGAACCGGGGCGGAGCCGTCAGAGAGTTACCCTGCGGTCTTGGAACAGATGATTGGTAGAAAGGTGGTCAATGCAGGTATTCCGGGAGAGGTGACTGCTCAAGGCCTATCCCGCTTGCCGGAAGTTCTGCAAAAGGAGAGACCGGCCCTCATGATAATCTGCCATGGCGGTAATGATATGCTCCGAAAATTGAACCAACAGCAGGCCGCCAGCAATATACGAAACATGATTCGGTTAGCGCAGGAACAGAAGGTGGCCGTCGTCCTCATTGCTGTGCCGGCCCCGGACCTGTCTCTTACGCCGCCGCAAATGTACCGAGAGATAGCCAAGGATCTAGCCATTCCCCTTGAAGAAAAGATAATACCTGCGGTGATGGCCGATGGCTCTCTCAGGTCGGACTATATTCATCCCAATGCCGCAGGGTACCGCCGCGTAGCCGAAGCCCTTGTGATGCTTCTGAAGAAAAGTGGTGCTATAGATTAGCCTTGTGTCAATATAGAATTCACGTACAGGAGAGGGTTGCATGGTTCCAATCCGGGTTGCTGCAGTGCAGATGCGGGCGCAGGTCGGCGCAATTGCACGAAACCTCTCGTCCGCCGAGGCGCTGGTCTGCGAAGCCTTTCGGCGTGGTGCCCGATGGGTAATCCTTCCCGAGTTCTTCCCCTCTGCAGTAGCCTTCACACCGGCGATGCTTTCAGCGTGGCAACCACTGGAAGGCCCTCCCCTGCAACTTATGCGCAAGCTTGCGCGCAAACATGATGGTGTCGTAGGCGGGTCCTTCATCGCGAAGTCAGGAAAGGACTGCTTTAATAGCTTTCTGCTTGTCTTCCCGAACGGCCAGTACTTCCGTCACGACAAGGATCTGCCCACCATGTGGGAGAACAGTTACTACATTGGCGGTTCGGATGACGGCGTCCTCGGAACTCCTGCCGGCCCTGTCGGCGTCGCCATGTGCTGGGAATTAATTCGTTCCCAGACACCGCGCAGATTGTTGGGTAAAGTGGGTTTTGTCGTGGGTGGTTCCTGTTGGTGGGATCTGCGCCTCCCTGTGCCTCCCAAATACGCCGGGGAGCAAGCGCGGTTGAGGGACTTGCTAAGACAGGCTCCCGCTCACCTAGCGCGGATGCTTGGCGTACCCGTCGTACACGCGTCCCACGCCGGCGACTTCGAGGGGTTGACACCGGGGAACGAGTCCATGCCCTACGTTTCCCGATACCTGGGGGAGAGTCAAATCACGGACGGTAACGGCCAAGTACTTGCTCGCATGACGTACGAAGACGGCGAAGGCGTGATCATTGCCGACATCACACCCGGTCAAGTTGCCGGTGTCTTAGCGCCGATTCCCGATAACTTTTGGACCGACGAGCTACCGTCAGGCGCAACCAAGGCATGGGAGTACTTGAACGCACTCGGGCGACAATACTACGCCACAACCGTTCGCCCTGGGTTGCCCCAATCTGCCTTTGACACATAGGGCCTTCCATTGTATGGTTTCTCGTCACTCATAGTCATGTCTTATCAAAACAAATCAAGTGGGCAAATCAAATCGAAGGAGGAAGCTCAATGAATCGTAATGCACTCTGGATCGGTTCCGTGGTTCTCGCCGCTGTCATTGGCTTTGGCGTAGCGAATTTTGCGAATTCGCAGACAGGCGAGAAGCCGAAGCGTTTTCCCCAGCTCACGATGGACCAACTCAATGACCAGCAGCGGCCTCTCGGCGAAAAGATCATGAAGATTTCAAGCGTCGGTCTCGGGGGCCCTTACAATCCCCTGCTGCGCAGCCCGGTCCTGGCGCAACGCATGTATGATCTGCTCGATTATCTGCGCTGGAATTCCTCGCTGTCGCGGCAGTTGACCGAATTCGCGATCCTGATCGTCGGGCGGCAGTGGCGGAGCCAGGTTGAATGGTATGCGCATTATCCACTGGCGCTGAAAGAGGGCCTGCCGAAACAGGTGGCCGACGACATCAAGGCCAACAAGCGGCCGCGGGGCATGACGCCCAAAGTGGAAGCCGTCTATGACTTCTGCATTGAGCTCTCGACGAAACACGAGGTTTCCGACGCGACGTTCAATCGAACCAGAAAATTCCTCAGCGATCAGCAAATCGTGGATCTGACGGTGCTCAGCGGCACCTATGT
>PLLV01000205.1 GCA_003142295.1 Syntrophaceae bacterium
AAAAGATGGGGATAACCGCCTATGAAAATAATCTTTAAATCCGAAAACACATAAAATATTTCTTTACTGGAATAAACAAGGAAGTTATGTTTACAGAAAACATTGAACAAAACACCATCAAAAGTCATATTTGTAAGAAAATATTTTTAAGATTATCAGTANNNATACACATTGTATAATGTAACCTTAAAAGGAGGACAATGAATGAAAGATTATTTATCAATTGCCATGATGGCGGCAGGGGGTGTCTGCATCGCCGCAATTTTCAATTCCGTCGTCCGGAGGAAGAACATGGTGGAAAACGCCTATGCCTCGGTAGATGCCATGCTGAAAAAACGCTACGACCTGATACCCAACCTGATCGAATGCGTGAAACAGTACATGAGCTATGAGCAGGGCCTCATGGAACGGCTGACGAAGTGGCGGACAGAGGTAGTTAAACTGCCTTCGGATTCGCCCGAAAGGCAGTCCCTGGACGGCAGCATAGAAAAAGGCATCCGCAGCCTGTGTGCCGTGGCCGAGGGATATCCTTCCCTGAAGGCAAGCGAAAACTTCCTTCAGCTGCAGGGTGCCCTTAACGAGATCGAGGAACAGATAGCGGCGGCGCGCAGGGCATACAATGCGGCGGTAACCGACTACAACAACGGCCTTCGGACCTTCCCCTGGTGCATTGCCGCAGGAATGCTCTTTTACAAGAAAAAGAAGTGGTTCGAAATCGGGGATGAAGGGGAGAGAAAACCGGTCCCGGTGAAGGATCACTTCAAAACCGCGGAGGCAGAATAAACGATGCCGCAGACTGATATCGACAGATTGCTGGAGGGACCCCTCGAAGAGGTCCTGAAGCAGTTCGACGGCAAACGTATCCATGCCCTGGAAAACCGCGCAATGCTGCGGATCTTCCTCTGTACCCTCGGAGGCATTTTTATCGTAATCCCGGCCCTTCTGTCTTTCGATTTTCCTGCATGCCTCCTTGTGACTGCCGTGCTCGTTCTTGTCGTATGGCTCTGCACATCCCGGATACCGAAGGATCTGCTGTACGGCTTCAAGACGGAGGTTGTACCTGTCATTCTTCAGACGCTTGCCGACAGTACATCGTACGACCCGCTGATGCATATATCGGAAGAGGAGTTCAATGAATCGCAGCTTTTTGCAAGACCGGATATATACTCCGGCATGGACTACATTGAAGGTGTTGCAGGGAAGGCACACTTCCGGTGTTCATATATCCATGCCCTGGAAGAGCGGGAAGAGAGGGTGACAGAGACCGACATTAACGGGAACATCCGCACACGGACAGAGACGCGCACATACACGATCTTTGCCGGCCTCTTCTTCTCGGCGGACTGCAACAAATACTTCGACGGCCGCACGATGGTCATCCCCGCATCCTTCTTTAATAAGCCTCTCTTCGGAAGCAGGTCGCTTGTGAGGATGGAAAACCCGGAGTTCAACAGGGAGTTTGTGGTAAAGTCCTCCGACCAGGTGGAGGCGAGGTACCTTATCACGCCGGCGATGATGGAGAGGCTCATGGAGTTAAAGAAAAGGTTCGGTGATTACCGCCTCTCTTTTACGGATGGCAGGGTACGTATCGCCCTGCCGGGTTGGCGCAACTATCTTGCCCCGGATATCAAAAGAGCCATTGACAGAACACAGGCGGAGATGATTTATAAAAGACTGGCCGCCTTCATCGGCATAATCGATGACCTTGATCTGAACACCAGGATCTGGACAAAGGGGATTCCCCCGGAAAGGGAGGCGGTAAACCGGTAAGACAAGAAGAACGGTATGACTAAGGACCTGATACCCACGAAGGGCACCATGAGGCAGCTTGCCAGGGCTGCCTCGCAGGAGGCCCCGAAATATTTTACCAGGGAAGAGATCCGGGAGATCATCTCCCCCGAGTTGAAGGGAGAGAACTACAAGGCCTGGTTCCTCTGCCTCTTCCTCTGGAATACGGGCGTCCGCATCACCGAGGCCCTGAATACCAGAGTCAGCGACTTCGACCCCCAAAACCGTGTCATCCAGGTGAAGACCCTGAAACGTAAAAAGGAATACATCAGGTCTGTCCCGGTCTCCAGGGACTTTGCCGGGGAGCTGCGGTTCTGGATAAAGCAGAACAATCTTAAATACGGGGATGCCATCTTCGATTTTCAAAGAAATCATGCTCACAGGCTGGTGAAGAAGGCCTGTGACCTTGCCGGGGTCAATGACGAGCGGGCGCACCCGCATACCTTCAGGCACAGCTATGCCATCGTGTGTCTGACCAATGGAGTCCCGATCACCACCGTCAGGAGATGGATGGGTCACAGGGACCTGATGAGCACTTTGATATATACAGAAATTTTAGCACAGGATACGAAGCACTTTATTGACCAGGTGCCATTTTAAAATGTATTATCCATTATCAACCAGAGGCCGATGAAAGACATGCAGATGCGCAGGCACAGGGGATTAGTGATACAGGTCTACGGAAAAGGCGAAGGCTTTATTGCAGAAGTTTATCACAGTGGAAAACTGATACACACGGCACGCAGTGATGACAGCAGGGAAAGAGAATTTCACAGTGCAGCCCTGGTNNTAAAGGAAAAGGAAAATGCCACATAATGGCCAACTCTCGACCAGACAAAAGTCTTCAATCTTATAACAATCAATTTTTCCTTTCCTGAGTTCCTAAGATAAGGTGCGGTCAGTTTTTGTATATCAGGGTCGAATATTTCTTGCAATTATGCATTATAAATGCATAATTGCAAGACA
>PLLV01000024.1 GCA_003142295.1 Syntrophaceae bacterium
CCACGACCACGGTGCCGCCCACGACCACCACGACCACCACGGTTAATACAGGCACAACTCCGCCTCCCGTCACGACCACCACGACCACCACGACCACCACGGCGTCTGGAACCACCACAACCACAACCACAGGAGCCCCAGCGGCCATTCTTGAAATTAGGCTTACTGGTGGAGTAAGCAATGACAATCCTAATCTTTCATTAGGTGGAATAATGGCAGGCGTGGGCCTGTCAACCAGGGCCTTAAATAATCTTTTTGATGACATTTCCTCAATAGAGTCAGCCGTAGGGGATAATGAGTATCGAGCTTTTGACGTTTACAATGCTGGTATTGCAACGGCAACCGGCGTGGCTATCTGGATTGCAACACAGTCAACCAGCTATCCCGAAACATGGATTTTATTAGGGCAAGTCTCGGCAAATAACCCTCATATAGCCTCTTGGAGCGGGCAGATAGTTGCAGAAGGCACAGCCCCCACAAGTGTCTCATTTGTTGCCCATTATGATGGCAATAGACTGGCTCTACCCAATATTCCAGTGGGGCAGGCTTGCAGGGTTTGGATACGGAGATCGGTAACGGCTGGGGCTCATAAGAGCTATGCCGACCTAGCCAGCTTAAGGGTTTTTTACACATAAGTATAAGTAATAACTTAGATATAAGGAGATAATTTTATGGAGTTTATGAAGAACGGTTTGCCAAAGTCACTCTTCCCCAAGAAGTCCACGGGAGAGCTTGGGGTAGGCGCTGGACAGGTTATTTGCACGGGCAAAAGCGCTCTTACTGAAGCCATGATTTCAACAGACGGCACCCATGATGTCACCGTTGATTTCTTTGACAACGTGAGCACCGGCACCGGCAAAAAGCTCACTCCTACAATCACGATCCCTGCCGCCACCGTAAGTATTGTCCTTGGCCCTTTAATGGCCTTGGCATACCTGGGCATCACCATGACCCTAACAGGTACAGGGGGCAAGTGTGCGGCCTATTACATGACGGAATCGGATGCGGCTGATCCGGTCTACCCATCCAGCACGACCACGACCACAACAACGGCGGCACCGACCACTACTACCACTACCACCACCACGACCACGACCACGGCAGAGCCGACCACGACCACGGCAGAACCGACCACTACCACTACCACGACTCCGTAAGGGATAGGCGGGTAAATAATGGCATGGCTTGACCCTAGTAAAGTTAAATATTTAGTGGTGCATTGCGCTGATACCACGGTCAATATGGACATTGGAGCGAAAGAGATTAACGAATGGCACAAAGCCCGTGGCTGGGATGGCATAGGCTATCATTACGTGATCCGGCGCAACGGTAAGATTGAAAATGGCAGAGCACTTACGGTAAGGGGCGCTCATGTTGAGGGGTATAACGGTCAATCTATCGGCGTTTGCCTTGTAGGTGGAGCCAAGAAGGGCGCAGGCGGCAAGCTCACTCCCGAATCAAACTTTACACCCGAACAGTGGGCCACATTGAAAGACTTGCTCCTAGGGCTCACTAAGAAATTTCCTGGGGCGGTGCCGGTTGGGCATAATGACTTGACTGACAAAAAGGCCTGTCCCTCTTTTAAGGTGGCGGATTGGATTAAAACCCTTCCCAGCGGAACATTCTCATAGCCTCATAACGACCCTCCATATTGTTATTGCCGGGGATGCCTTCATCCCCGGTGTTTTTTATGTCTCACTTATTAGCCACAAGATCGTTTGTAGCTCACTAAAGGTAATTTATGAGTTACAAACTATTTCTTTTTTTTGATTTTAGCCTGTTCTCTTATTAATGCTATTTTTGCTTGCTCAAGATCCCTTGATGCCGATTCTGCACGGCCACTTATAAAACTTCTATCTGATTCGCTGTAGCCGTGGCTTGTTATAATAAATGTATTTGCAGCCCCATATTCAATCTCTGCGTTTTTAATATTCCCAACAAAGGCCGGAGTTTTTGCAGCTTCAGGGCTTTCGGCATATATGCTAAGCTCCGTCTTGGCGTCCACATAGGCGTCATTAAAAGACTTGGCATTTATGCTCGTTTGCAACTGGGCTTCAACCCTCTTAAAGGCTTTATACACGTCCATAGCCGAATCAGCAAAAGCGGCGGTGGACGTTAATGCGAAAAACATTAATAAGATCAAGCTCTTTCTCGGCATTTTGATTCCTCCTAATTAATTTTCAATCTAAGTAATCATTTACTTCTACAAAGCACAAGTCAAGTGCCAATAAAAAACATCGCATAGAATCGTTTTTAAGGCCTCTGACTTGTCAACCCATACTACCCTACCAATTTCACCATCGGCGTGGTTTGCTCGGCCTTATAAGTAAGTTATTAGTTGAAAATGGGGTATGTTTGAGACAGGGTTGAGAGGCGGTATTTTTGAGGCCTCAAAATAAAATAAAAAAAGTGTTGACATGAGTTAGGAAGTAAGTTATTACTTAACCATGAAAACAAAAAAGCCTGGAGGGGCAAAAATGAAAAAGCTAACCGCAGCAGAAAAGAGGATGGCAAGATTAAAAAGACTGGATAAGCAAAATTTATCCGAGAGGCAGCTTAAAAAATTAACACGCAATGATCTGGGGGATCTCATACACATAGGGTGCAGGCGCATAGAAAAGGCCAATGAAGTGGCCTTGAAACAGGTATAGGGGGCGGTGATGGCGATAAAAGACAAAGACGCTGTAACAATCGGACATAGGGCCAGAGTGATCTTAAACAATCTACTTTGGCAGCCTTGCACACTTCAGATGGAAACATATTTTAGGCTATTGGACGGCAGAGACTTTCTTTATGAAGTTCACCAAGCTTCTGGAAATATAGCAACAATCAGAAGCTTCCAGAGCTTTGCTAAAAAGGTAAAGGCGGCATGGCCAGAAAGAACCGTTATTTTTAAAATCTCATTAGTAAAGGGGGCTTAAAATGGCTGACAAAATAATATGCAAACTGTGTGACGAAGATTACACCTTGCTTGTCGATGAAATAGGCTTTATTAAGGCTAATCAACAACATACGGCATATCACCTTAATTGGATTAAAGATGCCAAGGATGCCCTTATATCTGAGATTGCCACCGGCGTAACTATGACAATTATGAATACTCCAAATATAATAGCCAGGGCTCAGAAGATCCAGGCGGCAGAGGTTAAATTTTGCTCAAGCTGGTTAGTATTAGAGCAGAAAAAGGGGGCCTAAGATGGCTGACTTACAGACAAGATATGATGCGGCAATGGCAAAGGTAACGGCCAGTACGGCAGAGATCAGGGCTATCCAAGAAGAGGTTAAGGCCATGTTTTATACCTTGCCGGTAGAGGTGCAACTAACTATCAAGGCTGATCCGTTTTGGGATGCCTATGCAGCCTTGGGCAGCATGATTGTGGATCTGGCAAGCGCTGAAATGGAAGTGGTTGAATTTCCAACCGCCATAGGGTAGGAGGCATATTGTGAGTTTCAGCGGCAGGCAATCAGCTAAAAAACATGCACTTAGGGAGCATACTTGCCCTGAGTGCATGAAGAGGATTAAGGGGAATGCCTATTATAGGCATGAAAAATCATGTCAAAACAAATTTATTAATAGTGGTGGCAGAATATATGAATGGGGCCAAATAAGATTATAAAACGTCAACTCAAAACGTAACAGTTAGGACAAACAACTATCCCTTAGAACCCCTTATTTCCAAGACTATCATTACGCTTGAAAATAAGCTATTTTAAAGGTAAAAGCGGGAAGAAAAACAAGGCTTTAAATACCATTCAGAATACACCCAACATAGGACTTAGGATCTAGTGGGTAACTCCGTGCGGGTTCGAGTCCCGCCTTTCGCACCATTAATTTTATTTATCTTTCACTTCAGAGCTACTTGCAAAACTCGCTGTACGTCATTCCCACGAACTTGATCCATACCTAGGGATGAAAAAATCGTCCCATGCGTCATTCCCGCGAAAGCGAGAATCCAGTTCTTCATTTATTGTTACTTTCTTTTGGTGCCAAAAGAAAGTAACCAAAGAAAAGGCACCCCGTGAACCCGCCCTTCGGGTTCGTTCGCTCGTTCGAAAAATCCGGGCCGCGGCTGAACTCGCTCCGTTTCACTCCGCTCAGACAGACGCCGCTGTTCCCCCGGATTTTCCTTCTCTCGCTCACCGGGTTCAGAGGGGGATTTAAAAAAGCAAAAACAAAAGCAATGATCCGGGCCAATTGCAAAACCCCCAGAATGTCATTCCCGCGAAAGCGGGAATCCAGTCTTTTCGAGGCCTTCTGGGCCCCCGCTTTCGCGGGTGTGACAGTTTATTTCGAATTTTGCAATTACCTCCCGAATATGCTTTACTTAAGATGAACCACAACTTAATTACCCATGGTGTCCCCAATGTAACCATAAGCAGCGCCCCCACACTCGGAACCCCAAGCATTGGGCCTGTTCTCACACCTATAGATTTTTCAGATCCATTCATGATATAATTTTCATATTGCATGATAGTAATCTTATAATCATACACCGTGAAATCACTTATCACGGCAATGAGTATGCGGAGGTTGGAACTTATCTTCTTCTTTTTGAAGTGTTGACATGAGATATCCCTTCATGAGGATAGTTATGAAAAGTGATAACAGGTCAAGGAAAATTTGCCCGAAAATGAGTCCAATATCGTATTATCAAGGCAAATCTACCTGTTAATAATATTGTTCGGCCCACATGAAATAATTATAATCGCAAGCCGATTCTGGTATAATAGTTGACAGGAAGATAACTATGAGATTTGAATGGGACCCAAAGAAGGCTGCGGCAAACCTCAAGAAACACGGAGTTACATTTCAAGAGGCTGCGACAGTCTTCGGAGATCCCCTGGCAATTACGTTTCAAGACCCTGATCATTCTATGGATGAAAAAAGACAAATGACTTTTGGCCTATCGCTGCAGAAACGACTCATTGTTGTCTCTCATACGGAACGTAAAGATCGAACAAGAATCATAAGCGCGCGTCTAATGGACCGCAAAGAAAGGGTGATCTATGAGGAAGGTTAAAACATCAGATGAACTACGTCCTGAGTATAAACGGGAAGACCTTGGTGTGGGAGTCCGCGGCAAGTACTTTGAATCCTACCGCAGCGGCACCAATCTCGTGCTCTTGAGCCCTGATGTGGCAAAAGTATTCCTTACCGAAGAGGCCGTCAATGAGGCGCTTAGGTCTCTGATTAGTCTGGCCGAGAAATCAACAGGCCGAACAAGTCGTTCCACCGGATCGCCCAAAAAGCGGGCTTCCCGGTGAACTTAGCGTTAGCCCTTCGTGACTTCTAATGAGAGGTATGTTATATATGTTTCTTGAGGTGATCGTATGACAAAAATTCAAAAATTGGAGCAAGAGATACAAAAGCTTGATCGTAAAGACCTTGCTTCTTTCAGGGATTGGTTCAGAAAATATGACTCTGATGAATGGGACTGCCAGATCGAGAAAGACATCAATGTAGGCAGGCTCGATAAATTGGCAGAAGAGGCTTTGACTGCTCATAAAGCAGGAAAGACGAGAGAAATTTGAAGCATTTTGCTTCACCTGCATTTTGGGAATGTTATGACTTGCTTCCAGAAAATATTAGAGAACACGCTGACCATTACTTCCAGATCCTAAAAACAAATCCTTACCATCCCTCTCTCCACTTTAAGAAAATAGGCAAGTATCGTTCAGCCAGAATTGGAATTTCCTATCGGGCACTCGCTATTGAAGTGCATGATGGATTGCTATGGTTCTGGATAGGAACTCACTCTGAATACGATAAACTTGTGGGCTAACGAATGCACACGGACCACCAGGGCTGCGCGGCCGTGCAAAGTTAAATGCTCATCTAGCCCTGGCGGCCGGTGATCCGTAGCGTTAGGCAAAAAGAGAAAATATTGAAACTCTACTTTGCGTATGGGTCTAATTTGTGGCTAAAGCAGATGGAGGAACTTTGTCCAGATCACCGAGTAATCGGTAAGGGCATCTTGAAAGAATATCGTTGGATTATCTCTGTACGCGGTTATGCAAATATTATTAAATCGGAACTAGATGAAGTTCATGGTGTTGTTTACGAAATATCGGATTCGGATGAGGAGTAAAACGTGTCAGGTCTTGAAACTTGAATTAATTGTATAAATTCAATAGGAGTAAAACGTGTCAGAGGAGTAAAACGTGTCAGGTCTTGAAACTTGAATTAATTGTATAAATTCAAGATGAAAAAAATAAATGCCCCCCTTTTTGTTCAAGAATTGACACCCTTTCTGCACATCAAGCATATTTGAGTTTCCCCTTGGGTATCGGTATGGGCCTGCCATCTTCCCTGGCCGTATTGATCCACTCTTGAATGATGATCTCTGCATTTGCTACAGCTTCCTGGTATGTCCGTCCATCAGCCATACAACCCGGTAGTTCAGGTACTTCGACAATGAAAGCATTGTCATCCTGACTCCAGTAGATGATGAGTTCATATTTCGGTTCCATACACGCTCCATTCTTGTATGACTTATTTCAATCACTTGCAAGTTTTCCCTATCCTGAATTATCGGAGAGATATCAGGGACCCTAACATTACGCCGAAGTCCCGGTATAATGCCGCAATCCCAAGTGCCAGAAAACCCGTGAGATCACTGATAATCGTCGGTGTGATTCACGGTATAGGAGTTCTGAAGATTGAGTCCGTCACCTTTTTATGACATGATGGGATAATATTGAATTGAGGGGAATGTCATGCCGGAAGAGATCGAAGATCCGACTGAAAAATTGCATGAAGCGATCCAAGAGGAAGCGCGGGAGGCGAGGGAACAGTGGGTGCTTGGGGTGGCTCTCAGCACGGCCATCCTCGCCGTACTTGCCGCCGTGTCTTCGCTCCTGGCGGGCCACCATTCCAATGAAGCCTTGATCGAGCAGATTCAGGCCTCGGATCAATGGGCGCAGACGTAAGAGCAGACGTAAGGGTCAGGTCTTGTATTATNNGGGCGATCCCTAATTGTAAAAGTCATTAATTGAATATAATATGTTATGATGCAAGACCTGACCCTCAACCCCTTACTTGCTACTTTTAATAATTTTTTATTCCGGCACCTACATCGACTTGTCCGTCGCATACCCCGACTTTTTCCTCATCAACAGAGCCTCTGATGGTAAAGGTTCTAAGATCACCGTTAAAGTTGAGCTCGAAATGGCCGGTGTATTTTTCCCCGGCTACCTCGTCCCATACCTCATCGAAGGTGACCTTGTTGTTGTCGCCGTTTACAGAAACCGTGCGAGTTATCGTCTTCCCGCTCTCGGTAAAGCTAATGGTTACCGTTTTCCCGGATGCCGGAACATAAAGATAACAATGATTCAAATCGTCCCCCCACCTCGTGGAAAGATTTTGTTGATCGCCGATTTCGAGGTTGAATGTCTTGAACGCACAGGTGGCAATGTTAAACGTTACACCATAGAACCCGTCGATCCCCAGTCGTTGTTCAGCACCACCACTGTTGTCGCTGCTACTGCTGCCACCGCCGTTATTGCAGGCGGTCAGCAGAACCATGCTGCACAGAAAAACGAGAACCATTTTAAGCCATGTTTTCATCATCCTTTTTCTCCTCCTTGGGAATCAGCGTGTTTTTGGCGGCGGCAACTGGGGATAGGGCACAATGACCGACTCAATCGTCAACCGCGCTATCTTGCTGCACGCCGTAAGAACTACCACCACCACGGCAAAGAGTAGCAAATGGCCTGCCAATATCCGAAGGAGAATCGATAGTTTGTTTCATCCATTAATAATAGATGGTTAGATTAGTATGAGAGAACAGCAGAAAAGTATAAAAAAGAATCATTGAGCCTCAATATTTGGTGGATACTCCATATATTGAGGGATATTTTGAAGGGAGGCGGACAGTACGTAGGTTGGGTTGAGGAAAATGAAAGTCAGGTGACTGTATTGGGTATTCTCACCTCGACCTTGTGTTCCTGGTGGTCGTCGACAAGGGGCACTACGGGGGTCAGGTCTTATAATGATACATAATATGGTATAATGAGAGATAATGGCCCGGCCAATAAGGATAGAATACCCTGGTGCAGTTTATCATGTGTCGGCGAGGGGAAATGCCCTGATGGCTGTCTTTGTAGATGATGCCGACCGGATGGATTTTCTGGAAAATCTTGAGGATGTGATAAAGAGAT
>PLLV01000134.1:0-2205 GCA_003142295.1 Syntrophaceae bacterium
CACCGCCATACTGGCGGCATGCGCCCTCTGGGTGGCATCCCGGTCATCAATGATCAGGAGCCTCTGTCCTGCTTTTACAGTGTCGCCTTCCCGCACAGAGATGGAAGTAACCACACCCATCACACGACTGGCAACAATACTGGTGCTGTTTGCCCGGACGGTCCCCGTGACCTCATAAACCTCGTCCACCGTTGATAAGGAAACGGGAGAAGCAGTAACGCCGGTGATCTCATGACGTTTGGCCGCTTCTTCTTTTTGCTTGCCTTTGCAGCCTGCCGTCATAAAGGCAAGCAAAATCATTGCCGCCATAAAACAGGATAACGCCCACCTGCGATGACTTTGCTGTTTCATGTTTGTTTCTCCATTAAGTAATTTTATTTATCAATACTCAGATCCTTCAGGATCGTCCCGCTCTCAAAGCTAAGGGTAGCCAGTGCCACCTTATAGGCATTTTCTTTCTCCACCAGTCCTGCTCTTGCCTGCTCCAAACTGGACTGCGCATTTAGAAGCTCCGCCAAGGGCGAAAATCCGTTCTCATAGCGTAATTTTAACAACCGTGTTCCCTNNATCTATATTCTTCCGGGCCTCCTGCACATTCATATAAGCCTCGTAAATCCTGTAGGAGACTCCCTTTTTCATTGCGGACACTTGTTCCTGTGCCTGTGCAGCTAGGTTTTTCGCCTTCGCCCGCTCGTATTCCCGTTTAGTTCCGTCGAAAATGTCCCATCGTAAAAATGCCATAAACTGCCAGCTTTCTCCTTCGGAACCAAAGGGCTGGTTATGGTCGTTGAACTGATATGTTCCTCCCATGCCGATATTCGGGAAGTAGGCTGCCTCGGCCATCCGGATATTCTGCTTGGCGTTCTCACTCCGCAGTTGTGCAGCCTCCAGATCGCTGCGCGTTTCGGCAGCTTTCACATAGGTGGAAAGATCATTCAATGGAAGGTCTATTGCGGAATCATTCACATCAATAGATTCCGTTGTCGCCAGCAACAGACCCAGGCTGCGCTTGGCCAGGCTGACATTCTTGTCCGCAATGTTCTTTTTCTGCATGGCTTCCATTAATGCGGTAGAGGCGCGGAGACTGTCTGCGTACTGACTTAAGCCGTTTTTATAACGAAGGTCCGCTAGTCGCTTGTGTTCTTGGGCATCTTCAACACCCAGTTCAACAGCACGGAAATATTCCTTGGCACTGACGATCATGAGGCAGACCTTGACGACTTGAAAAGCCACGTCCTCAGCCTTCCGGCTGAGTTCTTTCCCTTTAGCCTGAGCCTCTGTCTTGGACATATCAAAACCGATGAAGGCCTTCTTCACGAACAGGGGCTGTTCAATCGTCAGGGAGGACTGATAGTCGTTAATAGCATCGGGATGGTTCAATTTATCGGGATTGAAATCTTCCAGTCCGATCCGCTCCTGGTTGAGCTTAGACATGAACGTATAACCGGGATTTGTCGTCCGGAGATACCGCTCTTCGAGAAATATCTTGGGCAGGAGATAGCTGCGGGCAATGCCTATATCCATTTCCTGGGCTTTGGTGGCACTCTGCAATGATGTTATTTCATGATTGTCAACAAGAGCTGTCCGCACAGCCTCAATTACAGTCATCCGCCGTTCTTCGGGTTGTCCCTGCGCCCAGACGGACGGGATCAACAGAAAAAACAGGGATAATCCGGCAACCAAACCGGACACAGTTATTTTTACCCTTGATAAAAAACAGACGAGAGATTGCATGGTGAACCCCCTGAAAATAGAATTTCCGTGATCAGTTCGATGTTGTTCTGATGACGATCTATGATATTCATGCCTTGAATCAACATTTCTTGTCGACACCAAATTTTTCAAGGATATCCTCCAGCAGACACCATTTCGTAAAGGCAGACTGCAAGAGATTGATTCCTATAAAGGCAGTAAAGAAATACCAGTATCGGTGATAGAAATAGCCCAGTCCAACAGAGATCAAAACGAATGTTCCGATAATCGCGCGAGTCCATTGCTCCATTTTCATAGGCTTTGTCCTCCGATTCCTCTGTACTTTTGGCCGTTTAATCCCTTTATAATATCAACTCTTCCGGGTGTCCACTTAAATCGTTCTGAATTATTCATTTTTGTTTCTCCTTTTCAATAATTTATTTTGTTTCTCTTTTACATCTGTGATAAAAAATTACGTGCTTTTGATTTTATGAATACACCCTGATATTTAAT
>PLLV01000134.1:2282-2704 GCA_003142295.1 Syntrophaceae bacterium
TATAGGAGTTCAGCGGAAGGCAAGGAACAGACCCTTCAACTGCTCGGCCCGGGAGATCCTTTCGGACTGTGCACGGCATTTGCAACTGATTCCTTTCCGGCAAGTGCCATGGCCATTGAAGAAAGCACCGTTCTTTTAATTCCCGGTACGGTCATGGAGGCAACAGCAAGGCAGGAACCAGCGCTCTTGTTCAACATAATTCAGATACTGTCCCAGCGCCTCAAGGATTCCATGGCCCTCATCGAATCGCTCGCTTTAAAAGAAATTCCCGGACGGCTGGCATCTTTCCTGCGCCATGCATCATCAAGGGATGCCGCAGATAAAAAAACCACTGTGGAATTGACGATTTCACAACGGGAACTTGCAAAAATTTTGGGTGCCACACCGGAAGCCCTTTCCCGCGCCTTAAGAAAAATGGCCAA
>PLLV01000241.1 GCA_003142295.1 Syntrophaceae bacterium
TGTGGGATGCTCCAGAAATCAGACGGCTGTTGGCTCATTTAGCTTACCTGTGGCGATGACGGGCTAATGGTTTGTCCACAATTATCAACTTGATCTATGCTACATGCAATATAGGGGAAGGCAGTTCCCCTGTCAAGTATACTAAGCGTAAGCGCTGTAAAATGGGAGTATAGACCTATATAGAAGGAGCAGGCAGGCACCGAACCAGAAATTCGCCAGAGCAAGCTCAGCGGATTTGACGAAATCCCCGTTCACCGGCTAAGGACCAGTCAGACTAAGTTTGTTTCTCCATCATTACCTTAAAAAGGCCGACGCCCATCTCATCACATCCCGGCCACTGTTCTTTTCTTGCTATCTTCCGGGTATCGCAAGACCACGCTCAGTATGAATCCGGCAAGGGGAATAATCATTATCGATTCCAGGGCGGCAGGCACGCCAAAATAATCCGCAATGACTCCGAGCAGTGTGACACAGACGCCGCCTGCTCCGATAGCAAAACCTACCATGAGACCGGAGGCAACACCGAGATTCCTCGGCAGCAACTGCTGCGCCATGACAACAGTGACAGTAAATGTTGAAATCAAAGTCATGCCGAGAAGACCCAGTACGACAAACAACATGTAGCCATCAATGATGAATGTTAACGGCAGGAGAAGTGTGCTGAAAAGCATGGATATTGTCAGATAGCGTTTATGGCCCCATCTGTCAGCCAAAGGCGCTCCGCCCAAGGTACCAAGGGCTCCGCCGAGAAGAAAAACAAATACCAGCTTCCCTGCATAGAGAGGGTCTCCCTTGAGATGGTTTATGTAGTAAAACGGGATGTAAGTCATAAGGCCCATCTGCGTCCAGGATCTCATGATCACAATTGCGATTAGTATTGATAGAGATATGTAAGCGCCCTTTTGTCGCTCCTGTGCAACCCCTTTTTCCGCTATCCTATCTCCTTTGAATTCAGCAATGGATATGTCCCGCCAATAGAAGATTATAATCGCAACAAAAACCAACGATGGGACAATAATAACGGGCAGTGATGAAAATCCCATGTATTTGATTATGTAGATAGAGATTATAGGGCCGAGGGCGAACCCCATATTCCCGCCTACCGAGAATAGGGCCATCCCCGTTACCCGCTTTTCGCCTGTAAAGAAATGGGCTGTCTTGTATCCTTCGGGATGGTATGAGGCAATGCCGAATCCGCTGATAATGACAAACATGAGGATAAATACATAGCTTGAAGGAAGGGACAATAGAGAAAAACCGACACCGGCGCAGAGGCACCCAATAGGTAGAAGAAGAGCCTTTTCCTGTCTGTCTGAGAGAAAACCGAAAAGCGGCTGGATCAGAGAGGATGTAAAGTTAGCAGCCATGAGTATGACACCGGCCATGGTGTACGAGAGGGAAAGGTTCTCTTTCAGGAAGGGGAGTATGGCGGGAAGCGCGCTCTGGTATATATCTGTTACAAGGTGCCCTAATGAAAGGACCATGAGAATTTTCAGGTTGAATTTGCTCATTGTAATCAGCCGGCAATAAGAGACAGGATGCGAGGTTTATAAGAAGAAACCGCCAGCATGTCAATGAGATTAAGCCGGAGGTCTATCAATATGACTATTCGAATAAATTCTCATGCAGGCTTTGATTGCCTATTCAATCGGTTAAACGATTACTTTATTTGCCTTTGAAGATCTTGGACTGTGGTGAAAAAGGATTAGGATTTGTTTAATGCACAATATGTTATTTGAGAAATCGATGCATTGTCACGGCGTCATTAATCGCCGCACTATCCGGCTATTCGCGATGAGTTCTCATTACGGAGGCGCATTCTGCAGCGCCCAATAGGAACCTATTTCGGTGACAGCCTCAACAAATCTCTCATATGCTATGGGCTTTACGATGAAGCTGTTTGCTCCCAGCCTATAGCTATCTATCCTGTCCTGGTCGCTGGTTGAAGATGAGAAAACAACCATGGGGATCATCTTCGTCGCCTCGTTGGATCTGAGCATCCGAAGAACTTCAAGTCCGTCCACCTTCGGCAACCTCAGGTCCAGCAGAATCACGCTGGGTTGTTTAAAGGAATCGCGGTCTGAATACTCACCGGCTGCAAAGAGATAGTCCAGGGCCTCTCCGCCGTCACGAAAGACTTTGACCCTATGGGCCAGGTTATGATTCTTCAGGGCTTCGAGCATAAACTCCACGTTGTATTTATTGTCTTCGACAAGCAGGATATCAGACATATCTTCCATAAATAATTTGCCTCTTTTTCCGGTACTGCAAAATGATAAAGCCGACTCGTTTCTTTTCGCACCGCCTTCGCGGCACCTCGCCCAATCTGCGTCCTTAGCGTAGTATAGCTTACGCGCGAATAAATACAATGCGTCAATGACTGATTTCAAAGCGCTATATGCCTTAATATGATATGGGTAATCGATGAGAAGTTTATAAGAATTGTTTTTCAAGACAGGTGAATACCTTGGACTGTCCGCGCTATATTACCGGCTATAAATTATTTTTCTCCCGCAAAGTAAAATAAAACACGGCTCCTTCGCCTACTTTGCTTTCCGCTCTTAAGAAGTATTGACTAGCTTGTAAGCAACGCATAAAATAAGAGCGTAAATACTATTAGACGGAGGCGATTGTGAAAAGAGCCAATGCACGAATCTCAGAAATCGGCTTTATCGTTCTGATCATTGCGGCGGTTTTGATTTCCCTGTTGCCTGCAGCCTGGGCATCGGCTGAAGGAAGAACAGGGGATGAAGATATACTAAGAGCCACTCTGGAGAATGGATTGCGGGTCGTTATTGTCCGAAACACCCAGGCCCCGGTAGTCACGACGATAGTGAATTACCTTGTTGGTTCAAACGAGGCGCCGGCAGAGTTTCCCGGCATGGCCCACGCCCAGGAGCATATGATGTTCAGGGGCAGCCCGGGCCTTTCAGCGGACCAGCTTGCAGACATCATCGCTTTGATGGGCGGAGATTTCAATGCGGACACACAGCAGACGGTCACGCAATATTCGTTTACCTGTGCTCAGGAAGATCTGGACATAGCCCTGCACATAGAATCAATCCGGATGAAGGGCGTACTCGACAGTGAGGAATCATGGAAGGAGGAAAGGGGGGCTATCGAACAGGAGGTGGCCCAGGACCTCTCCGATCCCGACTATATCTTTTACGCAAGGCTTCTCGAAATTATGTTCAGGGATACGCCGTATGCGCACACACCTCTGGGAACGGTTCCTTCTTTTGAGAAGACAACAGGGGCCATGCTCAAAAACTTTTATGACACCTGGTATGCACCCAACAATGCAATTTTAGTGATTGTAGGCCATGTCGAGCCCCGGAAGGCGCTGAAGGATGTTGAGAAATATTTTGCTCCCATACCGCGCAAGAATGTTCCGAAACGTCCTGACGTACGGATTGGACCCCTGAAACCGGAATCCTTCACGATGAGGACGGACCAGTCGCACGGGCTTGCGGCTATTTCTTTCCGTATGCCTGGTTACGGAAGCGGCGATTACGCGGCAAGTGAAGTGCTTGCAGACGTATTGAGCAGCCAGCGAGGAAGTCTGTTCGAATTGGTGGTTGATGGAAAAGCCCTCGACGTCGACTTCAGTCTGCTCACCCTCCCTGCGGCGGGCCTGGCCTACGCAGCAGCTTCCTTCCCAAAGGGGACCGATCCTCAACCGCTGATTAAGGAGATCAGGAGGATTCTCGCGGACGATGTGAAAAAAGGATTTTCCGGCGACCTTGTTTCGGCAGCCAAACGCAACAGGCTTATGAGGGCCGAACTTCAGAAAAATTCAGTCCCGGGTCTTGCTATGGCCTGGTCTCAGGCGCTGGCAATGGAAGGAAGGCAATCACCGGACGATACCTTAAGTGCCATCCAGAAGGTTTCTGTAGCCGATGTCAACAGGGTGGCGAAGAAGTACCTGCAACTTCATCAATCTGTAGAAGCCATTCTCGTCCCGCAAGCCGCAGGCAAGCCTGTCTCTGCGAGACCCCGCGGAGGAATGGAGTCCTTCGCGCCGAAAGAGACAAAGAGCGTTGAACTTCCCGGTTGGGCTGACAAGGCATTGAATCGGCTCTCTGTGCCGGCTTCCACGGTGAATCCGGAGGTCATAGTTCTTCCCAACGGACTCAAAGTCATCATACAGTACGCCTCTGTGAGCGACACTGCAAGTGTATACGGTCATGTGAAAAATAATCCTTACCTTGAGACGCCGGAGGGGAAGGAAGGATTGGATCGCGTGCTGGGACCGCTATTTTCTTTCGGTACTGCTTCACTGGACAGGCTGACTTTCCAGAAAGCTCTGGACAACATAGGGGCGGAAATATCTGTGGACACGGATTTCTCTCTGCAGGTGCTTGCCAAACACTTTGATCGCGGCGTCGAGCTTCTTGCGGACAATCTGCTTCACCCTGCACTGCCCGAAGAAGCCTTCAAAACATTACGGAAACAGGTGGCGGATGAAGTGGCGGGCGAACTTGAAAGTCCCGACTACCTGACAAAGCGAACATTGAGAACTTCCCTCTTTCCTGGGAACGACGCTGCCCTCCGCGAGGCTACGCCATCGACCGTTTCTTCTCTGACTTTGGACGATGTGAAATTATATTATCAGAAGGTCTTCCGCCCGGACTTGACGACGATCGTCTTTATCGGCAAGGTGGCGCCGGAGGCGGTCAGGAAGGTGATCGAGAAATACTTCGGATCATGGAAGGCTGAAGGACCGAAGCCCGATACGCTCGTGCCCTCGGTTCCACCGAATAAACCATCTGCCACAGCCATGCCGGACCTCAGTCGGACACAGACGAAGGTGATTCTTGCCGAAACACTCGGCTTGACCAGATCTCATCCGGATTACTATGCTTTGGAATTAGGCAACCACGTGCTGGGCGGCGCGTTCTACTCAACCTGGCTTTACCGTGATCTCAGAGAAAAAACGGGACTCGTTTATCATGTTTCTTCATCCTTCAATGTAGGCAAAACTCGATCCCTTTATGAAGTAAGGTATTCCTGCGACCCCGACAATGTGTCTAAAGCGCGAGCCATCATCGAATATGATCTGAAAAAGATACAACAAGAACCCGTCGCACCCGATGAACTGAGGAAGGCTCAATCTCTCATAATTCGAGAGATCCAGCTTGCGGAGGCGAGCGCCGACAGCATAGCGCTGGGACTTATTTACAGGGCGACTAATGACTTGCCCCTCGACGAGCCTATTGTCGCTGCGCAAAGATACTTGAAAATCACTCCCGAAGAGGTACAGGCTGCTTTCTCGAAGTGGCTTCGTATTGGTGATATGGTTCAGGTTACTCAAGGGCCCTTTCCCAGGTAACGGCAATTTTGATATTGCCACAAAAGCAGGGTTTTTTGAATTCNNCACATTTCCCATTTTTTCGAACTTGACCAATCTAAGATATTTTCGCGTAATAAATAACTGAATCCCTTATAGAACTATTCTGTATATCTAATATTATTTTTGTCGGTTTCTGTTCATTCTGAGGATGAAGCGCAATTATTGAGGTCTGCATGAGTCTTTGCGGCGGGTCGGGTCTTGTCGTGCTATGTAAGCTCTCACGACACCGAAACATATAATGGGCCATCCTGGGCACAAAGATGGTGCGGCAATACTTCTCGAAAAACAGTGCCATTCATTTCTTGACAAGAAAGTGAGCACTTGCTATATAATTAAACTTATGAAAGCAAAGGGAAGAATGTCACGTGAAGAAAGGCGAAAACTTATACTCATAAGAGTTCGCGAACTCTTCGCGCACAAAGGTCTCCATGGAGCTACGACGCGGGAATTGGCGCAGTCAGCCGGCATATCGGAAGGCCTGTTATTCAAAATATTTCCTAATAAAGAGGCGCTCTATCATGCCATGCTGGCTTTATTCTCTGACAACATGTCCGAGAAGACGAAAAAAATAATGTCTCTCAAACCTTCCACCTCAACACTCGTGTTAACCGTCCACTTTTTGGTGTCTGAACTGATATCAGTCAGTTTGGCTGAACGTGATGACTTTATCCGGCTTTACCTCCGCAGCCTCGCAGGGGACGGAGAATTTGCGCNNAGCCCGGTGCCGCATCGTTTGCGCGCCTGGTTTACAGATCGTTTACCCTTCGTCATCATGACGGATTTTGTGCCGGCGACCCCTGTCTTGGATTATGGAATTTCGCGGGAGAAGCTAATCAAACATGTCGTCTGGTTTTTGCTGCGTGGCATTGGCCTGAAAGAGGAGTCCATACGCCGTCACTATAATGCAAGGGCGTTGAGCATTCTAAAACGCTGATTTTTTAAGCGCTATGCGTGAGGACAGTATTATACGCGTGGCCGGAGATAGACCTTTGATGTGTAAACGTGTGAAAGCCGCTCGGCCCTCTATGATAGCCGTCTCCGCGATGATCATCGGCGTCCTTTTAGGGTACGCCGTCGGTCCGGACTTTCAGGCTCCGAAGGCCCCAACCACCAAAGCCTACACTGCGGAGGTGCTGCCGGCGGAGACAGAGGCGGCACCCGGAATGGCGGGTGCGGCACAGCGTTTCGCCCTGGGGAAAGATATCCCTCAGGAATGGTGGACGCTCCTTCATTCCGAGGAATTGGATCAGCTGATCCGGCAGGCACTGGCAGACAGCCCGACAGTCGCGGCAGCGAAAGCAAGGCTTCGGGAGGCGGACGAAAACAGACGGGCCCAATACGGATCCCTCTTCCCTGCTGCGGATGCCAACATCTCCGCTTCGCGTCAGAAGATCTCCGGCGCCGGGTTTGGGCAGCCGGACAACGACATCAGTGCCTTCAACCTTTACAACGCCTCCGTAAATGTTTCTTACGCACTCGACCTTTTCGTGCACTTCGCTTTGGCTTTCGGCCCCCTGATTACCCTGACGCGGGACCATATCCTCGGGTTCGCCATACTGGACGATACTCTGATCGAGCGAGCCGTAGAGGCCTGTTGGGACGGCATTAAAAGGTGAATGAGACAAATGGAGCAAGCCAATCTCGTCCCTTTTTTGTCCCACCCTTTAGAATAAACGTTCATTCACAAGAGTGCGACTATTCCAGTTTAAGGCTGTAAGATGATTTGAGACATCAAAGATTCATTACCTAGATGCTAACAATAATTGAAATTTAATTTAAAATCACAGAGGTGTTGCATGCGAATCAATGACAGAGCCAAGCTGATTGCCATCGTGGGAATAATCCTTGGGGGGCTGATGTTGAACTGTTGCGGGCAGCAGCCAACTTCAGGAGGCCCTCCCCAGGGCGTCGCTCCCGAAGTTGCCGTGGTGATGGTGCAATCGGAGCGAACGTCGATCACGACGGAGCTGGCCGGTCGTACGTCTGCCTATCTTGTGGCCGAAGTTCGTCCTCAGGTGAGCGGCATCATCAAGGAACGATTGTTCAATGAAGGTGGGGATGTAAAGGCCGGTAGCATGCTCTACCAGATTGACCCGGCCATATACCAGGCGGCCTACGCCAGCGCCAAGGCGGCGCTCGCCAAGTCCGAAGCCAATCTCACCCCCACCCGACTCAAGGCCGAGCGTTATAAGGAGCTTGTTGCCATCAAAGCGGTCAGCCGGCAGGACTACGACGACATAACCGCCGCACTCAAACAGGCCGAGGCTGATATTGAAGCCAGCAAGGCGGCCGTGGAAACAGCCCGCATCAATCTGGCATACACCCGCGTCGCCGCGCCGATTTCGGGGCGCATCGGTAAATCCAGTGTGACCGTCGGTGCGCTGGTGACGGCCAGTCAGGGTGCAGCGCTCGCTACAATTCAGCAGCTCGATCCCATCTATGTGGACGTTACCCAGTCGAGCGCCAACCTGCTGCAGCTAAAACGGAGCATGGCAAGCGGCAAGCTCAAACATGATGGCGTCAATGGGGCGAAGGTCAAGTTGCTTCTGGAAGACGGCACCCCTTATCCTCTGGAGGGCGTCCTGAAGTTCTCCGATGTCACTGTCGATCCCAGCACCGGATCGGTCATCTTGCGCACCGTTTTTCCGAACCCGAAACATATCCTCTTACCGGGCATGTACGTCCGCGCCATCCTGGAAGAAGGGGTGAACGAGCAGGCGATCCTCGTCCCGCAACAGGGAATTACCCGCGACCCGAAGGGAAACGCTGTCGCCATGGTGGTGGACAGCTCCGAGAAGGTGGAACAGAGAGTACTGAAAATTGACCGTGCCATCGGCGATAAATGGCTGGTAAGCGAGGGGCTGAAACCGGGAGACCGCC
This sequence comes from Syntrophaceae bacterium, assembly GCA_003142295.1. Lineage (GTDB taxonomy): Bacteria > Desulfobacterota > Syntrophia > Syntrophales > UBA2185 > Fen-1135. The sequence continues at coordinate 8,234 of PLLV01000241.1, forward strand.
TGATTGTGGAAGGATTTCAGAAAATAAGGCCGGGTGTTTCCGTGAAGGTTGTACCGTTTGAGAAAAAGACCGGTACGGCGCCGCCTGCCGGCGCCGCCGTACCCGCAGAAACCAGGAAGTAAAGGAGAGGATCCATGTCCCAGTTCTTCATCAACCGCCCCATCTTCGCCTGGGTCATTGCCATCATCATCATGCTGGCCGGCGCTCTGGCAATCACCACGTTACCGGTTTCCCAGTATCCCGCCATTGCCCCGCCGCAGATTGCGATAAACGCAATCTATCCGGGGGCGTCGGCGAAGACGGTGGAAGACACCGTTACCCAGGTCATCGAGCAGAAGATGAACGGGATAGACCGTCTTCGCTATATGTCCTCCTCGAGTGACTCAGCAGGCTATGTGAGCATCACCTTGACCTTTGACGCAGGTACCGATCCGAACATCGCCCAGGTCCAAGTGCAAAACAAACTGCAGCTTGCCATGCCTCTGTTGCCCCAGGTTGTTCAGCAACAGGGGATTCAGGTTATAAAATCCACCAGAAACTTCCTGTTGATCGTGGGTTTCATTTCGGAAGACAGCAGTTTGGACCGCTACGATCTTACGGATTATGTCATAGCAAACATCCAGGATCCGATCAGTCGTGTCGAAGGGGTCGGCGAAGTCATGACCTTCGGTTCCAAGTATGCCATGCGAATCTGGCTCGACCCGAACAAGCTGAACAATTTCCGAATGACACCGGCGGACATAAAACATGCCGTCATGGCCTATAACGTTCAGGTCTCAGCCGGGCAACTGGGCGGAGCACCGTCCGTCAAAGGCCAGCAGTTGAATGCCACCATCACCGCCCAGACCCTGCTCCAGACCCCCGATCAGTTCGGCGAAATCCTGCTCCGCACCAATAGCGATGGATCGACGGTGCGTCTGCGGGATGTGGCCCGCATCGAACTAGGGAGCGAAAGCTATGACGCAGTGGGGAACTACAACGGTAAGCCGTCGGCAGGTATGGCACTCAGACTGGCTGCCGGCGCAAATGCACTTGAGACGGCCAACGTTGTCAAGGCGAAGATGAGTGAATTATCGAAATTTTTCCCTTCCGGCATGAAGGTTGTGTATCCCTACGACACCACTCCCTTCGTCAAGATATCCATTGAAGAGGTGGTGAAGACCCTGTTCGTTGCCATTGGACTGGTCTTTCTGGTGATGTATCTCTTCCTGCAGAACTTCCGCGCAACCCTCATCCCCACCATCGCCGTGCCGGTGGTGCTGCTCGGCACTTTCGGCGTATTGTCGGCCTGCGGTTTCTCCATCAATACGCTGACCATGTTCGCCATGGTGTTGGCCATTGGCCTTTTGGTAGACGATGCCATCGTGGTGGTGGAAAACGTGGAACGAATCATGACCGAGGAAGGGCTCCCCCCCAAGGAAGCCACCCGCAAGTCCATGGGACAGATCACGGGCGCCCTGGTGGGGATCGCCCTGGTGCTGTCGGCGGTGTTTGTACCGATGGCCTTCTTTGGCGGTTCCACCGGCGTCATCTACCGTCAATTTTCCATTACCATTGTCTCGTCTATGGTTCTCTCGGTGGTGGTAGCCTTGATCCTCACCCCGGCGCTCTGCGCCACCCTGCTCAAACCGGTAGCAAAGGGACATCAGGCCGCGGAAAACGGTCTTTTCCAAGGTTTCTTCGGCAGGTTCAATCGCGGTTTCAGCAGCAGCAGCCGCCTGTATCAATCCATCGTCGGTCGTATGCTGGTCGGAGGCACGCGCTATCTGGTGATCTACCTGATCATCGTGCTGGCGATGGGGTTCCTCCTTATGCGGATGCCGACGGCATATCTTCCCGATGAGGACCAGGGTATCCTGCTTACACAGATTCAACTCCCCGTCGGCGCGACCCAGGAACGGACCCTCAAGGTGATCGAAGAGGTGCAGCGCTACTTCCTCATCGATCGGAAGGATGCGGTGGATTCAGTCTTCGCAGTGGCGGGATTCAGCTTTGCCGGCAGGGGACAGAATACCGGCCTGGCTTTCGTCAAGCTCAAGGATTGGGATAAGCGTAAACGGCGGGACCTGCGCGTGGACGCCGTTGCCGGTGAGGCCATGGGGGCCTTTTCACATATCCGTGATGCCATGGTCTTCGCATTTGCTCCTCCGGCAGTCATCGAAATGGGGTATGCTAACGGTTTTGACTTCCAATTGCAGGATTACGGTGGAGTTGGCCACGAGAAATTGATGGAGGCCCGCAATCAGCTTTTAGGCATGGCTTCCAAAAACCCAATCCTCATGGCGGTACGGCCCAACGGCCAGGATGACACCCCCGAATTCAAACTGGACATCGACAATGAACGGGCCGGCGCCCTGGGCCTCTCCATCGCCGACATCAGTGACGCCGTGTCAACTGCCTGGGGGAGCGCTTACGTCAACGACTTCATAGACAAGGGGCGGGTCAAGAGGGTTTATCTTCAGGCCGACGCAAACTATCGGATGCAGCCGGAGGATCTGGACAAGTGGTATATCCGTAACAACGCAGGTACGATGGTCCCATTCTCCGCCTTTGCCACAGCCCACTGGACATATGGCTCTCCACGGTTGGAGCGCTACAACGGGATCCCTTCGGCTGAAATACTTGGACAATCGGCCCCCGGTATGAGTTCAGGGGACGCGATGAAGGCGATGGAAGAGATGGCCGGCAAGCTGCCTGCCGGCATCGGTTTTGAATGGACCGGCCTCTCGTACCAGGAAAGGATGTCCGGTTCCCAGGCGCCCGCATTGTATGCCATTTCGATTCTTGTGGTCTTCCTCTGTCTCGCTGCCCTCTATGAGAGCTGGTCCATCCCCTTTTCCGTCATGCTGGTGGTGCCGCTGGGGGTGATCGGCGCCGTCCTGGCAACATGGACGCGGGGACTTCCGAATGACGTTTATTTCCAGGTGGGGCTCCTGACCACCATCGGGCTGTCGGCAAAAAACGCCATCCTGATCGTCCAGTTTGCCAAGGAGCAGATGGTGAAAGGCGTAGGGATGATCGAGGCGACGCTCGAAGCGGCGCGGCTGCGGCTCCGTCCGATCCTGATGACCTCTCTGGCCTTCAATTTTGGCGTGCTGCCGCTGGCAATCAGCACCGGCGCCGGTTCGGGCGCCCAAAATGCCATTGGCACCAGCGTCACAGGTGGAATGCTCTTCGCCACATTCCTGGCCATTTTCTATATTCCGCTGTTTTTTGTCGTGGTGCTCCGTCTATTCAAGGGAAAGCAGCCGGATCAAGCATCAGAACAACATCCAGATTTCACTACTTCTCCGGAGGCGCACTAACATGATCCGAAAAACGTTATTGATCTCCGCAATGATTGTCTGTCTGGCCGGGTGCACCTTGGCCCCAACTTACACCCGCCCGGAAGCGCCGGTCCCATCCGCCTGGCCAACCGGCCCTGCCTATAACCACGCAACAACCGCACCGGTCTCTCCATCTGCCGCCGATATCAAATGGCGTGATTTCTTCGTG
>PLLV01000028.1:0-1285 GCA_003142295.1 Syntrophaceae bacterium
ATTGATATCCATCATGCTATACAAGAAATAGTTTGATAAGATATTGCTTTCTGATAGCGTAAATTAGTTACATAATTGATCAGGCTTTTTAATTGTAATGTTGTTTCTATGTACAGGAAAAAATTGACAATCCCTGTTGCGAAAGATGAATCCGTATCGGCAATTCTAACCATGCCGCTGAATAAAAAAAGAACATTCAGCGCAGGTGTTATCACCGCTCATGGCGCTGGCAATGACATGGAGAATGATCTTCTCGTCACCTTTACAGATGGCTTGGCCAAAGCAGGCTATCCGACATTACGATTCAATTTTCCATACAAAGAAAAGGGTCTGAAGGTACCGGATAGTCAAAAGAAGTTGGAGAATACATGGGCGGCAGTTTGTCGGTATTTCCAGGAGTACTCAACTGTTAATGTAACCAATATAATAGCCGCAGGCAAGTCCATGGGAGGACGTATAGCTTCTCAGATGGCTGCCGAGAAAAGACTGCCGGTGGAGGGTCTGATCTTTCTGGGTTATCCTCTGCATCCAGCAGGTGATCAATCAAAAATCAGGGATGCCCACTTACACCAGGTCGAAATGCCTATGCTCTTTTTCGCAGGTACAAGGGATCGCTTGTGTGATCTGGTAAAACTGCAAACTGTTCTGAACAAACTGCCTGCTCCCTGGAAACTGGAGATCATCGAAGGCGGCGACCATTCCTTTCATATTCCCAAGTCTATGGGTATTACAGAGTCCGAAATCTTCGATCGAATTGTGAAAACGGCAAAGCAATGGATAAAAACGACCTTTGCTCAAAAATAATAATCTTGGAATAGGCAATAAGTAAAAAATGTCGATCCATATCATTCCAATAAATAAACTCAGTGCTAAAGCCTTAAAAGGGGTTATAGAAGAATTCATTACCAGAAGTGGAACTGATTATGGCACAATTGAGGCTTCCCTGGAAACGAAATTTAAACAGGTAAAATTTAAACTAAAAAATGGATTGGCGGTTCTTGTTTTTGATGATGAGACAGAAACCACAAATATATTCTTGGCTGATAATCCTATCCTGAAAAAGATTGATACAGTAACATAATGATAAGCATTTCTTCCTTACTATTCAGTTGAAGATTGTGTAAAAATATGCAATCTTTCAATCATCAATCGTCATTTGCAATTTAAATAATAACTCCCTTCAGTAAACATAGGTATAATAGGTTGAAAAACTATGTCAGGATTTAATAGCGAAATAAATATTAAGGCTAATTATTACGGGAGCAAGGGGTCAAGTCTCTTCTTG
>PLLV01000028.1:1360-2676 GCA_003142295.1 Syntrophaceae bacterium
GCAGCACGAGCTGGACTGCAAGTGATCCTCATTGAGCGCTATGGTTTTCTCGGCGGGCTTGCCACTGCCGGCGCTGTGGGCACGCTTTGCGGTTTATACCTCCATCATCCCGAGCGGATAGAGCCGATAATCGGGGGTTTTGCCACAGAGTTGACCAATGCCCTGACCGCCCGTGGAGGTGCCTTCGGTCCCATTATCCGCGAAGGATTTACGGCCCTCCTGTACAACCCCTGGCATATGAAGCGTCTATGCGACGATTGGATCGAAAGAGAAAAGAACATAAACCTGCTGCTTCACAGCACAGTCGCCGATGCCGTTGTATCCGACGGCGCTATCCGGGCGCTGTTGATTGCCGGCCCCGAAGGTCTTAAGGCCGTCACGGGGCGCATCTTCGTTGATGCAACAGGCGATGCATCTTTGGCGGCGGCTGCNNGGGACGCATCTTCGTTGATGCATCAGGCGATGCCACTTTGGCGGCGGCTGCGGGCGTGCAGACGATCAAAGGTGATGATGCCGGCGCTGTAATGAATCCCACAATGATGTTTTTCGCCCAGGGGATGGATTTTGCACTTTATCAGGAAAAGGGAATGTCGGTGCTTGATGACCGTATCAAAGAAGCCATCAGGGAGGGAAAATATCCGCTCACGGTAAGTAAGGGATTAGTGATACCGACGTTTCGTCCCGGCGAGGCCATCATCAAACTGTCCTCTCTTGCCAGAAACGGCCACGCCCTCGACGGGAGCCTGATTGCCGATATAACCTATGCTGAATTGAAGGGTAGGAAAGATGTAGAGATCGTCATGGAGTTCCTCAATAAAGAGATCCCCGGCTTTGCGGGTGCTTTCCTCTCCGATACGGCTGTCCAGGTCGGCATACGTGAGACAAGACGCATTGTGGGCCGGTATGTGCTAACGGAGGCGGATGTCCTCGCCGGCCGTATCTTCGACGATGTCGTATGCTTGTGCAGTTGGCCCCTGGAACTTTGGGAAGGCGGCATGGAACCGCGCATGGTATTTCTCCCTGAAGGACTTTACTACGGCATCCCTTACAGGTCGCTCCTCAGCCGGGAAATCAATAACCTTCTCGTCACCGGCAGGGCTATTTCCATGGATCATGGAGCGTTTGCTTCTGCGCGTGTTATGGGCCCCTGCCTTGCAGAAGGACAGGCGGCGGGAAAGGCTTGCGCCCTGGCTCTGTCGTCGGGACGATCTCTGGATGAGATCGCAATCGGCAGGCTCCATGAACTTCTGGCAAAGGTTGGCGCCCGGCTGAGCTGAAGTCCAATCCCGCGTCGCTTCGCTCCTGGGATAGTTCGA
>PLLV01000182.1 GCA_003142295.1 Syntrophaceae bacterium
GAACAACCCAGCGCCATATCCACAGCTATTGCGTTTTTAAAAGCAGCCAGCGTGGCGATGTCGCGCGGCTTGTTATTCTTCTGGAAAAGTTCCATGATTTTCATACCGGCATATTTAGCCAGTCGATGACGGGCAGCCAACACCGCCGGAATCGTGCCATTACCCGGAAGACCGAGTCCTAAAGCTTCCGTCACGCAATTCATGGAGTTGGCCGTGTACATGCCCGAACACGAACCACAGCCCGGACAGGCACAGTCTTCCAGTTGCTTTAGATTGCTGGGAGTCATCCGTTTGGACTTTACCGCGCCCACTCCTTCAAACACAGAGATCAGGTCAACTGCTTTCCCGTCCATCTTCCCCGCCAGCATGGGGCCGCCGCTGATGAAGATTGCAGGAATATTCAAACGAAGCGCGGCCATCAGCATGCCCGGAATAATTTTGTCACAGTTAGGAATGAATACCAGTGCATCGAAGGGATGAGCCATTGCCATAATTTCAATCGAATCAGCAATAAGCTCCCGACTGGCCAAAGAATATTTCATGCCCGCATGATTCATAGCAATGCCGTCACAGACGCCGATAACAGGAAATTCTATCGGTGTACCGCCAGCCATGCGGATTCCGGCTTTAACATCCTGAGTAATTAAATCCAGATGTATATGTCCGGGGATTATTTCATTGGCGGAATTAACCACACCGATCAACGGCCTTACTATTTCTTCATCCGTATAACCCATGGCTTTGAAGAGTGACCGGTGCGGAGCTCGCTCCAGACCTTTTTTCATGAGATCGCTGCGCATATATTCTCTCTCCTATTTTTTTGCTCTTTTTTCCGGGCGTAAAGAGCGCACAGCGGCACCGGCCTGCCACATTTCCGATTCGCGCATTTCTTTGAGTTCCGCATCGAGCTTTACTTTGTAATCTTTGGCGCTGTTGGCCTTAAGAACAATAGCTGTTTCCTTGCCCGTGGCCACTGAATTATAAAGTTCGGCAAATACCGGCTTTACCGCCTCGCGGAATTTATGCCGCCAGTCCAGAGCGCCTCTTTGCGCTGTTGTGCTGCAATTGGCGTACATCCAGTCCATGCCGTTTTGCGCGACGAGCGGCATGAGGCTCTGCGTCAATTCCTCTACGGTTTCATTGAAGGCTTCACTGGGGCTGTGTCCGTGCTTTCGGAGAACATTATACTGTGCCTCCAAGACACCGGCCAGACAACCCATGAGGACGCCACGTTCTCCTGTGAGGTCGCTGTAAACTTCCTGCTCAAAGGTGGTGGGGAACAGATATCCCGACCCTATGGCAATGCCGACAGCAAGGGTCCTTTCCAGGGCCTTTCCTGTGTAGTCTTGATGAACGGCGTAACTGGAATTAATGCCGCTTCCGGCAAGAAAATTGTCGCGCACCGTGCGTCCGGCACCTTTTGGCGCTACCAGAATAACATCGATGTCGGCTGGAGGGATCACACCCGTCTGATCTTTATAGACTATGGAGAATCCATGAGAAAAATAGATGGCCTTTCCTTTTGTCAGGTGGGGTTTGAGTTCCGGCCACATGGCCTTCTGACCTGCATCGGACATCAGGTACTGAATAATTGTGCCGCGCTTGGCTGCTTCTATTGGTGGAAAAAGCGTCTCGCCTGGCTTGAAGCCTTCATCAATGGCCTTCTGCCAGTTGAAGTCACCTTCACCGACGATGCAGCGGATTCCGTTATCCCTCATGTTTAGGGCCTGACCGCGTCCCTGCACACCGTAGCCGATGACGGCAACAATTTCATCCTTGAGCGCCGTACGCGCCTTTTCGAGGGTAAACTCCTCGGATGTGACAACCTCTTCCATGACCCCGCCGATGTTGATTTTAGGCATATTTGTACCTCCTCGTTGTTATGATTTGAACTATCAAAAATATTGTGCAGCGTGCACTCTGAAAACTCCTGATGTACGACTATTTCTGACGCTCCAGGGCGACAACTCCCGTTCTCGTAAAATCATCCATACCCATTGTGTCTAAAAGAGCAAGGGCATCATCGATTTCCTTTTTACCGCCCGTTACTTCCAGTATGCAGGTGTCAGCGTCCATTCTTACAATCTTCCACTTAAGGGTGTCAACAGTCTGCATGATTTTCACTTGATTTGCATCGGTTAGCTTCATCCTCACCAGAACCATTTCCCGGCAGGCCGCATTGACGCGCGTCAAATCCTTCACTTCAAGGACATCGATAATTTTTATCAGCTGCTTTTCAAGTTTGATAACGGTCTCCCGGTTACCGATGGTTGTAATAATGATTCTGGTAATTTCAGGATTTCTCGTGATATTTGCCGAGATGCTTTCGATATTGAACCCCCGGCCACTGAATGTCCCTGCAATCCTGGCCAGAACGTCGGGCCTGTTATTTACCAAAATGGAAATCGTATTTTCTTTCACTTCCATAAGCTGAATCACCTCTTAATATATTTGAAATATCTTCCAGTATATCCTATTTGCTTAAGACCATATCTGAGATCGCCGCGCCCGGTGAAACCATGGGGTAGACGCCTTCCTCGGGTTCGACATGGAAATCCATCACCACCGTCTTTGCGGTATCAAGTCCCTTTCTTAACGTGGTCTCAACCTCTTCAGGACGTGTCGCCCGCAAGCCCACTGCTCCGTAAGCCTCAGCCAGCTTCACAAAATCAGGCACATTGGATATATTGCTGTGGGAATAACGCTTCCCATAGAACAGTTCCTGCCATTGGCGAACCATGCCCAAAAATCCGTTGTTGAGAATGACTATCTTAACCGGAAGGTCATAATTGACAGCCGTCGCCAATTCCTGAATGTTCATCTGGATGCTTCCATCTCCGGCAATATCTACGACGACCTTGTCAGGGCGGGCAACCTGCGCGCCGATGGCAGCGGGGAATCCATAACCCATTGTTCCCAGGCCGCCCGACGAAATGAAGGAATTGGGGTAATCGAAATGATAGAATTGTGCGGCCCACATCTGGTTCTGACCAACCTCCGTCGCTATGATCGCTTTGCCTTCCGTGAGGCGATAAAGCGTCTCAACGACGAATTGGGGCTTGATTTTGTCAGTCTGGCAGTATGTCAGGGGTGCAAACTCTTTCCACTTCTGAATTTGCTCGAGCCATGCCTTTGTTTGCTTTTCGGGCATTGCAAAACTCTTATCGGAAATCCATTTATTGAGCAGCTGTAACACGGGCTTGCAATCGCTTGCGATCGATAGATTTGTCTTTACAAATTTATCGATGGATGCCGGGTCAATATCGATGTGAAGTACCTTGGCATGGGGCGCAAAGGCATCAAGCTTTGATGTAACCCGATCATCAAAACGGACACCGAGGGCGATCAAAAGGTCGCAATGACTGATTGCCATATTGGCGTAATATGTGCCATGCATACCCGGCATACCAAGCCAGTGGCTGTCGGATGCGGGGAATGCCCCGAGTCCCATGAGTGTTGAGGTGATGGGTACGTTGAGCATTTTCACAAATGTTCTCAACTCGTCCCAGGCCCGCCCCAGAAGCACACCGCCCCCCGAGATAATGAGCGGTCTTTCAGCCTTCCTGATCATGTCAAGTGCTTTCGCACATGCATCTTGGATGGAAGCCTTCTTGTTGTTATTGGGAAGACTTAGTGTCCAGGATATATCACTATCCTCTATGAGAGACCGTGTAATATCCTTGGGAATATCGATCAGGACCGGGCCGGGGCGTCCTGAGCGGGCAATGTCAAAGGCCTCTCTGACGGTGCGTCCCAGGTCATCAATCCGTCTGACCAGAAAATTATGTTTCGTGCATGGCCTTGTAATACCTGTGATGTCCACTTCCTGAAAGGCGTCACCGCCAATCAACGAGGTCGCCACCTGGCCTGTCAGTATGACGACAGGAATGGAATCCATGAACGCATTGGCGATACCGGTAACCGTGTTGGTTGCTCCAGGCCCGGACGTAACGAGGCATACACCGACCTTGCCGGAAACCCTGGCATATCCGTCGGCTGCGTGAATGGCGCCCTGTTCATGCCGCACTAAAATGTTCTTGATTTTCCTTCTGTACAGCTCATCAAAAATGTCGAGCACGGCTCCACCCGGAAAACCAAAGATGGTATCAACTTTCTCCTGTTCCAAAGCATTAAAAAGAACTTGAGCTCCCGTTAACTTCACTTTTCTCTACCCCCTTGTTTGAATCCCCTCCGTCAACGCCCTCCATCAATATGGGGGGGGTAAGGATGGGGTCCTTCCCCGCTTAACACCTGCAGGGACATCTCTCCAAAAAAAAACCGTTACCTTTGGCTGGTAACGGTTTTTTAACTGCGAACTATGTNNTCTTTCTCTAACAGGCTCTTATATCGTTGTCAAGAATATTTTTGTGACTTTTCTAGATTTTTCCTTTTGGCTTCGTTCTCTGTATTGCAATTGAGCCGGTTCTATTTGTCTCTTCCACACCAAAGGATTGAAAGTATTTCAAGACTGCTGCCGTTTCGTCCTGCTGACCTGTTACTTCCAGGATGAAATAATCGGGTGTCATGGTGACTATTCTGCAGCCGAACATTTCAATTGCCCGCAGGATCTCTGAATATGCCCCCTCTTTGACAGTAACGCCGATTAACATTAATTCTCTCTGAATGTAGGACTGTCCCGAGAGATCGGAGACCTCGAGTACGTCTACCAATTTCTCCAGCTGTTTTTTTATCTTCTCCGTAAAATCAGGATCCGATTCACTGGTCAGGGTGATTCTCGAAACGTCTGGGTTCGTCGTTTCTGCCACGCAGAGGCTCTTGATGTTGTATCCATGGCGGCCGAACACACCTCCTACGCGGGACAGCACGCCCGGTTGATTGTTTACCAGAATGGAAATGGTCTGTTCCTGTTCGCGCACTTTTCTTGACATGGTACATCCTCCGTAGTTATTTATCAGTCAAGTCTGTCATACATCATCTCGATGTTAGAACATCCGGGCGGTATGATGGGGTATACATAGTTTTCCGGATCAACAACGGCTTCCAGTAGATACGGGCCATCGGTTTTAACCATAGCTTCGATGCCGGCCTTTGGATCTCTATCCACGGCAACCCTGCTCCCCGGGATACCGAAGCCCCGGGCAACCGTCACAAAATCAACCTTGCTTCCCAAATCAATAGTGGTAAAGCGGGCATTGTAAAAAAGATCCTGAATCTGGCGGATCATCCCCAGATGGCCGTTATTGATGACGACAATCTTTATTGGTAAATTGTAGTAGCTGATAGTAGCCAGTTCCTGGATGTTCATATAGAATCCGCCGTCGCCTGTGATAGCGACGACTGCCCTCTCCGGGGCGCCGACCTTGGCGCCGATCGCGGCGGGCAGACTGAATCCCATTGTACCCATGCCGCCGCTCGTAATGAGACTGCGGGGGCTGCGTGCCTGCCAGGTGCGCACTGTCCATATCTGGTTCAGTCCCACATCCGCAGTCACCGTTGTTTCGACAGGCATGGCATCCTGTACCATCCGAATAAAATCTCCCGCCTGTCCGCACCCGGTGTCAGCGACTTTATCGTCAATGGCTTCACGCTCCGTCTGGATCCTCTGTAGCCACTCCGACTTTTCCTTCTCGTCAATGAGGGGCAGCAACGCCACCAGGGCATCACGAATATCACCGACGTACGGCAGATTAATCTTGATGCTCTTGCCGATCGAGGTGGGATCGATATCGATCTGGGCAATTTTTGCCAGAGGGGCGAATTCTTCAATAAGTGCTGTACTGCGATCTGAGAAGCGCGTACCCACGGCCAGAATAAAGTCGCATTGATGCACCATCCGGTTTGCCAGCTCATTCCCGTGTGTTCCTATCAACCCCAGGTTGTATCCATTAACGGAATCGACGGAACCGATGCCCATCATCGTGGTAACGAAGGGGAGTTTCGCCTTTTCTATAAGCTCGCGTATCAGGCGAAAGGCATTGCTAAGTTTAACTCCTCCTCCAATGATGAGGATCGGTCTTTCACTCTGATTCAACGTCTTGGCAATTTTTTCCAGTTGTTCGTGATCTTCCACTGGCTTGTTGTTTATCTTCGGTGCGGTTGCCGCTTGTTTTTCTGCCGGTTGGCATTTCGACGACAGAATATCGCGGGGGAGATCCACTAAAACCGGACCGGGCCTGCCAGTCTTGGCGAGTTCAAATGCCTGCCTCAGTGTTGCTGCAAGATTATTCACATCATGCACCTGGTAACTGTGTTTTGTTATAGGCAAGGTTATCCCGATGATGTCCGTCTCCTGGAAGGCATCATGTCCCAGGAGGCTCGTGCTCACCTGTGCTGTAAGGGCGACCATGGGTGTTGAGTCCATGAAGGCTGTGGCAATACCTGTCACCAGATTGGTAGCCCCGGGCCCCGATGTCGCGATGCAGACGCCTACTTTTCCGGTAGCACGCGCGTAGCCATCGGCAGCGTGAGCTGCTGCCTGTTCGTGTCGCATGAGGTAATGACGGACCTGGCTGTTTATCAACCGGTCATAAATGGGTAGGGTGTTTGCCCCCGGGTATCCGAAGATTACATCAACACCTTCTTCTCTTAAGATTTGTATAACTATATCTGCGCCAATGGTTTCCATATTTGCTTCTTGCTCCTTGCTATTCAGAAAATAGAAAAGCCGCCAGTTCATCTGCACAGCGGCTTGTAAAGCACAAAAAAGCCGCGGGTTAGCGGGGCCCGCGGCTCTTAGTTCTATGTCGTTCCATCACAGAAACCGAGCAGCGGTCCCCCGAAGTACAGATACTACTACTACGGCTACGATAAGGATATTGGTGCTCAGGCTGTAACGGGTCATTTGCTTACCTTTATTCATTAATTTGAGTTTAATGTTATACAAAAAATCAGATTTGTCAAGCATTTTTTGAGCTATTGTTTATTCTTAACGGGATCTGTCCGCGTCTTGCCTGTTAAGTTCCTCCTGCGTTTCCTCAATTTCTATGGGTACTGCACGAATCCCTGTTGTACCCTCGAGAAAGCTCTCGAATATGGCATCTTGGGTCGACCGTGTCGCCGGAATACCCGTGTGAGGGTCTACCTTGATGAAAACAATTCCGTCCGGGACGGGAAAAACTTCCATGGCCCTGCCTTGCAGGGCTTTTTCCATAAAATAGAGCCATATGGGCGCTGCAGCCCTGCCTCCCACTTCTTCTCTACCGAGGGAGCTTTCCTGGTCAAAACCAACCCATGCCCCTGCCACCAGAGACGGCGTAAAGCCTATGAACCAGGCATCTCTCGTATCATCTGTCGTTCCCGTTTTACCTGCAACAGGCCTGCCTATGCTCTTTACCCGTCTCCCTGTTCCGCTTTCCACGACATCCTGCATTACATAGGATGTCATAAAGGCTATACGGGAATCGATAACTTCCTCACTTCTTACTTGGGCCTCCTCAAAGACATGACCTGTCCGATCAACGATTTTCCTGATGAAGAAAGGAACGACCCGTTTGCCCTGGTTTGCCAGGACACCATATCCCCTCACCATCTCCTGCAGAGTGACGCCCGACGTCCCCAGTGCCAGGGATAGGTTCCTTGACAGAGGAGAAGTTATCCCCATATTCGTAGCATATGCGGCGGCATAATCGACCCCAATCTCCTGGAGAACCTTTATCGTAATGATATTCCTTGACTGCACGAGGGCAGTTCTAAGGGTAGTCGGCCCATTGAATTTCCCGTCAAAGTTTCTTGGTTTCCAGAAACCGCCTGGCGATGCTCTGTCTTCATAGACAATGGGGGCATCCAGTATGCGCGTTGACGGTGTCATTCCCTTGTCGAAGGCGGCTGTGTATATAAATGGTTTAAAGGCCGATCCCGGCTGCCTCCGTGACTGCGTGGCACGGTTGAATTCACTCTTTTTGAAATCCCTGCCCCCGACCATAGCCGTGATAGCACCGGTCTTCACCTCCATACAGAGAAAAGCCCCCTGAACGAGTCCCTTCTCATATTTTTCCCGGGCCTCTAATTCTTGAAGTCCCTTTTCTACTGCATCCCGTGCCGCTTTTTGCATGTCTATGTTAAGAGTCGTATAGACCTCAAGACCCTCCTTGTACAGTACGTCACTCCCGTATTTTTCCATAATGTATTTTCGGATGTTTTCGACAAAATAAGGGGCAATTTTTTCTTTAGGTCTGATGGACTTGAGGGTTATAGGCGCTGCAATGGCCCGCCCTTTCTCTGCAGCGGTGATATATTCGTCTTCGACCATCCTCTCAAGCACGTAGGCCTGTCTCTGGCGGGCCTTGTCGAGATGGAGGAAAGGAGAATAGCTGCTGGGCGCCTTGGGAAGACCAGCCAGGAGTGAGGCTTCAGCGAGGTTCAGATGTCTGGCGCTTTTTCCAAAATATCCCTGTGATGCTGCCTCAATGCCGTAAGTACCGTGCCCTAAATATATGTGGTTCAGGTATAAGTTCATAATTTCATCTTTGGAAAGATATTTATCAATCTTATAGGCCAAGATGGCCTCCTTGATTTTTCTCATGTAGCTTCTTTCCGAAGACAGGTACAGGGATTTAGCCACCTGCTGTGTTATGGTACTACCTCCCTGGACGATGCGACCCGCCTCGATATTTTTATAAAAAGCCCTTGTCATACTCTGCAAGTCGAAGCCAGTATGTTGATAAAATCTCGCATCTTCCGCGGCCACGAAGGCCTGAATAACTACCGTTGGAACTTCGGACAGCTTAATGATTTTTCTATCTTCCATGAAGAATTCATCGATTAGTTCATTATTGTCTGCATACACCCGCGTCGCGATACTGGGACGGTAGTCCTTTAAGGCAGCAATGCTCGGCAATTCATTGTGAAGGAGGTAGTACACGATACTCATTCCGATGATTGCCAGAATGAGAAGGCAGAGTATGGCCACCAACAGTACTGTGCCAAGGCGGGAGCGTTTAGGTTGAATTTTTTTGTCTTTACGTCTCATATTTCTTTTTGATCGTCTTTCAAATCTTCTGCTTTGGGGCGTTTCTTTTCGGCTAATTTGGCCACGATTATACCAATCTCATAAAGACCCATCAAGGGTACAGCCATGATAATCTGGGTGATTGCATCAGGGGAAGGCGTCAGGATGGCAGCAGCGATAAATATTATAAGGATGGCGTATCGCCTGTTTCGCGACAACGTTCTTGAACTTACAACACCGATCTTAGCCAAAAAAAATATCACAACGGGGAGTTCAAAAGACACACCAAACGCAAGCAGGAGCTTCAGGGAGAGAGAAAGATACTCACGCAGTGAAAACATGGGCCTGAGAAAGTCTGACGAAAATTCCACAAAAAAGCTGAACGCGGGGGGAAGGGCAAGATAATATCCGAACAGTATGCCGCAGATAAACAGAATCGTAGAAGAGATAACGAAGGGAAGCATATATTTTTTCTCTGACTTATAGAGACCGGGTGAGATGAATTTCCACAGTTGATAAAGTATGTAGGGGCTTATAAGAAAAAGGGACGCGTAGAAAGAGATTTTCATGTAGTTAAAAAACGCCTCTGGCAGGCTGGTATATATCATAAAGCTGTTTGGGGGCAGGACCCGGGCCAGAGGTCTTGTAATGATCTGGAAAAGCCATTCCTTAAAATACCAACAGACGCCAAAACCGATAGCTGCTGCAATGATTATACGGATGATTCTGGTCCGTAATTCTTCCAGATGAGAGGAAAAAGGCATTTTTTCTTCTACAGGGTCTTCCATAGATTAATTATCAGCAGCTCCTTTTAAAATGAATTTTTTGTCGATGTGTGAAGTCAAGATTGAGCTTTAAAGGTGGAATCTTTGTGGGGGTTTTCTCTTCTTTCCTCTCCGCCTGGCGGAGAGTACTTATGGTCATTGACTTCTTTTTTAACATCATCCGGCTTCAGCGTTTCCTTGATGTTTTCCGTTACATCATCGGCCGCCCTGCGAAATTCGGAGAGGCCTTTGCCCAGGGATTTGGCAAGGTCTGGCAGCTTCTTGGGACCCACGACGAGCAATGCGATAATTGCTATTACGATGAGCTCAGGCAAACCGATGCCGAACATGATTTCAACCTCTTATTCGCTAAATCGCCTTGAATATATATAGATTTATACATTTGTCAATGTTTTTCCAAAAACAGAGAATGCCGTCACCACGCTTGGAAAATTTTTGCGTTCTCATTGCTTTTGTGCTAATAGCTTGAGCCTGTGTAGAAAAACCCTTCCAGGGATGGTGACCAATGTCTCGAAAAACGGGTATTGTTAAGGATGAAAGGTATTTAAGGCATGACGCCGGATTTGGACATCCCGAATCGCCACAGAGGCTTGGAGCGACCTACACTATGCTTGAAACCCCTGATATGGCCGGACACTTTGTCGAAATTGAACCGCGTTATGCCACCCATGAAGAGATTGGAATGATTCATTCTCTTTCCTACATAAATCTTGTGGCCTCTACGGCAGGGAAGATATTTGTTCCCCTTGATCCCGATACGGCAGCCACTCCGGAATCATATGATGTTGCAAAGTTAGCAGTGGGAGGGCTGTTTAACGCCATTGACAGCGTTGTATCCGGCGAAGTTGACAATGCCTTTGCCCTTGTCAGACCTCCCGGACATCACGCGGGAGTATCAAATGCGGCTGGCTTCTGCCTATTCAATAATGTCGCCATAGGTGCCATGCATGCTATTTCCAAGCACAAGATGGAGCGGATTCTGATCGTCGACTGGGATCTCCACCACGGCAACGGCACCCAGGCGCAATTCTATGAGGATCCGAGGGTTTTGTATTTCTCAACGCACCAGTATCCATATTATCCGGGTACAGGCGCTATAGAAGAAATCGGGCGTGGGAAAGGTATCGGGTACAATGTCAATGTGCCCTTGAGACCCGGTACGGATAACGCTCAGTATGTCAAGATTTTCAGAAAAATTATCTGCCCCGTCTCCATGAAGTTTAAGCCCGATCTGGTCCTTATCTCAGCCGGGTTCGACCCTTATTACAAGGACCCCCTGGGAGGAATGAAAGTGACGCCCAAAGGGTTTGCCTGTCTGGCCCGCATGCTGATGGATATTGCCGATCAGTGCTGCGGTGGAAAAGTGGTTGCAACCCTTGAAGGCGGGTATCATATCAGCGGCCTTGCAGAGTCGATAAAAGCGACACTTATCGAAATGAAGGACGGTACACATGTGACGGATGATGAGCTTGATCGAATTGCAAATGAGGCAGACAGCAATACGGATCCAGTCATCAAGAAGGTCATTGATCAGATAAATCCTTACTGGCGGCTGTTGTGAGTTCATTCTTGTAGTTATGAGGATACGGCGTTGAAGATTACAAAAGAAGAAGTTGAGTACGTAGCTCATCTGGCGAGGCTCGATTTCAGCGAAGAAGAAAAGGTGAAATTTACCTCACAGCTAAACGATATACTGATGTATATGGATAAGCTGAATGAGGTTGACACAGCGGGCATCGAACCAATGAGTCATGCCATTGCCCTTCAGAATGTCTTCAGAGGCGATACTGTCAAAGATTCTCTCAGCCATGAACTTTCCCTGTCCAATGCCCCGGAAGCGAGAGGCCCGTTTTTCCGGGTACCGAAAGTTATAGAATAGCGTAGGGGCCGCATGGAACTCCATCAGTTAACGATTCACGAGTTGCAGAAACTAATCAGGTCGGGGAAGGTAAATTCCTCAGACATAGTTAAATCCGTGTTCAAAAGGATTGATGCTGTAGAAGGCAGTGTTCATGCATATATTTCCTTCATGAAGGAATATGCATTTGAGGAGGCCGCCAAGGCAGACCGCAGTATCAGAGAAGGAAACATCCAAGCCCTGACGGGCATACCCATCGCCCTCAAGGATATCGTCTGCACGAAGGGTTTCTTGACGACGTGCGGATCCCGCATCCTGTACAACTATATCCCGCCGTACGATGCCACAGTGGTGGAGAAATTGAAGGAAGCCGGCGCAGTGTTCACCGGCAAGACGAATATGGATGAATTCGCCATGGGTTCATCTACGGAGACCTCACATTTTGGGATAACCAAGAATCCCTGGGCCCTCGACAGGATACCCGGCGGGTCGAGCGGCGGTTCCGCTGCTTCTGTGGCTGCTGATGAGTGCATTGCCTCCATCGGTTCCGATACGGGTGGCTCCATCAGACAGCCTGCTGCTTTGTGCGGTGTTGTGGGAATGAAACCAACCTATGGAAGGGTATCCCGGTACGGACTTATCGCTTTTGCCTCCTCCCTGGATCAGATTGGCCCTTTTACAAAAGATGTTGAGGACTGCGCCATCATGATGAACGTTATCGCCGGATATGACCCGAGGGAGTCTACATCTGTTCCCCTGGACGTGCCCGATTACACGGCATTTCTCTCAAGGGGGATTGATGGCTGTAAGGTGGGGATTCCGAAGGAGTACTTCATTGAAGGCATTGACCCGGAGGTAACGGAGGCCATAAGCAGAGCCATGAAGGCCATCGAAGGACTTGGGGCTTCGTGTGTCGAGATATCCCTTCCCCATACGGAATACTGCCTGGCCGTGTACTATATCATTGCTCCCGCGGAGGCGAGTTCCAATCTGGCCCGATATGACGGGGTGAAATACGGATTCCGGGCAGAAGACTGCAGGGACCTCATGGATATGTACAAGAAGACACGTTCCGCCGGTTTCGGGGCCGAGGTAAAAAGGCGGATAATGATAGGGACGTACGCACTGTCTTCCGGCTATTACGATGCTTACTATAAGAAGGCTTCACAGGTGAGGGCACTGATTAAACGTGATTTTGAAGAGGCATTTAAAGATTGCGATGTTATCCTGACCCCGACATCCCCCACTCCTGCCTTCAAAATCGGGGAAAAAATGGACGATCCCCTGCAGATGTACCTCTCTGATATATTCACCATATCAACAAACCTGGCAGGCATACCAGGCATATCTGTGCCGTGCGGGTTCACGCGGCAAGGACTCCCCATAGGCGCCCAGTTCCTAGCAGGGCATTTTGAAGAAGGGAAATTAATTCAAATTGCCTCTGCATTTGAAAAGCATGCAAACCTAAAGCAGAGGAGACCAGATCTCTAATGGCATATGAACCGGTAATCGGGCTGGAGGTTCATGCCCAACTCCTTACGGAGTCAAAAATATTCTGCACCTGCTCTACTGTTTTTGGGGCCGAGCCCAACAGTCACACTTGTCCCGTATGCATCGGTATGCCGGGGGTCCTGCCCGTTCTGAACAGGAAGGTCGTCGAGTACGCAATGAAGATGGCACTGGCGACTAATTGTCAGATTAACGAGACATGCACCTTCGCGAGGAAAAACTATTTCTATCCTGACCTTCCTAAAGGATATCAGATTTCCCAGTATGCCCAGCCCCTTGCGGAACATGGCTATGTGGATATTGAAGAGGATGGGGGAAAAAAGAGGATCGGCATAACGCGGATTCACATGGAGGAAGATGCAGGCAAAATGATTCACGATGAGCATTTGCCGTCGAGTTACGTAGACCTGAACAGGACGGGGGTGCCGCTCATTGAGATTGTCAGCGAGCCGGATATGAGAAGCGCCGAAGAGGCCTCCGCCTATCTGAGAAGACTGCATGAAATACTCGTTTATCTGGAGATCTGTGACGGGAACATGGAAGAGGGGAGCTTCCGCTGTGATGCCAAT
Organism: Syntrophaceae bacterium; assembly: GCA_003142295.1. Classification (GTDB taxonomy): domain Bacteria; phylum Desulfobacterota; class Syntrophia; order Syntrophales; family UBA2185; genus Fen-1135. The sequence continues at coordinate 13,630 of PLLV01000182.1, forward strand.
GTGTCCATAAGACCAAGAGGAGAAAAAGTCTTCGGTACACGGACAGAGCTGAAAAATATGAATTCCTTCAGGAATGTTCAGCGTGCCCTGGATTATGAAATCAAGCGGCAGCAGTATATCCTGGAGAGCGGCCAGAAGGTGATCCAGGAAACCAGGCTGTGGGATGATGCACAGGGGGTTACCCTATCCATGCGGGGAAAAGAAGAGGCCCACGATTACCGATATTTTCCCGATCCCGATCTCGTTCCGATAGTAACGGATGAGGCATGGGTGGAGAAGGTCAGAAGCGGCCTCCCTGAACTTCCTCTGGAGAAACGGGAGAGGTTTATCAGAAATTATCAGCTCCCTTCCTATGATGCCGGTGTATTGACGTCAAGCCGAGTACTTGCTGATTACTTCGAAGATGTGGCCAGGCTTTCCGGAAAACCGAAAGCAGCAAGCAATTGGGTCATGGGGGACATCCTGCGATTTCTCAATGAGGGCAAGCGGGATATGAAGGAATGTCCCATTCTACCCCAATCACTTGCGGAGATGATTCAACTCATTGAAGATGGAACCATCAGCGGCAAGATGGCCAAGGATATTATTGAGGAGATGTACAGGACCGGCAAGCCGCCGAAGACGATTATTGAAGAGAAGGGCATGATTCAGATTACCGATGAGGCTGCGATCACAAAAACCATTGCGGACGTCCTGGCAGCGAATACGGCACAGGTGGAGCAGTACCGGGGGGGCAAAGAGAAGCTTTTTGGCTATTTTGTAGGTCAGATAATGAAAGCAACCCAGGGGAAGGCCAATCCGCAACTCATCAATGAGCTCCTGAAAAAAATGTTAGCAGGGTCGTAATCATCCCGCGCCTTAATCATAGGATTTCTCAGAAGAGATTCATCGGGGCTCAAAATCTTTTTTCGCATTTTGCAGTTGTGATCAATATGCCGAATAGGAGTGAAGTGTTGTATAAATAGCAGTCATCAAGAAAAAATCTTTGATTCGCCTCTTAGAACTCTTTCCGAAGGATTTGCAAGAAATTATTTTGTAATTGCGAGGATACACGGGACAGGCAAAGCAATCTTGTTTCTACCTCAAGAGGGAAAACTTATAAGATGGACAGTGCCATAAGGACGATTTTCTGGAAAGATGATGCGGTCGTCATGATCGACCAAAAGGCCCTTCCCCATGAAGAGCGCCACCTGAGGTTTACTGATTATAAGGATGTAATCGCAGCAATTAAAGACCTGACCGTCCGCGGCGCCCCGGCAATCGGAGTAGCTGCTGCGATGGGCATCGCCTTGGGCGCACTCCATCTTGCCACTTCATCGAAAGAAGACTTCAAGCTCGCGTTTTATGAAATCTGTGATCAGTTTTCCCGGACCCGGCCGACGGCAAGGAATCTTTTCTGGGCCATAGAGAGGATGAAAAAAAGTTTCGACGAAGCGTTGTCGGGCTCTCCTGATCAGATCAAGCGGGTTCTTGTGGATGAAGCCATCCATATCTGCGTGGAGGATATTGCCATAAACAGGGAAATGGGCATGCAGGGGAGGTTTCTGATGGAGGACGGCGACAAGATACTGACCCACTGCAATGCGGGTGCCCTGGCTACGGCCGGTTACGGGACGGCCCTGGGCGTCATCAGGGCCGCCAGCGAAGAAGGGAAAAGGCTTCATGTCTTTGTCAACGAAACAAGACCGGTGCTCCAGGGTGCAAGGCTGACAGCCTGGGAACTGAAGAAGGATAATATACCGGCGACACTGATCACAGACAGCATGGCCGGGTTTTTGATGAAACAGGGAATGATCAGCAAGGTAATCGTCGGGGCGGACCGAATCGCCGCCAACGGTGATGTGGCAAACAAGATCGGCACATATTCCCTCGCTGTCTTGGCTAAAGAGCATAACATTCCTTTTTATGTGGCAGCGCCTCTATCGACCATAGACGTGTCGGTTCAGAATGGCGATGAGATCCCCATTGAGGAAAGAAACGCGGAGGAGATCACAACCATCCGGGGAATAAGAGTGGCGCCTGAGGGGGTGCATGTTTATAACCCAGCCTTTGATGTTACCCCAAACCGTTACATCACTGCTATTGTAACCGAAGCAGGTGTTGTCTTCCCCCCTTATCAGGAAGGCATTGGAAAAATAGCACGGCATCTTAAAAAATGATGAAAGAGCGAAAAGATCCTATAAGCGGTCTTACGCATTTCACTCATGGCCTAAAGGTATTTATGATAAATAAAAGAGAAGTGGGTGCAGCAAAGACTGCATAGCCGCCGCCGTGATGAGCCGAATTCTAAAGGTTGCATCATACTGAGAAATGCACTGATTCCAATGACATGGATGAAGGTTAATATTATTAAGTCTGTTCAAGAAACTTTGGTATATTGAAAAAAGTAAAATAAACCTTGACTTTCAGCTTTGGTCGTACTAAATTTACTCTAACGTTTGTACCCTTCAGTAGTGATAGGGTACAGTAGAAGTTGGATCAGACATATTGAAGTGCAAAGGTTGGCCACCATGCCCTTTAGGTCTTGGTGGCCTTTTTCTTTCTGTCAAAGCTGCAATCCGACTTTGAGGAAATTTTGAGAAAGGAGGATTTAAGCGATGCCAGAAGGTAAAGTAAAGTGGTTTAATGAGCAGAAGGGCTTCGGTTTCATCGAAAAGGATGACGGCGGCGATGTGTTTGTTCATCACAGCGCCATTCAAGCCGAGGGCTTCAAGACGTTATATGAAGGTCAGCGAGTGAGCTTCGACGTTCAGCAGGGCAAGAAAGGCCCGGCAGCAGACAACGTGAAAGCCCTATAAAAGCACCATTGCCAAAAAAAAGAGAGGCACTCCCCTATAGGTTCCTAATATGCCGGAGTGCCTTTTCCTTTATAAGAAACTATGCGTACTATTAGTAATTCATCACCGTGACGTATGCCAGTTAAGGCTTGTTTTGCAGGATGGTAAATCATGCACAAACTTTCAATTTCTTTTTTCGCGGCTATCGCTATTATTCTTATAATAGCCCTGAACTGCGAATACAGATTTATAGGGGAAACCCCTTTATATCAACAAGCCCGTGACAATAGAGTAGAAAAGGCCATAGTGAAATCTATAGTATGGGCCACCGACGAACAGATTCGCAGATTGGCTGAGATTATAGAGAAAAAATATGGTAGTCAAATCGAGCAGATATCAAGAAAGTATTACGCTTGCCCGGAAGATATCAAGGCTATTGCTATTGTCGAGTCTTTGACTGATGAGAATGCCGAGTCCAGTGCCGGCGCAGTAGGCCTGATGGGGGTTAGACGAGCGACAGGCAAGGAAATGGGTTTTGATGATATCGAAGGTCCCATAAATAACCTTAAGGCCGGAACAAAATACTATAAGATGTTGCTTAAAAAATTTAAGGATCGGGAACTGGCTTTGGCAGCATATAACCTTGGCCCAGGTGAAGTGGGCAACAGATTGAACAATGGATTTGACCCTGAAACGATGGACTATATCTGGAAAATCAGACGAGTCAGCCGGCTCGTTATTTAAAGATGTGATAGACTTCCTTTGCCCCAGCTTTCATTAGATCCTTAACCATTCCCTTTTGATTTCATTTATCACTTGATTTCCGCATGGTAACTCTGGAGCGATTTGGCACGGCCGTGTCTCTGGCGGTTTGCTGCGATCCCCTTGGCAGCCGCAACAGCCGCCGCGATTGTAGTAATGTAAGGGATTTTATACTTGATAGCGCTTTTCCGGATATAAGAATCGTCGTACTTGCCGAGCCTCCCGTTAGGCGTGTTGATGACAAGTTGGATATCCCTGTTCATGATTCCATCAACGATATTTGGCCGACCCTCATGCATCTTGAGAATGGGCTCAGCCTTTATACCGCTTCGCAGAAGGAACTGGTGTGTCCCCTCGGTTGCCTTGATCTTGAAACCAAGTCGCTGGAATTCCCGCGCTACCTCGAATACACTCCCCTTGTCCTTATCGTCCACAGTGATCAGCACCGTCCCGTCATTCGGAAGGGACTGCTGGGCTGCCTCCTCTGCTTTGTAGAAGGCAAGACCGAAAGAATCGGCAAGCCCCAGAACCTCCCCGGTGGATCGCATCTCCGGCCCTAGGACAGGGTCCACCTCAGGGAACATATTGAAGGGAAAGACCGCTTCCTTCACGCCAAAGTGTCTGAACGACCTTTCTTTGAGATTCAGGTCTGCAAGTTTTTTCCCCAACATGATCTGGGTGGCAATGCGTGCCATGGAAATATTGCAGACCTTGGACACGAGGGGTACGGTTCTGGATGCCCTCGGATTGGCTTCCAGGATGTAGACCACATCGTCTGCAATGGCGTACTGTATATTCATAAGGCCTACGACGTTGAACTCCACGGCGATCTTCTTCGTGTAGTCGCAGATGGTATCGATATGACGCACGGGAATACTGATTGGCGGAATCACACAAGCCGAATCGCCTGAATGAATTCCGGCAAGCTCGATGTGCTCCATCACCGCGGGAACGAAAGCATCGGTCCCGTCAGAAATCGCATCCGCCTCGGCCTCGATGGCGTTTTCCAGAAACCTATCTATGAGGATGGGGCGCTCCGGTGTAACTCCTACAGCCGCGGCCACGTAACGTTTGAGCATCTGTTCGTCGTGAACCACCTCCATTCCCCGCCCGCCGAGAACATAGGAGGGACGCACCATGAGGGGATAGCCGATTTTCGCGGCAATCTGGATAGCTTCCTCGATGGTACTTGCCATTCCTGATTCCGGCATAGGGATGCCGAGCTTCTTCATCATCTGGCGAAAGCGGTCGCGGTCTTCGGCAAGATCGATTGTCTCCGGGGAAGTCCCTATGATCTTAACGCCCGCCTCATGGAGCTCGTTCGCAATATTCAGAGGTGTCTGTCCCCCGAATTGAACGATAACACCCTCGGGTTTTTCCTTCTCGTAAATGGAGAGCACGTCCTCCACGGTAAGGGGCTCGAAGTAAAGTTTGTCCGAGGTATCGTAGTCTGTGGATACGGTCTCCGGGTTGCAGTTCACCATGATAGACTCGTAGCCCTCGTCGCGGAGGGCAAAGGCTGCATGAACGCAGCAGTAATCAAACTCGATCCCCTGGCCGATTCGATTGGGCCCGCCACCCAGGACCATAATCTTCCTGCGGTCGCTTACACCGACTTTATCCGGGGCATTGTAGGTTGAGTAATAATAAGCAGCGTCTTCCACTCCGCTTACCGGCACGGGCTCCCATCTCTGGCCAAGCCCCAGGTCCAGGCGCCGCTGCCGTATTATCTTCTCAGGAACCTTGAGGAGCATGGCAAGGTAACGATCTGAAAAGCCGTCCCTCTTTGCCTGCAGCAGAAGGTCGTCGGGCAGTTTCTCCATGCGATACTGGCTGATCTTCTCCTCAAGCTCCACGAGTTCCTTCATCTGCTTTATGAACCAGCGCTTGATATAGGTTCTCTTGTAGAGATCTTCCACGGAAGCTCCTTTCCTCAGGGCTTCGTACATGATAAACTGACGTTCACTCGATGGTTCATAGAGGAGATCCATGAGTTCTTCGAGTGTCTTCTGGTGGAAGTTCTTCACGAAACCAAGGCCATAACGACCCTTCTCCAGGGAGCGGATGGACTTCTGAAAGGCCTCTTTATATGTTTTGCCGATGCTCATGACCTCACCGACGGCGCGCATCTGGGTGCCAAGTTTATCCTCGGCGCCGGGGAACTTCTCGAAATCCCAGCGGGAGAATTTGACTACTACATAATCGCCCCAGGGTATATATTTGTCGAGAGTGCCTTCACGCCAGTAAGGAATTTCGTCAAGGGTGAGGCCGCCGGCAAGAAGCGATGAGACGTACGCAATGGGGAACCCCGTAGCCTTTGAGGCGAGGGCCGATGAGCGTGAGGTTCTGGGATTGATCTCGATGACGACGACTTGCCCCGTTTCAGGGTCATGGGCAAACTGGATATTTGTGCCGCCGATGACCTGAATGGCTTCGACGATGTCATAAGAGTACTTCTGGAGGCGCTTCTGGAGTTCGGGATCAATGGTGAGCATGGGGGCCGTACAGTAGGAATCTCCCGTGTGTACCCCCATGGCATCCACATTTTCTATGAAGCAAACAGTGATCATCTGGTTCTTCGCGTCTCGAACAACCTCGAGTTCCAGCTCTTCCCAGCCAAGGACCGATTCCTCTATCAGAATCTGCCCTACGAGGCTTGCAGATATGCCCCGGCTTGCTACGGTGCGGAGTTCCTCAAGATTGTAAACCAAGCCTCCTCCGGTTCCTCCCATGGTATATGCAGGGCGGATTACCACGGGGTAACCGATTCTTGCTGCGATATCCTTAGCCTCCTCAACGGTGTAAGCTGGTTCGCTCCGGGGCATCTCGATCCCAAGCTTATTCATCGTCTCCTTGAAGGCAATACGGTCCTCACCTCTTTCGATGGCATCCACCTGGACTCCGATGACCTTGACGCCGTATTTCTTGAGGACACCCGTGCGGTGGAGTTCTGAGGTAAGATTGAGGCCGCTCTGGCCCCCGAGGTTGGGCAGAATTGCATCGGGGCGTTCATTTTCGATGATCTCTGTGAGGTACTGGAGGTTTAATGGTTCCACGTAAGTGACATCGGCCATTCCTGGGTCTGTCATGATAGTGGCCGGGTTAGAATTTACCAGAACGATCTCGTAGCCGAGCTTCCTCAATGCCTTGCAGGCCTGGGTACCCGAATAATCGAACTCACATGCCTGGCCTATCACGATGGGGCCTGATCCTACGATCAACACTTTGTTAATGTCAGTGCGTTTTGGCATAAAATTATCCTTTGATTATAATTGAAGATCAAAATTTTTTGCGCAACCTCCCAGACATTGAAGATTCAGGTAGACGGAAGCTGCAAATTTTTTACAAACAGCTACAATCACTGGTATTTAACTTCGTTTTAGTTCTTGATCCGAAACAATCTGGTGGGTCATTCCGGAACGGAATCAGCATGCAAAAATGTCAATTTTTAGCTCATTATTATTACAAAAATGTATCAAGTGGCGCTGTGAATATAGGGGAGTCATACTTTGATGTCAAGGCAAAAAAAGATGAGGCACAGCAATATTCGCTGACTTCAGAGCTTGCCTAACAGAGACGGGAGGCACATAAGGAGAGGCTGAATTCCCGGTATTGACAGTCTCGTCCTTTTTCTCTATACTTCGCCACTTTAAGAAAGCCAGATTCGGTATTTAATCAGTGATTTATCTAAATAACATTTCCCTATCCTTCGCCGACCGCAGGATTTTCGACAACATCACCTGGATGATTCCGGAAAAGAGCAGGATCGGTCTGGTCGGAGATAACGGCACCGGGAAGACCACCCTTTTTAGAGCAATCCTGGGGATGGTCGACATAGACGAGGGCGCCATAGATATTCCGAATCGGAAAAACCGGATAATCGGTTATCTGCCACAGGACCTTGTAGAACTGGAGCCCTTTTCACTGATAGACTACCTCAGGAAAAAGAGCGGTATAGACGATATCGAACGGACTCTGAAAGATTATGAAAGGCGTATGTCCCGGTGTGATCCTGACTCGGCCGAGTACCAGGAAATACTGAAGGCTTACGAAGCCGCGGCTGCCTGCTTTCAGGCCGCCGAGGGATACCGTTTCGACGCAAAGGCCAAACAGATATTAAACGGCTTCGGATTCCGGGAAAAAGATTTCTCCAAGAACTGCACTGAATTTTCCGGGGGCTGGAAGATGCGCATCTTGATTGCCCTGATTCTCCTTTCCGCCCCGGATATCATGCTCCTCGACGAACCGACCAATCACCTGGATACGGAGAGCATGGAGTGGCTGGAAAGCTATCTGAAAAATTACCACGGCACCCTGCTTACAATTGCCCACGACCGCGTGTTCCTGGACAAGATGGTCAATCAGATCGTGGAGCTGTCCAATCATCGACTCACCGTCTATAAGGGAAACTACTCCTACTATCTTGCGGAAAAGGAACGGCGTCTGGATGCCCTGAAAAAACAGATGGCGCTTCAGCGTGGAGAGATCAAAAAGACACAGGAATTCATCGAGCGGTTCCGGTATAAAGCCACCAAGGCCAGGCAGGTCCAGAGCCGCATCAAGATGCTCGAACGGTTTGAAATCATTGAACACGAAAGAAGCAAGAGACAGGTTCATATCAGATTTCCCGAAGCGCCGAAAAGTGGCAGGGAGGTTGTATCTGCAAGACAGGTTTCCAAAAGCTATGGGGACCTGAACGTTTTCAGTTCCTTTGACCTGACAATCCACAGGGGTGAAAAAATCGCTTTCGTCGGCATCAACGGGGCAGGTAAATCCACCCTGGCAAGGATTCTGAGCGGTATGGAAGAGCCGTCTTCCGGGACGGTGACCTACGGCCTCAACGTGAGCATGGCCTTCTTTTCTCAGGAAAGCGCCCAGAATCTCGACTATGGGCGTACCATCTGGGACGATGTTTGCCTGACGGACAGTCGCAGCAATGATCAGGAAAAACGGAACCTCCTGGGGACTTTTCTCTTCTCCGGGAATGACATCTATAAGGAGATTTCCGTGCTGTCCGGCGGGGAGAAGTCCCGCCTTGCCCTGCTGAAAATACTTCTCCAGGATTCAAACCTGCTGATCCTCGACGAACCCACCAATCATCTGGACCTGAAAACGAAAGAGATTCTCCAGAATGCCCTGCTCGGCTATACGGGTACGGTGGTAATAGTTTCCCACGACCGGTTCTTCCTGGACCGCCTCGTCAGTAAGGTGATCGAGATTCGTGACGGGCGATGCTACGAATATCTTGGAAACTACTCCTATTTCATCCAGAAGCGCGGTGAAATGACCTCGACCATCTCGGGTACAGCTGGTGAGCGGCCGTTTCAGAAATCAGCAGGAGCATCTGTGGCTGGCAATTCAACTGCAACAGCATCACTGCCAGAAGCAAACGAGGCGATGCTCGGCCGGCGGCCTTTTAAGACGAAGGAGGAAAAACGACTGGAAGCGGAGGAAAGAAACCGGCTTTCGCGTATTATGAGCGACTTTAAGACGAAACTGAAGGCGCTGGAAAATCACATTATCCATATAGAAGAGAAGAAGGCGGATAACGAAAAGATTCTCTGTGAGCCTGGCATTCACAGGGAACCGCAGAAAATCAAAATGCTAAGTCAGGAGCTACTTGATATCACCAGGGAACTTGAAAATCTGTACGCCTCATGGGACACGCTTACCCAAAAAATTGAAGCCCACGAAGCCGGAAGCGGCGCAGTCTAACAATAAGCCTGAACAGAAGCGGCCCCCTCACATAGGATAGTAGCGCAGGACTGTAGCAGTGCTCATATAGTGGAACAAATCACCGAGGGTAGGTGCTGCCTATGAAGACGTTGAGGCTGAACGAGACGGAAATTGATCGGGCTGTAAAAAGGGCGATTGCACGGATCCCATCGGAAATAAGGCATCATCTGAAAAATATCGTCATTTCCGTCCAGAAGCGTCCTTCTAAGGAAATTCTCGAGGAGATGGGTCTTCATCGGAATGAACCTTTGCTTGGTATGTACAGGGGTACATCACTCATGGATCGTTCCGTGGTCTATCCGCCTCTTTACCCGGACACCATTATTCTGTTCCAGGAGCCTTTGGAAAAAATGTGCAACACAATAGACGAACTTGAGGAACAAATCGAAATTACAGTGGTGCATGAAATTGCGCATTTTCTGGGAATCAGCGAGGAAAGGCTTGCGGAACTTGGATACGGTTGAGCCGCTCCTTCGGTGCTGTCGGAAAGAAATGCAGGAAAAGGGCGGTTGAAGAAGCCTCCTACCGCCCGGGAATGCAATCAATTGAGGTTGGTTTCAAAAAAATAAGATTACAAAAGTTCAACTTTTATAGGTGTTGTGTTGGCGATATTATCTGAAACAGGACACCTGCTTTCTATTTCATGTACAAAAGCCTCCTTTTCCTCCTTTGACATATCCGCGTCGATATTCAATGTAACATTTATACCCGCAATTCCAGCCCTGTTTTCCTTGCTCTTGCCGAGTATCGTCTCCTGATCAAATGTCCCTTCCACCTTCATGTGCATGCCGTTTAGTTTGATCCTCTTTTGAATGGCAATAATTCGTGCCACTGTGGCGATGCATCCTGCAAGAGACGTGAATAAATATTCAACAGGGTTTGGTCCTGCATCAGTACCACCGCCTGTGGTCGGTTGGTCGACGTAAATAGTATGGTTCCCTGCTTTTACTTCAACCTTGAATTTTTCATCAGACTTTGCCTCAATACTTACTGTTTTCATTTTTGCCATTGCATTCTCTCCTGACTTTATTTTGTTTCATGCCTTCGGCACTTTGAGCATGGGCGTTCCATAACATTTTCCCATGCAGGCCTTTGGCATGGTGGTTACGATTAAGGCACTTTATTTCATAGCGGACTCTGCTGGATTGGTTTTAAAGAATCAAGAGCCCTTCAGTATGATCCTTTGAGCCTCTCTTCGAATTCCTCAGGGCCGAACCTGTATTCCTGGGTGCCATAATACTCTACGGCAAAGGAAGCGCATACGCTGCCCATCCTGGCGCACTGTTCGATATCCTTGCCCTGGATCAGTCCGCTTATCAGCCCGCCCCTGTACGAATCGCCGGCGCCTGTCGGGTCTTCCACCTTCCTCGGCTTAACGGCGGGAATGTTTATTTCGCCGTCCGCCGTGATAACCTGCGAACCTTTCTCCCCTAAGGTGAC
>PLLV01000120.1 GCA_003142295.1 Syntrophaceae bacterium
TCAATTTTGGATTATCACAAACAGGTTCGAAATGATTTACGTTCAAAGAGCCTTGGATTCCATCGGTCCCGATGAAATCTACACATTTCTGGAGGATCTGACAAAGGATCTTGCCAAATCTACTCGAAGGCTCCGATATTCCCAGCTAAAAACCTTTTATAATTTCATTATCGAGCGTTGCTCACTGAGCATGAGAAATCCATGCAACACATCTTTGCTTAGCAAATCCTATCGAGCGCCAAAACAGGTGTCTCGCAAGATGCTCGAACGAGAAACGGTTGATGAAATGATCTACAACACGAAAAGGGTGAGAGACCGCTTGATACTGGAACTTCAGGCAAAGTGCGGATTGAGAATCGGCGAATTGCTGAAGATAAAGGTGTCGGATGTCTCAGATAGAACCATTACCCTGCGGGAGCCAAAATCCGGTAAAGAATCAGAGCTTGCCTATATGCCGGAGAACGTGTCGAAAAAGCTGGCGGAATACATCAAGGATAAAGCCCTTCAATCTGATGACCGCCCATTTCCGATAAGCTATTCAACAGCAAGAGCCCTTGTAAGGCGGCTGGGAGAGAATGCTAATGTCCGTATTTCGCCCCATGATCTCCGGAGATACTCGGCCACATATGCAAGCAGAAACGGTGTGCCATTGGAAGTCGTATCGAAAGTTATCCTGAGGCACCAGGATTTGAAGACTACCCAGGTCTATCTCGGCAAGATAAACGACACTGAGGCGATCCGATGGATGGACATCCTGCATGGGAAATAGGTTGTCCAAACGCTGCTATTAGACAGAGGTCTTTGGGGTTCTCAATAAGAATTATGATGCACCGGAATAAAATATTTCTGCAAGATTTGTGTTGACAAATAATACAAAATAATTATGGTGTAATTATGATTAGCTTTTCATGGGACGATAGGAAAAATGAGGCCAATAAGAAAAAACATGGGGTTTCATTCGATGTAGACAGGTTTTTGATGGTAGGTGTGAGCCAAAAACTCAGAATCCTTATCGTATGTCATCGTTTCATGGAAGAAGATTCGGTCATAAGGATTATTGCAGCCAGAAAAGCCACTAAGGGAAAAGAAGACAATTATTGGAGAGAAAGGAAATGAGAAAAGAGTACGATTTCAGCAAAATGAAAGGACAGAAGAATCCTTATATAAAGGAATTAAAGGCACAGGTCACCATCCGCCTCGATAAGGAAACCATTGAGTACTTTAAAGGATTGGCTAGAAAAACGGGCATGTCGTATCAGAATCTGATCAACTTATATCTGCGGGAATGTGTCGAGACGAAAAAAGAACCCATATTACAATGGTCTCACCCCACATAATTGATTTCACGAAAAAAGACCACGCCGATAGATCAATAAAGTACAACCAAATACAAGTACACAGCACAGCTAGCCGCTAGTGTTCACTTATTACCGAGTTGAAATAGGTTAAGAATTCACCGTTCATTCATGGGAATCTAATGTAATAATTGGAAATCCAACTTTAAATCTGATATATTTTAAAATATTTAATTGTGTGTAAGTAGATCATCGCACTTTGCGAAACAATTGCCAAAAAGGAAAGCTGAACCTTTGACGCTCACTGACTATCAGGCAAAATATATAGCTTACGAGCTGACCCGCCGATTTCCTCCAGACAGCACAGAGAAAATTACTGCCGCTCTCGTCGATGCACAGGTTGATCTTAATCCTCATCAGATCGATGCCGCACTCTTTGCGTTCAAATCGCCGCTCTCCAAGGGCGCGTTACTGGCCGACGAAGTGGGTCTGGGTAAAACCATCGAGGCTGGGCTTGTGCTTTCGCAGAAGTGGGCCGAACGTAAGCGACGCATTCTTGTCATTACACCATCCAATTTGCGTAAGCAGTGGTATCAGGAACTGACTGACAAATTCTTCTTGCCTTGCCGACTGCTGGAGTCCAAATCTTACAATGATGCTGTGAAGCAGGGCCGGTTCCGTCCCTTCGAGGCGTCAGATATCATCATTTGCTCATACCATTTTGCCAGGAACAAGGCGAGCGATGTCCAAGCCGTCACCTGGGATCTGGTGGTCATTGACGAGGCGCACCGCCTGCGCAACGTCTATAAACCATCCAATGTTATTGCCAACACGCTCAAACTGGCCCTTGCCGGTAAAGACAAACTACTGCTTACGGCCACGCCTCTGCAAAATTCATTGCTTGAGCTGTTTGGCCTGGTTAGCTTCATTGACGAACACACTTTCGGAGACCTGAAGAGTTTCCGTGAACAGTTCGCCAACCTTAATCAAGAGCAGGTGTTCCAAACTCTCAAGGCACGGCTCATGCCCATATGTCATCGCACTCTGCGACGCCAGGTGCTGCCGTATATCAAATTCACCAAGCGTTTACCGCTGGTCCAGGAGTTTACACCAGAAGAAAGTGAAGACCAACTCTATCACCTGGTTTCGGAATATTTGCAACGCGACAACCTGCAAGCACTGCCGGCAAGCCAGCGCTCCCTGATGACACTGGTCCTGCGCAAACTTCTGGCCTCCTCCACCTTTGCCATTGCAGGCGCCTTGATTTCAATATCTAATCGGCTGAAAGCCAAGCTCCGCACTGAAGAGTTTCCCGAATCGCTCGAAGAGGAGCTTGAGCAGGATTATGAAGCCTTAGAAGAGACTGCCGATGAGTGGAGCGAGGATGAACCCGTGCAGTCCCTTTCCAAAGAAGATCGTGAAGCCATCGAGAAAGAAATAGCCGAACTCGATGCGTTTGCCCGGCTTGCCACATCCATCGAGCACAATGCCAAAGGGAAGTCTCTATTGCAGGCGTTAGAAATCGCCTTTGCCAAGGCGATTGAGATCGGAGCTGCGCAAAAAGCCATCATCTTCACCGAATCGCGCCGTACCCAGAGTTACCTGTTACGCTTGCTTGCAGACAGTCCTTTTTCCGAAGGCATTGTCCTGTTCAATGGCTCCAACACGGACGAACGGTCCAGGCAAATTTATGCCGACTGGCTTGAACGCCATCAGGGTGCGGATCGTATCAGCGGGTCACGCACCGCCGATATGCGTTCAGCGCTGGTTGATTATTTCCGCGAGCAGGGCCGCATCATGATCGCTACCGAAGCCGGAGCCGAAGGCATCAACCTCCAGTTCAGCTCCCTCGTCGTGAATTACGACCTGCCCTGGAACCCTCAACGCATTGAACAACGCATCGGACGCTGCCACCGTTACGGGCAGCAATACGATGTGGTAGTGGTCAACTTCCTCAATCGTAAGAACGCCGCCGATCAGCGGGTATTTCAGCTTCTGTCTGAAAAATTCAAGCTCTTCGAAGGGGTGTTCGGCGCCAGTGATGAGGTACTCGGCGCCATAGAGTCCGGCGTGGATTTCGAAAAGCGCATTGCTTCCATCTATCAGCGCTGCCGCAAACCCGAGGATATTCAAAGCGCTTTCGACCAGCTTCAGCTCGAACTCAGCATGGAAATCAACGAGGCCATGACCCATACACGCCAAGAGTTGCTGGAAAACTTTGATGATGAGGTGAGAGAAAAACTCAGAATCCGCGATGAGGCATCCAAGGCTTTCCTTAATCGTTTCGAGCGTCTGCTCATGCAGCTCACCCGGCATGAGCTGAACGGCCATGCTGAGTTTCTGGCCGATGCGGCCTTCAGACTGAAGACCCCACCCTTTCCTGGGAAGGCAGATCAAATACCGTTAGGGCTCTATGAACTGCCGCGCCGTTCCGGCGAAGCGCATCTCTACCGCCGGACCCACCCCCTCGCTGAAGCTCTGCTGGAACAAGCCAAAAGTAGGGATCTGAAGCCTGCTGAAATTCGGTTCGATTATGGAAAACACGATGGAAAAATATCCGTCATGGAATCCCTTATTGGCCACTCTGGTTGGTTGAAAGCCTCAATCTTTACCGTTGAATCTCTCGATCAAGCTGAAGATCACCTTATCGTGACAGCCATGACCGACCAAGGTCGTATGTTGGCTGAGGAAAATGCTGTCCGCCTCCTCAGCCTGCCGGGCGAAGTGACAGGATCCGCATCGGAGCCATCCCATATCGAAATTATAGATGGATTTACACATCAGCGCCAGGACGCCATCCAAAAAGATATTTCCGAGCGCAACGCCCGTTTTTTCGAGGCCGAAGCGGAAAAGCTCGATGGCTGGGCCGATGATCTGAAACTGGGCCTGGAACGTCAAATAAAAGAGCTGGACCGACAGATCAAGGAGGCGCGCCGTGCCACCACCGCTGCACTTACGCTGGAGGAAAAGCTGGCCGGGCAGAAGCAGATCAAGGACTTGGAGGCGCAACGCAATCACAAGCGGCGGTCGTTGTTTGATGCCCAAGACGATGTAGATCGGCAGAGGGAGGCACTGATTGCAAAGATTGAAGGTAAACTGCAACAAAAGGAGACTGTCCAGGCGCTCTTTACGGTTCGCTGGGCCCTGAGGTCGTAGAGTACACGGCATATAGTTCTTATGAAGTAGAAACCATTTGTATTCATCGAGACTTGGAAAGTTTTTCCGGTTTCAAGTGAAGTAAGGTTGATGGCGCCAAAAGGGTAAAACATGAGGTCGTCGGTAATGACGATGAACGGCTATTGCAACCCCAATCGGATGTTTTTTTGCTTCACAGGAAAACGGAAAGAAAAGATATTTGTTTTGAAATCAACATGTTGTTAGTTCATTCGTAAGGGTATGTGGTTATGATGAAGAAATGGATCAATTCCGCCGCAAAAGTTCTCGAAACCTGTCTCGGCCCCGTGCCACACGAATGTAATGAACTGGATTGGAAACAGGGCCTTTCGCCAAAGAAGGACCGACTGACCCAGCATCTCTCGGCATTCGCAAATTACCCGAATGGGGGAATTCTCATTTTTGGCGTTGACGACCAAACCGCCACCCTCAAAGGGGTCCAGCAGCCGGAGGCTGCTTCAATTATCGGACAGCTTGCAAACATCGGGCGCGATGCCCTTGAACCCCCTGTTACGTTGGATCATGCGATAGTAGATATCGCAGGTTGCCCTATCCTATTTGTCCTCGTGAAAGAGAGTAAAATAAAACCTGTTCATTTGCGGGGCAAGTCTCTTGACCATTGCTATATCCGATCCGGGGGGACAACACGCCGGGCATCTCGTCAGGAGGTCGGCAGCTTGCTGCTCAACAGCCGCAGTCCAAGATGGGAAGAGCTACGAGCTACATTATTGCTGCACAGCGAAGAGATGCTGGCGAAGTTGGACACGGTGATTATCCGCCGCCTGCTCGAACGACCAGAGGTTGAATCTAATGATGAATTGATGCGCTGGCTCGCGGATGAAAAATTTATCCAGTCGGACAATGAGGGATATTATATCACCAACTTTGGCGCAATAGCCGCAGCGCGCAGCCTCAAAGAATTTGAAGGCTTGGAACGGAAAAGTATTCGTGTCATCCGTTATGAAGGGCTCAACAAAGTCCAGACAATCGATGAAGTTGTCGGACAGAAAGGTTACGCTAGTGGTTTTGAAGGGTTGATTGCCCATCTCAAGCGGGTTCTGCCGCATAGCGAGGTCATAGAAAAGGCACTGCGGCGAGAAGTGAGTCTGTATCCGGAAATTGCCCTGCGCGAACTCATCGCCAACGCCCTCATCCATCAGGATTTCACGATTCCGGGAACCGGCCCCATGATCGAAATCTTTGACAACCGTATCGAGTTCAGCAATCCCGGAACGCTCCTTCCTTCCAAGAAGCTGGACAGGCTTATCGGTACAACGCCGGAATCGCGTAATGAAATACTGGCGTCGGCATTTCGGCGCTTCCGGATTTGTGAGGAACGAGGGACCGGCTTTCTAAAGGTGGTGACCAGCACTGAGCTTTATGGACTTCCACCGGTGGCCTTTGAACAAGGAGAGAATTATTTCAAAGTTACCTTATTCAAGCCCAGGAAATTTAAAGAAATGTCTCAGACGGAGCGTATCGAGGCCTGTTACCAGCATGCCGTACTCAAGTATTTCAGCAGCAGCGCAATGACCAATACATCGTTACGCGAGAGGCTGAAGATGCACGAAAAGCAACGGACTCAAGTGTCCAACCTGATCCATGACGCGCTTGAGGCCGGTCGTATTAAGCGCAAAGATCCGACCTCGGCATCCTCAAAGTTCGCCGAGTATATTCCTTACTGGGCATAGGAAAGTTGAAGTATTCATGAATAAAAAACAGAAACTTGAACTTACCTGGATTGGCAAGGAGAATCGGCCGAGACTGGAGCCGAGGATTATGCTAGAGGACCCGGAAAAGTCCTACCATGCCAAGCACCGGGTGAAGGACACGGACATTTTCGACAACCGGCTGATCTTCGGCGACAACCTGTTGGCCCTGAAAGCGCTGGAGGCGGAGTGTGCGGGAAAGGTGAAGTGCGTCTTTATTGATCCGCCCTATAACACCGGCAGCGCCTTCACCCATTACGACGACGGAGTGGAGCATTCCATCTGGCTGTCCCTCATGCGCGACCGTCTGGAGATCATCCGGCGGCTGCTTGCTGACGACGGCTCTCTCTGGATCACCATCGACGACAACGAGGCGCATTATCTCAAGGTGCTGTGTGATGAGGTTTTTGGGCGTCGGTATTTCCTTGCGAATCTAATCTGGAATCATAGCGTACAAGCCAAGGGTTATAGTGGGAAGTTTTCTGTTCACCACAACTATGTTCTTGTATATCAGAGGTCTGAGCGATTTATCCTTAAGGACCTACCGCGAACAGAAGAACACAACGTCAATTACTCAAACCCAGACAATGATCCAAAGGGACTATGGCGGGCCGGGGATGTGCGCAACTCTTTGGTACGTACGAATCTTATGTATGACATTGAAGCCCCGAGCGGAAAGATCATTAAGCATCCACCAAAAGGTTGGAGATTCAGTCGTGATACTTTCGAGAAAGAGTTGGCTGAGGGGAAAATTATGTTCTCGAAAAACGAGGACCGAGTTATTCGTAAAATCTATTTGGCTGATCAAGAAGGGCGTGTACCTGAAACGCTTTGGTTTAGTAGCGATGTTGGAACGACGCGTGAGGCAAGTGCTGAAGTTCGTGCTTTTGTCGATGGTGATTTTTTTGATACGCCAAAACCTGAGCGTCTACTTCAAAAAGTCATAGAATTATCCACCAATCGCGGTGACCTCATCCTCGATTCTTTCGCTGGGTCCGGCACCACTGGCGCGGTGGCCCACAAGATGGGGCGGCGCTGGATCATGGTGGAGCTGGGCGAGCACTGCCACACCCACATCATCCCGCGTCTGAAGAAGGTGATCGACGGCGAGGACCCCGGCGGCATCACGAAGAGCGCGGGGTGGAAGGGGGGCGGCGGTTTCCGCTACTACCGCCTCGCCCCGTCGCTCCTGGAAAAGGACAAGTGGGGCAACTGGGTCATCAACAAGACCTACAATGCCGCCATGCTCGCCGAGGCGCTCTGCAAGCTGGAGGGGTTCAGCTACTCCCCCAGCGATTCCATCTATTGGCAGCACGGCCACTCCACGGAGCGGGATTTCATCTATGTGACGACGGCCAATTTGACCCACGAGCAGCTCCAGCAGCTCTCCGACGAGGTCGGGCCGGAGCGTTCGCTCCTGGTTCTCTGCACCGCCTTCCGCGCACGGGGGGAGTATCCCAACCTGACGGTGAAGAAGATCCCCCGGCAGGTCCTCTCCCGCTGCGAGTGGGGCCACGATGATTATTCGCTTCGGGTGGAGAACTTGCCCGCGGCGCCGCCCAAGCCCGGGCAACAGGACCTTTTCGAGGAGGGGGGTGGGAAATGAACCGATATGTGAACGCCATAGCCGGCCGGTTGAGCCTGCGTTTGCCGCAGCGTCGCTCGCTGGAAATCCTCGACCGCATCACGGAGATTGTTCCTCCCGTTAAAAAATCAGCCGCCGATGCCCAGCTTGCCGCTATCCGAAGCGAGTTCCCGTCTGTGGAGGATTTCGAGCGGGAGTTTCCCTCCCTGTGTTTTGCCCTGGCTACCAGCGTGGGCAAGACGCGGCTCATGGGCGCCTTCATCAGTTATCTGCATCTGGCCCACGGCATCAACAACTTCTTTGTCCTGGCGCCGAACCTGACCATCTACAACAAGCTCATCACCGACTTCACTCCCAACACCCCGAAATACGTCTTCAAAGACATAGCGGAATTCGCGACTGACGCCCCATCCATCGTCACCGGAGACAATTACGAAGGCATGGCGGTCACCATGTTCGACGAATTTCTGCGTTGCAAGATCAACATCTTCAACATTTCCAAGATCAACTCCGAGGTTCGCGGCGGCAAGTCGCCCCGCATCAAGCGCCTGTCGGAATATATCGGCCAGAGCTATTTCGATTACCTTTCGGGTCTGCCGGACCTGGTATTGCTCATGGACGAATCGCACCGCTACCGCGCAAGCGCAGGCGTGCGGGCCATTAACGAGCTGAAACCGATCCTGGGTCTGGAATTGAACGCCACCCCCTTTGTGGAAACGAGCCGCGGGCCTGTTCAGTTCAAAAATGTGATCTACGACTATCCCCTGGGCAGAGCGATGTCCGATGGCTTTGTAAAGGAACCAGCCGTAGTGACCCGCAAGAATTTCAACCCGGCAGGCATGTCTCATGAGGAGATCGAACGTCTGAAGTTAGAGGACGGCGTCCGTCTGCACGAGAGCGTGAAGGTGGAACTTGAGACCTACGCACGGGAAAGCGGCAACCAGATCGTAAAGCCGTTCCTGCTGGTGATTGCCCGCGACACGACCCATGCCGGTCAGTTGATGCAGTTGATCCTGTCCGACGCTTTTTTTGAGGGGAGATACCGGGACAAGGTTATTCAAGTGGACTCCAGCAGAACCGGCAGGGAAGAGGAGGAAATGATCGAACGCCTGCTCCAGGTAGAAGCGACGTCCGAGCCGACAGAGATCGTTATTCACGTCAACATGCTCAAGGAAGGATGGGACGTGACCAACCTCTATACCATTGTTCCCCTCCGTGCGGCCAACGCCCGCACCCTCATCGAACAGTCCATCGGCCGGGGCCTCCGCCTGCCCTACGGCAAGCGAACCGGCGTCATGGCCGTGGACCGTCTGAACATCGTGGCCCATGACAAGTTTCAGGAAATCATCGACGAGGCCAACCGTCCCGATTCGGCAATCCGGTTGCAGGCGGTCGTGCTGGACGAGGCGGAGTTGGGGCAGAAGATGGTCACGGTGGTGTCGCAGACGCACCTGGCGACGAAATTGGGGGTCAAACCGCAACAGGTAACGGCCAGTACTACATTAGCAGGGCAGGACCAGGCGCAGGCTTTCACGAAGCCGGAAGAGCAGCAAGTGGCGAATATTGCCTGGGAGGTTATTCGTAAGCTGGAAAACCAGCCGCAAATACTGCCGAACATGAACCACCTGAAGAAACCGGAGATTCAGGCTGTCATTGTAAAAGCGGTGGAGGAACAACGGCAGCCCGATCAATTGGAATTGGAGGGCGTAACGGAGAAGCCGGACATCGCCGCTGTAGTGGCAAAGACGGTGGAATTGATTACCGAGCAGTCCATCAACATCCCGCGTATCCTCGTGACGCCGAAAGGGGAAGTGAAATCGGGATTCAGACCATTCATACTGTCGTTGGAAGCGCTGAAGTATCCGGCCCCCTCCGACGAGCTATGGATTCAGCACCTCCGGACCCACCAATTAGAAGTGCTGGCTTTGAGCCGTGGCGGCATTGAGGAATCACGCCTGGAGGACTATGTGGTGAGCGGCCTGGTCGATTTCGATGATATTTCTTATGACGACCATGCCGATCTGCTCTATGATCTGGCCGCGCAGACGGTGCAACATTTTAAAACCTATCTTTCCGAGGAAGACACGCGCAAGGTGCTTCGCTGCTACCAGCGTGATATCGCGCGGTTTATCCACGCGCAGATGCAGGCCCATTACTGGGAGGATGTGGCCGGTTATGAAGTGATCATCAGCAAGGGCTACACAGAGCTTAAGGAAAGCGCCTATACGTATTTAGCAGCAGAGCCGCCCCTTGATTACCATGTGTCTCCTTCAGATAAGAGCAACATGGCGAAATATCTCTTCAGTGGTTTTACCCGGTGCCTGTATCCGGTGCAAAAGTTCGACTCGGAAGCGGAACGTAAGCTTGCCGTGATCCTCGACAGGGATGCCATCAAGTGGTTCAAACCCGCCAAGGGCCAGTTTCAGATATTTTATCGTGTTGGCGCCGATCATCTCGAATACCAGCCGGATTTTGTAGCCGAGACTTCGGAGATGATTTTCATGCTCGAACCGAAGATGCGCAACCAGATGGAAGATGCCATTGTTTTGGCCAAAAAGGACACTGCCGTCAAGTGGTGCGCCAATGCATCGAGCCATGCTTTGGATAATGGAGGCAAACCCTGGCGCTACCTACTCATTCCTCATGATGAGATCGCGGAAAACATCACCCTGGATGCTTTAGCACAGAGATTTTGCATTTGAACTTTTTTATAGATCAGTGATGCACATTACCAAAAGAAAGCTGCTACACTATTGCTTTCCACAAAAATCACGACTTAATAAAGTTATCAATAAATTTGAAACATGATTCACGTCATTGATAAGGTAGGTGTACTATGCTAAACTAATATGCAAATCGCTTTATTATATTTAAGAAAATATTGTTAAGATTATGCATATAATCTTAAAAATACGGTAGTGTCCTAATTTGATTTCCGAATAAGTGATTGACCGAGTCAAGAATTGACTCGGTCAATATGTAAGAGTTGTGGAAGTTTAAATTCATCCTTTAGATTACACCTCTTTTCCACTTGCTTTTTGTATTCCATTATACTATTCTAAAGAAAAAAGTTGACAGAAACGCTTTTGCATGGTACGGGGCCGAACTAATCCACTAAAGTTTTCTTTCCGTTATCCGATATATTTTTAAGAAGCGAGGGAACAATGGAAAGATTTAATAACAGGCTCACCGGTATAAAAACACTGGTGAGCTTTCCTTTTTAAGGAGACAAGAAGATGCCAACCGCTCAAGATGTTGCGAATATGCTGCTATCGTGGGCAAACAGAGACGGTGATCTTATTACAAACCTGAAGTTGCAAAAGCTCGTCTATTACATTCAAGCATGGCATTTAGTTCATTTTAAAAAGCCTCTTTTTAATGACGTGATCGAGGCCTGGGATCTCGGTCCCGTTATACCAACACTATATCGTTGTTTTAAGAAGTTCCGTTATTCTGCAATTAAATATACAAATACTGGGAATGAACAAGACGCCTTCACAAAGAAGCAGCTTGAATATTTAGTTATCGCTTACGATACATTCATAAAATATTCGGCCCATGAGCTTGTAAACATGTCTCACAATGAAACGCCGTGGAAAATTGCGTTTGAGAAAACTGACAAGATTATATCGCATAAATCTATGAAAGATTATTATTCCAAGCTTTTAACTCAAAATGGGTAAAAAAAATATCTCTTTTGCCACTACCCAGACTCCGCTTCCCCAAAAAGGCAAATATCCAATAAAGCCGACCGAACCAGCATACTACAAATTAAATCCTATTTTCTCATTTCGCTTTTACCATAAAAACCATAGGGATTTGACGTTCCAAAAACTCAAAGGCAGAAAAGAATTTATTGATTTTTTTGATAGAATGGAACAACTTTCACAATATGATTGGAAAGAAATATTTGTACATAAGAAAGATTATTATCACGCCCATGAAGTTCATTGGTGCAATACGGCTTACAAAAAGGGTTTTTCTCATTTGCCACATCCCTTTGCTGAGTTTCCGGCATTTCAGTTTGAAATTTTTAAAGAATGCAGGATATTTGGTTTTTTTAACTCCACCAATGTTTTTAAAATCGTATGGATTGATAGAGAACATATTGTATATCCAAAGAAGAAATAACTAACCCACTATTTCCCCCAAATCCCACACATGATCCGTAACCCCCGCCGCCATTGCGGGAGTAATCCTCAACGTGCCATGAACTCTCACAAAGTTATAATGTGCAAAGTGCAGAGCAACCGCCGCTTTCAGGTTTTCAATCTTCTTGCTGAAGGCATTAGTCAACCGGGTGTGGAGAGGCGCCACATGGTGCTTTAAGATGCAGCCAAGTACAACTTCACGAGAATGTGAAGTTGCCGTTGTTGAAAAGGATAAAACTCTTTCGATAGGTGCCGAATCTATCAAAGTTCTAGGACAAAAGAACGCAAATCCTATCCCGCCGGCAAAACGTAGTCATCTCCAACAAGCGCCTCCCCCATCAGTAGGTGAGTAATCAACTTACTCATGGCCAAATACCTCCTTACGGTTGTATTTGGAAAGGCTGGCGCCTCTCCAAAGATTAGAATATTCTTTTAAGGGAATTTATCAAGGGGAATGTTTTAAAGGGGTTATTTGATATCAAATTAGGACAGTACCCAAAATACCCTTAAAGCACTTCAGAAGTACTTCTATCTTCAATTGAGGAACGAGCGGCGTTTTTTGATGTCCGAGGGCATGCGATTGTTAGATACCAGCTCTTTCGGACTCGAGTTTGTCATCATTGTCTTCAAGCCATTTCTCGAGCTTTTCAAACTCCTCAGGCCAAACATCATTGTATTCGTGCTCAAAAACTCTCATAAATTGCAGTGTCAACCCCCCAAGAGTGCCTGCATATAGTTCACCCCACCGATTCTTGAATATGGTTTCATAATCCTTTTCATTCACATACGAATATCCATGGCATACGCCCTCATAGTTAGGATGAGCGCTTTCACAGAGATCCGTGTAAAGTGCAAAGAACCCAGGATATTTTCTTTCACACCATTTCTCAAGGATGGTGTGCGTGACATTAATTGCTTCGATTTTCGTGGTCATATTTTTTGACCCTAACATCAACTGTGATGTTAGGGCTGAAAATGTATTGAACGTTTCTTCGCCGTCGAGCACAGCTTTTGTTTTTTGATTGAGATAAATAAGAATGCCAAGCGTCTCAATTGTGCTTCGGAGTAAGATTCGGGCGCCCAATATATGCCCAGCCTCTGAGAGGGCGACCATTTGATTCAATAAATCAGTAACGCGCCAGAATGTAAGTTCTCGTAAAACAATACTTCGATATGTGGCCTTCCATTTGTGCGCGGTTGGGTTTCGCGAAATCAACCCGCCTAGCTCAACCTTTTTACAGAGCGATGAATTCCATACTTCCAAAACTTTTGCCACATCATCCATATCGTATTCTTTTATCATTCAGGCATCTAACAAGTCTGTAGAAAAAGTCGACTTGACGATTTTGACGCTATTTTCCAGGGGTCTTTTTACCCTTCCCTAGTATGAGATCGTCGATTGTGGAGCCATTTAAGAGGCCACTTTTCTGCGCATCTCCCGCAAAAAACTGTTCGGGGACTTTTCCTACAGCCTCAACGAAAAGATCACCGGCGCGACTTTGCCGCGTCCGGTGGATTATCTTGTTGACCTTTATATATTTGGGGTGCTCATCATTTTTTACTTTCATTACATTGAGCGGATTGTCTCTTCGATGACAGATATAATATGCTCCAAAGGTGCCTCAAAGAACTCTCTCCTTGGATCAACCCTATATTCTGTTAATCGACTATGGATTTCACGCTCTATGGAAACGCAGTCGCCAACTGCCCATTCTTGCATAACGTATATTTTACCAGGCACACCTGTTGCGCTGGAAATCTCGTTAGCTCGTGTCTCGGTAGAGCTTTGTGTGAGTCCGACTTTGAATACATTTCTTGGATGCAAAGGGGACCGCATCACATATATAAATCCTGGAGCAGGTCCTTTTGGTAGTGTTTTTGTGTCTTTCCTTTTCGCTACCAAAGCATTAGGTTCTTCTGCTTCCATCCATGAAAGTTTCTTCGATATCCATGTCCGTCCATGTATTGGATTCCCATGTTTGTCTGAGCCAATTTTGCCGGGTTCCAAATTACGCCAATATCCCGAAGTTTGTACATGAAAATTAGGGATTGAGTAAATTGTTGCTCTAGTGTCAGCTAACTTTTTTTCAGCTCTTAGGACATTGACGTTTCTATACGCTATCTTAAAATTGCCAGGGATATTTTCTTTAATTTTCAAAAATGATGTCTTGCCAACTTCACCTGCGTATCGAGTTTTAAACCTCTCTACGACAACATTCTCGGCAAATTTTTCAAAATATAAAGGAAGAAATAAAACAGTTGAACAAAGATCAAATAATGCCTTGTATCCTCTAATTCCTTGAGTACTATTACGCGCTACTTCCTCAAGGTCTTTATCAATAAAATCTCCTTTCATATTAAGAAATATACTTGGGTCGTCAGTCTTGATAGCGAATGCATTGCCAATATCTTTGCAAATGTAACGAACGGATTGGGACATTTCGCTAATGTCAAATCGTGACAAAGCTATAAGCCTCCAAAGCGGCATTCTGCTTTTAAGGGGAGCTGCCTCAATAGAAAGAGCAGGATCTGGTTTTATGTTTTCTCGCCCTTTTGCGTATTGAAATTGAACATTGTCTTTTAATTCTTCCGTTTTTTTCTCCAAATTTTCAGTCTCACCCGCCACGCATAACACAGAAATTTCTGTACCAAAACGCACCATGGCAAAGCCCGCAATACCTACTTCGCTATCGCTTTCGACACCATAAAGCAGATCAGCTGGATCTGCTACATTATCGAAGGTATAGATATTACCTGGCGTGAAGGACTCTAAAGCAACTTTCTGGTCAAGATCAATGTCACCAGATGTGTACCAGTTAACAAAGTCTGAGAATGAAAAAAGGTGATTGTTCTCATCACGTAATATAAGCGTATTCAATTGTGGATTATATTGTAAATATGCCTCGACAACATTGAACGTTGATGGAAGTGCATGTAAACCGTGTGTCCAAATTCTGTTATTGTATTCCCAATGAAACCATCTTAGTGCTTGGTCAGTCTCATGTCCTGCACCATTCAGTTGCTGGCCAGCAACTATACCTTTAGATTTTTCCCAAAGTTTTTTTACGGTTTTTTTTTGTTCTGGTGTTTCCCTTGCCTTAAGGATTTTTTCAAGTAACTCACGGGCATGTGTCCCCTTTGGGGGAATAGCTACAGATCCAATTGCGCGCATTCTTTCTTTATGACTGCTACTCATTTTATTGTTACCAAATCTAATTTGTTTTAGCAGCTCTGAAACGAAAATTAGATATTAAACCCGCCCTCTCATCCAGATACTTTCTTATTTCGTTATCTATATATACGATCCACTACATTCTTCTTATGCCATCTTTCATAGGCGGCTTTCTTTTTTCGTAACAAAAGGTTCGCTTTTTTAAATCCGAATTTGTCTGTTAAATCGATCAAATCAAGTTTCATCCTTTCTTCCTTTAGCGTACAGCCATCTAATATATACTCCATTACGTAATTTTTCATTGCTGCCCACGTTAATTGATAAGTTATATCCTCTTCTAAAAACCTACGAAGATCTTCGGCTGAAAATGTTTCATCAATCCAGAAANNTTCCTTTATGAAATTCTCGAGTTCAAAGTTTCCTCTTACAGGATGTCCATTCATTCTCAATCCAATAAACATACGGTTTGACGTTATGATTCCCGTGACGAGATGAGTCCCTGAACCAATTGAAAGCCCTGTATCCAATGCAAGCCGATCCCGAAATTCCTTGTCTTCGAATGCCTGTTTGAAGCAATCTAACTGTTTAGCAGCAGTGTATATATAATCAAGGCTAGTCATCAACTCGTGAAATCCGCAAGGAAGTAATGAGTTCTTGCATTCAAACGCAAAAAGAAAATTGCCAAGCGATACTAGGACATCTATTTCACCTTGAACACTATTCCATGAATAGCTCACACGCGTTCTCGGCAATGCACCAATATTATGGAATGCTTTCTGAACTTCGTCTCCAAGAGGATCAATGCTACCATCCTCATATAGACGCGTACCTAAAACCATCATAGGGTTGCGGTATATATTCGAGTTTGAAAATATGTTTGTTGGAAGGAGAATTGTATTACCCGCAGGTATTAATGGCCGGTATTGGATATCAATATGACCATTCATATCGGTTGTAAGCATGTCAATAGCGATCTCCGCCTTCTGTTCACCAATAGCCAGTCCAATTAGCCTGATCAGCTTATCTCTCTCAAATGCTGGGATAAGTGATTCAAACACGACGCCCCGATTTTTTTTGATGACTGGAAACAGCTTAGCTGCAATAACAGATCGCATAATCTGCATGAGTCGAGATACCAAAAAAATATCCTGGAATGTCAAACCGTTTCCAATCTCAGAATTCACAAGTTTATCGAAAGGGGTCATCAGATCACGGCACGTTCCAATCAGCGCAAGTTCTTCCTCCTGAAGATACTCGTTAACTTGTACTGTCATCTCAAGAATGGGTTCAGGGAATTCAATAACATATCTTGGAATTGGTTTGCCCTCCAACTTTACAAAGCCTTTTTTTTCGAGGGCACGTAGCATTTCTTTTCCAATCTCTTTAAATGAATGTTTGTTTCTGTCTGCTACCTCTAAAGGTTTGAAGGCTCTCTGAACAAAACTACTGATAAATCCCATATCCACGGCACGAAGAAAGTCCTGTGACTGATGACTTAAAATAAATTCGTCTTTTTCTTCTCTTTTCGACAGACGATAGCCCATCCTATCTACCTGAAATTCCCATTCTCTAAATGCTGAAAGATGGGCAGCAGATATTAACATGTCATAATAGTACCCTTTGCTGCTTGCTTCTTGATTTATTTTACAATTTCCTCTCAATGCACCAAATTCATTTCCGTATAAGGCAAGAATTGAGGAAAATCCTCCAGCAAGCTCCTCAACTGTGAAAAACAATGGATTGCGGGAATTCTGAGACTTATCGCCTGCCCTAAAACCATCCGCTTGCCTGAGGCATAAAAAATCTAGTGCTGCTAATGCACTCTTGATACCAACCTCGCGCTCAGATGAGAGCCAGTCTTTTATTTTGTCATACTCTTTACGAATGAATCCTGCGATTACATACAAATGTGATAATGAATCTAGATATTCCAGAACCGCCGATGATAGTTCAAGACCCGGTTTACTAAGATCGGCTACCAAAGGACTAAGCGGATTCTTCTCGTATGAGTATCGCGATATTCTAAAAATACCCTCTTTCTGAATCTTTAACAAAAAACGTGATTCATCGAGCATCAGCCCAGTATAAAAGAAATTTGCAGCGGCTAAAGAATTTCCAGATTCTAGAGCTTTCCGAGCCTTATCAAATAATGATTGACTCTGCTTTTTCGTAAGATCGATCTTAGAACGGTTTTGAATCAATATGCTGGGATTCTCCAGCCACGTGGGACTAGATAGCGATGACATAATATCTTGGACAGGCATTTGGGACTGATCTCGCTTTGGGAAAAAGCATAAGGTAAATAGTCTTATGTGTCAATAGAATCCATAATGATCAGGTTCAAAGATTAACTGATTGAACTGGTGAATAAAGAAAGGAATTTCTAAAAACAATGTTAAGGAAGAACGGATTACACTTAGCTGACTGACGAATATTTTTAAGATTATCAGTATTCTCTTAAAAATTTCATTTGCTATCATACTGGGCGTAATGGCCATCAAGATTTCATCGAAGTGAATGATCGTTATGAATTATATTTCGGGCGTATATCGTGTCCCCTGAGGACACATTTTGCGCTTAAAATATAACGTCATTAATGAATACGTGTTTTGCATTCCGTGTCTCTGGGAACCATGATAGATTTCCGCACTATTCCATTTAGGCAAACGGAATGTGCTAAAATTGCGCTCCTGAAGTCCGTTGCTTTCAGGACATAGCCGTTATATGATATCAAGCCTAAATGTCCCGGATGCTATGCGATAGTTATGATTTGATAAATCGGTCAGGTTATGTCTTCTACCCGGAAGAAAAGCAAACAGATCGAAAATGAACATTATGAAATCGCCGTGGAGGATTGGGAGGCATATTATCGTTTTGGAATAAACAACATTAACAAGGACATTATTCCGGGAGACTATTGGGAAATTTCGGAACTGATTCTCCTGGGCAAGATTGTTTCACCTGCATTGGAAAAAGCTACACGGGTAAAAATCAACATAACGGAAAGGCCGGAATTGGATGACCACTGGAAACACGAGGATCCTGATAATCCTCCAATGGCTGTTGGATGGATGGAAATTCCCAGAAGTGATGATACCCTGATAATGAGTTGCTGGATTCCTTCCCGGTCATTCAGACACGTCGCGATATCTGTTGCCTCGGGAAAAATAAAGTACGCTTCAGTATTCGGAACAAAGCTCAAGTGGCGAAGGGGAAAGATATTCTACATACGCCTTTCAGCCTATCGCGAGGAAGATTGATCGGGAAAAGTGCTCATCCGCCTTATGAACGCCAGGCTTAAACATGTTCTATGTCTATTGTTAATGCACTTATACTTGACATTTAGACGTCTAAATGGTAAATACAGTTCCCATGATTGAGCGTACATTTTGGATACAACGGATTCAAGAGGCGTGGAAAAAGCGGCCGATCGTATGGCTATCGGGAGTACGCCGGGTAGGGAAGACAACCATAGCCCGGATGTTTCCCAAAGCAGTCTATCAAAATTGCGATCTGCCCTCAGTGGTGCGCCGATTAGTCGATCCGGAACCTTTCTACGACAGCCTCGATAAAGGGTCCATTGTTATCTTTGATGAAATCCACCGTTTAGAAGACCCGAGCCGTCTATTGAAAATTGCGGCAGATGTCTATCCGCATTTGAAAGTGCTTGCAACAGGCTCTTCCACCTTGGCGGCTACGAAGAAATTTAGCGATAGCCTGGCGGGGCGAAAGCACATGATCTATTTGCCGCCGGTGCTCTGGAGCGAATGCATAGACTACTTCAACATAAAGGAACTGGACCGGCGATTGCTTCATGGAGGACTGCCGGAACCCTTGCTTTCGGATACGAAGCATGCCGCCTTTTTTTC
>PLLV01000007.1 GCA_003142295.1 Syntrophaceae bacterium
GATAGCCTCCCGGGCCTTCCATTTTTTGAAACCAACCTGATGACTTCTCTGGTCATCCAGTCGATCTGGGAGGGTTTCAGATCCTGATGAACAGGAAGGGCCATCACTTCTTTCCGCAAGGAGTTGGACACGGGATAAGCCGCTGAGTTCTTCACCTCCGGACTCAGGTCCGACCAGGGCTGGGCAGGTATCCCGATGTTATTCAGGGCATCCATGATCTCCCAGCATGTGTCTCCAGCAATCCTGAGGGGATATACGTAAGGCGCAAAACAACCAGGCAGGTGACGAAAGATCCTGTGAGTCTGCGCATCGGAGTTTGCAATCGCATCGTCGATCCTCCGGTAATGGTGTTCCCTTATACGGCCGATTTCTGGAAGGTCTTTTTCCTTCTTTGCCAGAATGGCCGCCGATCGTCGCCCGCATCCGGGCTTTCCGGGATCAATCGGCGGTTCGCTTTCGTCACAAGTTTTGACGTGAATCTTCCTGAATTTATGGACGGGCAAATGCAGTCCCGTCGCTACGGTTGACGCGACCCGCTTTTGCAGCCACAGCCAAGGATAGGGTTCGTCGTTTTCATTCATCTCAACAGAGACTTCGGATTTCTCTGGCAGGACGAGCAGCGCCCCATCAGGAAGATTCATAAACTTCCAGGGGGTATAGATGACGGGACATCCATGGTCGCCGATCCCCGGCACGGGAAGCAGAGAGTGAGCGGCATCTTCAATAAGGACGACGCCGTTTTTCCTGCACCACACCTCCGCGGCGCCCATGCTCAGGGGAAGACCAAAGTAATGGACGAAGAGCATCATATCCGGCGGACCATATAGCCCGGCTACTCTTTCGAGATCGGCGATATCCGGTTCCAGTCCCGGTGTAATCCGATAGAAGCGGATGTCAAACTCGGGAGTCCTCATCGGGGTCAGCGAAATCTCGCAGAAATACTCCGGGATGAGGATCATGCCTTTCACCCTGTTCCGGCTCGTGATGATGGCGGAACCCAGCATTTTCAATGCCCATTGCCCCCGTGAGAAGAGGATGACCCGGTCGTTTTCTCTTGATTTCCAGGGTGCGCCCGAAAAGACGGGGCCTTTCTTGGTTAACGGGATATCGGAGAGCCGTAACGGGTTTAAAGGGATAGACATGTTTAGCGGTGCAGGATGTTCCTGGATACGACCTTCATGGCTCCGGCCGCCAGCCGGTAAAGGTCATAGGGCTTCCTTATCTGGGCCAGTTGCTTCACCATATATCCGGGTCTGAAGTAAAATCGCCTGAGAGCGGTTCTCCTCCAGTTTGTCAACTGCTCAGCCGTGAACCCTTGAGGGATGAAGTTTCCCACCTCGTATGTTTCAGTCCTGTCCCAGTCGGGATCAAATTGACCATATTCCCGAATTGTGGGATAAATGGGCGATCCTGGAAAAACAGTAAAGAAGGTCAATCCCACCACGTCGATGTCCAGAGAAAGCATCAGATCCACCGTCTCCCGAATGCTCTCCTCCGTTTCCGTCGGATGCCCCATGATGAAAAACCCCTTCGCGCTGATCCCTGCCTTTTTTGTCCACGCAAAGGCGTTGCGTATCTGATCTAGGGTTACCCCTTTCTTGATGAACTCGAGCACCCTTGAAGCGCCTGTCTCGACTCCGTAGGCAACTTGCCAGCAGCCGGCGGCTTTCATCAATCGGAGTCCCTCCTCCGTAACATCGCCGGCTCGCGCATCACATGACCAGGAAAGTCTGTAATTCCTGGAAATGAGCGTCTCGCATATCTCGAAGAGGTTCTTCCGAAAAGTCACGAGGGTGTCATCATTGAATTGAATATCTTCAGTTCCGTATTTCTTGTGGAGGATATCGATCATCTCCATGACGTATCCGGGACTGAACGACCGCAGCCTGTGCCCGTTTACGCTGGTGTCGCAGAAGATGCAGCGGCCGGGACACCCCCTGCTCGTGAGGAGATGATTCGACACCCTGCCTCCTGCGCTGATTAGGGTTGTGCCGTAATATTTTTTCATGTCCGGCAGCAGGTGCCAGGCAGGGAGCGGCAGTGAATCCAGATTTCGCAGGAATTCCCTCGGTGCCGTCCGGACGGTCTCGCCTTCCTGCACGAAGGCCAGTCCCGCCACCGCATTCAGATCGCCTCCCTCATCCAGCGTTCTCAGGAGTTCCGGCAGGGTCACTTCTCCCTCTCCGAGGACACAAATATCGAAACACTCGGGGAACTTGCGAAGCGTCTCGAACGGAACGGCAGTTATGTGGACGCCGCCGAGGATCACCACGACGTTGGGCATGCTTTTTTTGAGCAGGCCAGCGATGTACGCCGCGGATCGGATGGTGTGAGTCATGGCCGTGATCCCGACGTACTTCGGTCTCATGGACTTGATCTGATCCACGATCTGCCGCGGAGAGTATTGCAGAGCGGCGGCGTCGAGGATCGCTGTTTTATATCCCTCTTTTTCCGCGACGGCGGCAAGCGAGCAAAGGCCGAGGTTGGGAAGATGGCCGTTGACTTTCTGGGGTGTTTTTCCTATTTCGTTTTCTAATCTTGGAAGTTCAATAAAAACGATGTCCATGATCAGGTCACATTCGCAGTGATGTTCTCGCTAACAATTTTGCTATTTTTATGAGTATAAAACATCTGGTTTTCATACTTACCCTTTTATCGGGAAAATAATTCAACAAAATATCTATAATTTCATAATTCAATTTAGCTTTATTATTCCTTGTTGCCTGCTTATTATGCACGCGCCAGGCACTCAATTTTTCTCGGGTAAAGCAGAAATTTATTTCAAATCCAAGGCGAATGAAAAAATCGTAATCTGCGGCATATAAATATTTCGTATTGACCGTGCCATATTTTTCCGCAATTCCCTTTTTGATAAAAACACTTTCCGAATCAATAAACCCCCCCAATCTCAATAGCATATTCCCCGCTTTGTTTTTCTCTATAAATGGAGAATCCAAGTTGAAGTGAGCAAACTGCGAATCAATGACCCTATTGTCCTCATCAATATGGTCCGTGTCACAAAAACAGAAATCTGCCTCAGGATAGATTTTGGACAACGATAGCTGTTTTTCCAGCCTTGACGGGTAACATAAGTCATCATGGTCAATAATGGCAATCCAATCGCCGCGGGACTCACGCAACGCTGTATTCCGGGATGCCGCAAAACCCTGATGGGGTTGGGTGAAAAGCCTGATTCGGCTGTCTCTCTTTTTGTACTTCTTCACGATCTCAATGGTATTATCGGCAGAACCATCATCCACGATAATCAATTCCAGATTAGAATGCGTCTGGTTTAAGACGCTTTCAATTGTTTGCGCTAAATATCCCTCGCCATTATACGTGCATATCATCACAGAAATCAGCGGCGCTTCACTATCTTTCATATATGCCATTGTTGATTAAAGACTCCTTTAAATACTTTTTTAGACTGCTTTCCCATCGAGGCATTAGATTAAGCCCGAGGATATTGAGTTTGTAATTAACGATTGCCTCTGACCGGCCTCTTGGTGCAGGCAGGGGGAAGTAAGACGAATGAACGGGAGTAATTTTTACATCTTTTTCAAGCATTAGAATATGCACCATTTCCCGTGCTATGTCATAGCGTGAGGCAACTCCCACATTTGCCATATGATACAGGCCGTATCGCTCAGTTGATATGACTGGAAGTATGTTTTTCGCAAAATCAAATGTAAATGTCGGGCTGCCAAATTTGTCATTTACCGCGAAGATCTCTTTCTTTTTGTCTTTTAACTGGCCCAGAATTTTGAAAACAAACTTTTTATCCAGTTCCAATCCTCCGATCATCCAGCCTGCCCTTAATATGAAGTATTGACTCAAAGTATCTTTTACAATTTTTTCTCCTTCATATTTGGATTTGGCATACACATTGATCGGATCAGGATTATCGAACTCTGTATAGGGGTCAGGACTATCACCGCGAAATACTCCACCGGTACTAATATAAAGCAACGGAAGATTGTGCCTGGAGGCCGCAAGAACCACATTTTCAGTTCCTATTGTATTTGTCCTATAGGCATGTTCCGGTCTTTGCTCACATAAATCGACATTCGTTTCCGCCGCAAAATGAAAAATGAAGTCTGGAGTATGTTTATTGATACATTCAAAAACAGTATCGAACTTACATACGTCAAGATACTCAACATCATGCTCTCTTTGGTTAATATCCGTTTTGATGACTGTGTGATTTCTTGAAATGAGAAACATGCAGACATCATAAGCTAACATGCCAGCCGCACCGGTTATAAGGATTTTCATAATATTTACCTTTTTTCCCTTGTATATCAGACTAAAATATTCACTAGTGTTTCCTTGATAAGTTCTTTTCCGAGATCGTTGTATTTAAACAAACCGTTTGTTCATATTGTTAGAAATATTTGAAGATATAACCATCAAGAGGGTAACGAGCATCATGACATTGATGTTAAGGGTCATTGACATGTGAAAAAGGCAGATAAACGCCGTCAGAATAACCAGGGAAAATATTCGCCCGTATGGCTTGGCAATGTGACGAAAATAATATACAGGCATCAGCATTCTTCTGAATATAAAATATGCTACGATCCCGCCGTAAGCGACGATGATGTTGATCAGGTCGACGTGGGAAGAGCCGCCCGCTGGCGGCAGCCAGCTCCACTTTCCGATTATAAGGTATGATATGTTGTCGAGCCTGAAAAGCACAAAATGATCAAAAAGGAACGTGGAAACGTACTTTGGATCTTTGATATTTTTTAACAGTCGACCTAATAAATAAAACGATTCTTGATCTTTTAAGGTTATGAGTACGAGAATTCCTACCACCGATGATTACTGTAGTCTCCCTGCTTACGGATTTGACCAGTCTCGCCACGATGCTGGCAGAGGCGAAATTCTGCGATTTTGCCGAAATGCCCACCACCGTCGGATCATAGTCTCTGATGGTTGACTGAATATCTCTCCAGACCGCCCCGGATGGATCTCTAAGGTTGTTGATGTAATGATGATGGCCATCACCGGTAAGATGGCGGATTTTAATGGCCTCGCCGGGTGGGTTGAATTCGGCGTTGTAGGCCATGACAGACCAGTCCGTCTTTTTTCTTATCGTCCCTGCGAGGTAGCCCAGCGAGAGGGGATACAGGGCAAGAGAATATGTATCTTTGAACAGCCGGTAATATGGCGGTTCAATGAGCATTATCTTGTATTCATTGTCTTTCATTTGATTAAGGCTTCCGGTTTCGCCACGACAAATAATTTTTGATTTGTTTTATCGTGTCAGGGTTTTTCAACATTGACACTTTTAGATATTCAATAAAAAAAGCCAGGACTATTGAAAAAATAAAAGCAAATGCCGCTGACAGCATGATAATTTTCAACCCTTTAATCTGCTTGGGCTTGGGCATATATTGAAGCGGTATCGTATTTATTGATGGCGGTTCAATGATTTCAAAGGCAGTGAAGGAAGCCACTGCTATTTCTTTCTTCTTTACCAGTGCCTCTGCTATATGTGGAGCTATCGCCAACCTCAGCATTTGATCTTTTGTATCGTTGTATTCCCTCGTTATTTCCTTTATAAAAGCATCCTTTTCCCTCAGGCGTTTCATTTTAATATCCCCTGCCAGCTCGTTACAGCGCCTTTCGAGCTCCAGAAGATAGTACTTTAAGATTTGTTGAGCAACCTTCGGATCGTAATGATACTGAATTATACCAAGCGTATCTCCTTCGCGATTTATTGTTAATTTGTTGGTTAATATTTCTTCCATATCATCTCTTGAAAGAGTCTGTTTTGTTAACCACGCGTTATTCAAGGGATCATAAAACACATTACCCATGATCTTTATGAGCTCTTCATTCTTGATCATTGCAGCTTTTAGTTTCGCACTCTGCAGCATCTTAGCGAGAGACTCACCGGTTTCATTTTTAGCTAATATTTTGCACATTGCAAAATTATATTCTGATGCAATCGAGGGCTGTTGATGTGATGGCAAATTTATGGCTTTGATGTTGAATACTACTGGAATGAGCGCAGCAGCAAGGGTAATTGCTATTATCATCCATTTATATTTCAGCAAGAGCAATACAATATCGAGAGGTTTGATCTCAAGACCATCACTTTGCTGAGATTTGGCGTCCTTACTATCTAATGTCATGTTTCCTATAAACTCCTTTCTGTGATCACTGTATCTGATCGAAACATCTCTCCATTGCTGTTAACATCACTGTAGTTGTGAATTTGTGAAGATTTTACCATTAAAAGGGTGACAAGCATCATAATGTTGATATTCAATGCCATCCCAGCATGTGAAAGACATATGAAAGCTGTCAGGATAACGACCGGATAAGTCCTTTGCCGAATATTGTCTGTGATCCGCAGCAAACTCAGTGGAGATAATATTCTTTTATAAAGCATGTAAGTAAT
>PLLV01000162.1 GCA_003142295.1 Syntrophaceae bacterium
TGGCCTTTCAGAAGAGCGACCTGCAACTAAACGATGTCTTGAATACAGCTTATTCAAACCGCCCCAATCTCCGCTCCGTCATCGCCAAGCGAGAGGCCACGGAAAAATCGATTGATCTGGCCAAAAAGGGCTACTACCCCGTTTTATCGGGCAGCGCGGGATACGGATATTCCGGGACAGACTTCCCTCTAAGCAGCGGCTGGAATGCGGGCGCTACGCTAAGTTTTCCCCTCTTCACCGGCCTTTCAACCAAGTATCAGGTTGATGAAGCCAGGGCCAACCTTGAAATTCTCAAGGCAAGGNNAGGACTCCATCCGCCAGGGAATCCGTCTGGACGTCCAGCAAGCCTATCTGAACGTTCAGGACGCGGCGGAACAGATCTCCGTCGCTGAAATGACAGTAGGTCAGGCCAATGATAATTATGAACTGGCCTCGGGGCGCTACCGGACGGGCGTCGGAAACCCCATAGAAGTCGCGGATGCCACGATTACCCTCAACAATGCCAGAGCTGCCCTGAATTCGGCTCTGTATAACCATAAAACGGCACAGGCCGCGCTGGAAAAAGCCATAGGAGCTAAACCATGAAGAAAAAAGTCATCATTCTATCTATAATCGCTGTAGTGATCATTTCAATGGGTCTCTTCTTTTACCTTAGAGGAAACGGAAATAACATGGCCTATAAAACGGAAAAGGTTTCCCGCGGCGAGATCAATGCTCTGGTAACGGCAACAGGCACCGTGAACGCCGTTACGACCGTTTCCGTGGGCACGCAAGTATCCGGAACAATCAAGAGGCTTATGGTCGATTACAATTCACCGGTGAAGAAAGGCCAGCTTTTGGCCCAGATAGATCCTGCCAACGTTCAGGCTCAGGTCGATCAGGCAAATGCCAATCTGTGGTCGGCCAAAGCCACTATGGAGAAGGCGGCCGTTGCCACTCTCGATGCCCGGCGAACCCTCCAGAGAAACAAAGAACTTTTTGCCCAGAACTTCATCGCCAGAAGCGATCTGGATACCGCCGAAACCAATGCCCAATCCGCGGAAGCCCAGCAGAAAGTGACCAAGGCACAGGTGGGACAGGCGCAGGCCGCTCTAAAGATCGCTGAAACAAACCTTCAATATACAAATATTCTCTCTCCCGTTGATGGGACCGTCATTTCCCGAAGCGTGGATATCGGCCAGACTGTCGCCGCCAGCTTTCAGACACCGACTCTCTTCAGTATCGCCCAGGATCTGACCAAGATGCAGATCGACACCAACGTTGACGAGGCGGATATCGGCAAGGTCAAGGTCGAACAGAACGTATCGTTCACCGTGGACGCCTATCCTGATACGATCTTCATCGGGAAAGTCGCAGTGGTGCGCAATGCGCCCATTACGGTATCGAATGTCGTCACCTATGATGTAGTTATCCAGGTGGACAATTCCCAGTTAAAGCTGAAACCGGGAATGACGGCCAATGTCTCCATCACCATAGAAACGCATCCCGATGTTCTGAGGATTCCCAATGCCGCCCTGCGCTTCAAACCAACCGATGTTAAGGTAAAGAGCGAAAAAACGCCGGATAAACAGGGGATGAAAGGGACGAAAGTCTGGATACTGGAAAACGGTAAACCAAAACCTGTCAAAGTGACCATTGGACTCAGTGATGGAAACTACACGGAGATCAGTGCTAGCGAACTTAAAGAAGGTCAGGAAATCATCACGGATAGCCTGAATGGCAAAAAAGATAACAATTCCTCCGGCACCCCGAGGTTCATGCACTGATGGCCCTGATCGAAACAAATAAACTTGCCAAGCTTTATGATCTCGGCGATGAAGGAGTTCATGCCCTGGAGGACGTGACCGTCAAAATTGAAAAGGGAGAATTCGTCGCCATCATGGGACCTTCCGGATCGGGCAAGTCTACTTTTATGAATATAATCGGTTGTCTGGATCAGCCTACAGCAGGCGAATATCTCCTTGACGGCAAAAAAATCGGAGGGCTTTCGCGTGATGAACTGGCGGCAATTCGTAATCACAAAATCGGCTTCGTCTTCCAGGGATTCAATCTCCTATCGCGGACGACGGCGGTGGAAAATGTGGAGCTCCCCCTTCTGTACAACCACGTTCCAGCGAAAGAAAGAAAGAAGAAATCTCTGGCGGCCCTGAAAATGCTGGGGTTGGAAGGCCGTGAACACCACCATCCCAATCAACTCTCCGGCGGTCAACAGCAGAGAGTGGCCATTGCCCGTGCGCTTGTCAATGAAGCTCCTATTCTGATGGCTGATGAACCGACGGGAAATCTCGATACGAAAACAAGCATCGAAATCATGGAACTCCTCGTTCAGTTGAACCGGGATTCCGGGACGACAATTATTCTCGTTACTCATGAGTCGAATATTGCCGCTTTCAGCAAGCGGATCATCCGGTTTGTTGATGGACATGTGATCAGCGATGAAGAGGTAAAAAAATCATGATCAGTATTCTTTCCACCCTCAGGATCGCTTTGAGGGCATTATGGGTCAACAAGATGCGCTCATCCCTCACCATGCTGGGGATCATCATCGGCGTCAGCGCCGTGATCACTATGCTGGCTGTGGGCACAGGAGCGAGCCAGAAAATCTCCGAACAAATTTCCAGTATCGGCAGCAACCTCCTCATTGTCGTTCCCGGAAGTTCCACACAGGGAGGCATCAGGATGGGAGGAGGCAGCCAATCCACCTTGACACGGGATGATGCGGATGCCATTTTGCGGGAATGTTCCTCCGTTTCCACGGTGGCCCCCATGCACACCGGCTCCGCCCAGGTGGTGTTCGGCAACCAGAATTGGTCCACGGGCATTCAGGGAACAACCCCGGGCATTCTGGAAGTCAAGGATTGCGGTCTCACGACGGGGAGAAACATGACTGATCAGGATGTCCGTAACGCAACAAAAGTCTGCCTTCTGGGTCAGACCGTAGTCGATAACCTCTTTGGCAGTATAGACCCTATCGGACAGATCATCAGAATCAAGAAGATTCCCTTTATGGTCATCGGTGTTCTGGAATCCAAGGGACAGTCTTTGGTTGGTCAAGACCAGGACGATACTATCATAATCCCCATAAGCACAGCGCAGAAGAAGATATTTGGAACTACTTTTCCGGG
>PLLV01000051.1 GCA_003142295.1 Syntrophaceae bacterium
AGTAACTACCTGATCCATTTCTATCCCGGGTATTGGCGGCAACAGAGGCTCAGCGCCGGCTGCAACTACCACTACGTCCGGATCTTCCCCTTTGATAATTTCCGGAGTAGCAAACGTATTGAGTTTGACTCTTATGTTGGATTTTTTAACTTGGTTAATATAATAGTTTGTTAACTTGTTGATCTCCGATTTAAACGGCGGAAGCGCCGCATCTATCAATTGCCCGCCCAGCCTTTCTTGCTTTTCATAAAGAACAGTATTATGTCCTCTGCGGGCTGCAATTAAAGCCGCCTCCAGCCCCNNTCCCCTTCTCTTCCCACCATGGGATTAACGGAACATTTCAAGGGAAGATCCGCCATAACCCTGTTGATACATCCCTGGCAGCAGGATATACACGGACGGACATCGTCGTATTTTCCTTCTCTCGATTTATTCGGAAAATCGGGATCGGCGATCAGCGTTCGGCCCATTGCAATCAAATCGGCCTTCCCTTCCTGAAGGATTTTTTCCGCAAACATGGCATCCCTGATCTTGCTGACCGCAATAACCGGGATGCTGACGCCCTTTTTTACATTTTCAGCCAGGTGTACGATGGGACCATCAGGGAAGCGCATGGGAGGGATCGAAGGGATAAACTCAGGATCCTTTATCGTTGCCGCAAAACCGACCGACACGTGGATTGCATCCACCCCTGC
Source organism: Syntrophaceae bacterium (assembly GCA_003142295.1). Lineage (GTDB taxonomy): Bacteria > Desulfobacterota > Syntrophia > Syntrophales > UBA2185 > Fen-1135. The sequence continues at coordinate 696 of PLLV01000051.1, forward strand.
CTTTTCCAGGGCTTGCGCAATTTTGCGGATATCCTCTAAAGTGTTGCCTCCCTTCGGTTCCTGACCATTCATTCTCAGTATGATCGGATAATCGGCCCCGATCTCTTTTCTAATTCTGGCAATGGCCTCTAAAACAAACCTCAGCCTTCCTTCGAAACTTCCTCCGTACGCATCTGTCCGATGATTGGCCCAGGGGGATAAAAATTCACCGCATAGATACATGTGCGCACAATGCAGTCCGATTGCGTCAAAACCTGCTTCTATGGCCCTTCTTGCAGCATTCCCGAATTTCTCGATGATCTGTTCACTCTGGTCTTTTGTAAGTTCCTCAGGGACAACATAACCTGGGGCCGGGTGTGCCAGAGACGTGGGACCTACCGGGATTTTTCCTCTGGTTACCTCAAGGCAGCCTGATTTCGCCACGCGACCGGCGCGCCTTCCGCCGTGAGACAACTGCATAATCGTTTTTGCATCGTATGCATGGATCGTCTCATTTAATCTGGTCAACATGGGAATATATTTGTCGTCATCGATAGCCACGGGATTTTTGACATTATTGCCAAGAGGATATTCGATGATGCCATCCTCACAGGTTATTAAGCCCACCCCTCCTTTAGCCCGCGCTTCATAAAAATTTATCGCTTGTTCCGTTACAAAACCGTTATCCGTCATATTGTTAGACATAGGAGCCAAAACAAGCCTGTTCTTTAAAGCCATCTTACCTATTTTACATGGTTCANNGCTCTGTTAAGTCAGCCGATTGTTGTATGTCTTTAAGAATTTTTACCGACCTGTTGACTTTTTCTTCTGATAAGAGCCTCCCTGCGCAGTCGGCAAATTTTTCAAATAACTCGTTTTCAGATAGCGGATTTTCCGGTGAACCTTTGCTGTGATCCAACCTCTTCACATATTCTCGCCCATCATTAAGGCATATTTTTACTATTCCATTAAATGTCCCTCTGTATCCTATTTTCGCCAGCTCAGGATCGACATACAGGTTAGTTTTTTCCATGAGCTTAACAATGGCAGGGTCTGAAACTTTCTGATCAGTGAAATGATCAAGTGCCACTTTTCCTTCTGTCAGCGCTAATGCCAGGCAAAAAGGCATGCTGAATTTTCCTTCCAGGCCGGTTTTGGGTAAGGGGTAAATCAGGACATCTTTGGCGATAGGCACTGAACCACATTCAATTCTTTTGACGTTTTCAGGAGCAATTTTATTTTCCTTGATCAAGGCAAGCATGGCATCAATACCATTGAAAGTAGCACCGCAAGCCGGATAAGGCTTAATGGAAAGACCTGGTGATTCAACTTCATAAGGATTGCCCAGTGATTTATGAATCTTTTCCAAATCGTAATTACCGGNNGGTCAAATATATTTCCGGTTCCGGTAAAACCTTTGCTTGCCAGCATGGCTGCAAGCACACCTTTAGCCGCCGCCCTTCCGGCATGCAGCGGTTTGGTCATCGTTCCAAAATTCTCCCGCAGACCGGAAGACTCACTGCCGGCAATGCCGAATGCATGAATCAATCTTTCGACGGGAAGACCTAAAATTTTACCTGCGGCAGCGGTCGCGCCGAAAACTCCTATGGAAGTCGTCGGGTGCCAGCCATTTTGATAGTGATCGGGATTCGCGCCTCTTCCGATTGCACAAGAAACCTCGATGCCCAATACAAAGGCTTCAAGGGCCTGCCTGCCGCTTATCTTCCTGTATTCGCCNNATGTCCGATTAATGAGGCACTCATATCATCGTAATCCAACGCGTGGCCCAGCACTCCATTAGCCATGGCTGCGTTGTATACGGAAGTCTTAAGATTGCGGCCTATTACGCTGGCGTCGGGGTTGCCCCCCATTGCTTCGATATAGTTAACTGTGATATCCGATACGGGTTCTTTAGCGCCGGCCAACATGCATCCGAAGCAATCAACGAAGCAATGCTTTGC
>PLLV01000094.1 GCA_003142295.1 Syntrophaceae bacterium
TCCGCGAGATCAAGAAGGGACTACTTTTACCATAGCACGTCATCAGCACTTTTTTCTTTGCCCTTGTCGCGGAAACGTAGAGCAGGGCTCGCTCCAAATTTTCTGTCTCTTCTGCCAGATCGGATGATGCATCACCAAATGAAGACGACTGCAAGGGCACGACGCCCTCGTTGACGCTGGCGATGATCACGTCATCGAACTCCAGTCCCTTAACACGATGCATGGTGGCCAAGCGCAAACCGGCTGTCTTCCGGTCCTCCGCGACGCTCCGTTTGACCAAATATGTTTTAACGCCTCTTTCCTGAAGGGCCGATTCGTACTGCTTCAAAAGATCATTTGTTCTCGCCACAAGACAAACCGTATTCACATCAACCCCATCCTTGATCAATTCACTCAGATATGCGGTAATGAATTGTACTTCTTCAGTAAAGGAATTGAAGCATCGGACTTCCGGCGACTCGCCGTGGAGCAGTGATTTATAGCCTTTTTGCGAGTCCAGACCGCCATCAAGATCGTCAATGGCTTTACCCTCCAGTAACTTGACGGCCCACTTGCGCGTTTCCTCCGTGGTGCGATAATTGATTTTGAGCTTCTTGCTTCGTCCCTTGATATTGACACCGCAGCGGCTCAAAACAACTTTGTGCCGGTAGATTCGCTGATGGGCGTCACCCACAATGAAAAGATCATTTTTCAGTTCTCCCCGCGATTCCGGGATCATCTGCCGTATCAGCTTAAACGTTTCCATTCCCATATCCTGGGCCTCATCAACAATAATGGCTTTATAGGGTAAAATGTCACCTTTGTTTTGCAGGATGATCCGGGCATCTCTGACGGCGTCCGTCATCTCCTTCAAACCTTTTGCATTCAATTGCGCCCTGTATTCCTCAAACACAGACCACATTTTTTGTTTCATAGGACGGGTCAATCTTCTCTGCCGCCCTACTCGTGACGCTTTCAGGTATTCATCGGAAGTTGCTATTCCTTGGGCTTGAATAACCTGCGACCACTCTTGCGGATAAAAAGATTCGTCTATATCTATACCTGCAGGAGCAAGGTTAATGGCGTTCTGCCAGTACGGCCCTGTATTGTCCTGGAAAATCAAGGTATAGTTATAGCCATGCTTTTTTAAGAACTGAATCACCCAGGCATCAATATTAATAACGTCGATCTTTTTCATGGTATCTGATGAACACAGCTTCCTGAGATTTTCTTTGATATCCGCCGCCAAATTTTTTGTGAAGGTTGTGAATAATATGCGATGATTTTCCTTTGTAAAGATCTGCTCCGCCAACCATCGCGCCCGATGCATCGCAACAACTGTCTTGCCCGTTCCCGCCCCGCCGAGAACGCGTAAGGGTCCATTATATTCCTTTTCCACAATATTTCTCTGCGAAGGATGGAGAAAAATTCTCCATAGCTCCAATGGTGAATTCAGGATTTCCGCCAGTTCCAAAGCCCCTTCCACAACATGAAACCGTCTCTTGCTGTCCGTATTTTCAAGGGCCGCGACGAAATCAGAGGTATCCACTGCCACCGGTATTTGTTCTTTTTCCAGATCTTTGAGGACATCCTCCATGGGAAATCCCTCGGCCAGGAAAAAGAGGGCCTCATAGGCTTCCTGGGGCAATTGGTTTTCGATGGTGTCCAGATCATCCTTTCTTTTCAGTTGGCGCACAAGGGGCAAAAGGATTTCCGGGACGCCAAGCCGCAGCAATTCAGCATCTTTGTAAGAATCGAAGAGGCGCTTGCCTGAATCTTTTGCTTGCGGTTTTTTCTCTGGGATGATTTGTTCTTCAACATTCACGACCTGGAGGCCACCCGTCTCGNNGCGTTAATCGAAAAAATGCGATTTTCCGCCCAGGCATAGGCTTTGTCATGATGATCCACCCAGAGGAGCATGTAAACGTTTCCCGAAGCCGGCTTGAGAATGATTCCCCGATAATCTTGATTGATCCGGACGGAACGGATGTTTTCATCCTTTGCCTTCTGGATTTTTTCATAGTGAATAGCAGGCGATGCGGGGTTCACACGGAATTTTTCAAAAAACTCCCGGACCTTGGACTGTTCTCTCTTGGGAATGCCCGAAAAAGACTTCAAAAAATCATTGGATATGGCGACGATAAGTTTTTGTTTCGGTGTGGGCATAGTTTTCTCCTCATTTAAGCATGGAAACACATATAGCTGGATCAGCAATCACCGCATCAAGCGCCATTGTCCGCCAGCCTTTGGCGTCAAAGATCTGTTCGTACTCCTTTTCATAATCTTTCAGGAAGGCGATCTTCTTGTCCGGCCAGCCCAGCTCGGCGGTTGCAATAATCTCATCTTTTTCATCGCATAATTCAAAACCCGGTTCGGGAAGCGGCAAGCCATGCGCTACGAGAAAAGACAGGAATGGATGAATGTAGGCATCGGTTACGGCCTGCAATGCTGCCAGAGAATCGGATTCGTCGGGCATTCGATCCTTTTGCGTTGCCGCATCAGTCATTAACCAAAGATACTGACCTTCAGAAATCCCCTTCGTGGTGATAAAGACTGCATTCGGAATAAATTGATAGACATTGTACATCCTGATGAAGCCATTCCATGCCCCCTTGAAATGGGTCTTGTCTGCAAGATCATCGTCATCAAAAAACCGGCAGATGATGGATATTTTATGAAAACGATTCTCTCCATATTCATCCTTGCCAATATAAGCGACCAGTTTGATCAGGGGACTATCTTCGCAGTTTTTCTGATATAGCCCGCCAAGAAAAGACCCTGATTTATCCAGCTTCATATCCAATTGGACATCGTGCCAGGATAAATCTTCCCATAGTCTTTCAGCAACGGAACGAACCTCCTCTTCCTTGCACACACAATCCAGATGCACCAGACCATGAATGAGGGCGTACATCCGCCACATATTGGAATCTGGATTGGCAAGATACGTCATGAGCATGTCAAAGCTCGATTGATGTCGGATGGTCCCCAATTGCTTGACTTTGAATTGGGCATTATACTTGGCATGGAGGCCATTGATTTTTTCACTCTGATCGGCGAGAAAATTATCGTAGTGGCCGCCTTTTTTGTGGATGCTGTTTTCCACGTCATCCCAGGCAAGGGACCAGACGACGTACTTGTCGCTCCGGGCGATGGCCATCCGCTGTGCCACGTCCTTGCCAATGCGATTATTTGCGCCTTTCCCGGCGTGGTACATGAACCCATCGGTAAAAACGACGACCGGTTTGCCATCGCGGGACAATTCAGGATAAAAGACAAAATCTGCCCGGGACGGGACGACGACGCCATCCCCGTGTCCCAGTTCCACCTGGGGAACGATGAAATATCCCCGATCATTCACTTTGAGATACCAGCCGGGTTTTCCCTTGACGACCTCCTGACGCAGAGTCACTTCGACATCCTTCGTTCGGAAGGATCGCAGTGCCTCTATGAAACGTTCCTCCAGCTCACTGTCCAAAAGGGGGTTTATCGACACGTTTTTCAGGGAATCGGTTTTGACCAGGCGATCACGATATTTGAGGATCTCCGATAATAACTCGATGGCCGTATCCCGTGAGGTGTTGTTTCGTTCATAATTGTTACGGTAGGCGTAGAGGCAGCGATAACAGCCATCTTTTTCAGGGTCCTGATTGCAGCCGCAGGCCTTCAGAACGTCCAGAGCCATCTGGAAGACGTCCATGAGCGGTTGCTCATTCTGCATGAGTTCCTTCAGATACCCCGTACCTCCCGGAACCATGTCATACAGGACAAGGTATCTTTTCTGGTATTGATGATCCGGCGAGGGCTCTTCATGGATGGTCGCCCGCAGATGATCGATATTGCCCTCGAACTTCTTCTTCAATCCCAGATAGAACGCCGCCGTGAAGGAATGAAGCTTCCTGTCCGGCCAGGACAGGGGTTTCGCCGGCAGGAGAATGCGCAACGCTTGCGAGGTGAATTCGCGATAGAGATAAAGGAAATCAAGAATGTTTTTTGCCGGATCCGCATCCTTCTTACTGCAGGTCATGGTATGAAGGGGCTTCTCGTCCCCCTGAACCTTGCCACAGCCCCGGCAGACGGAGAATCCATTTTTGGGGATTTCCCGCCCCGCGATCATGAGGGTCTCCCCCGTATTGTCCCGCTTGCCGAAATTCATCTCCCGGAACGTAACCTTCCGGATAAATTCCATTCCAAAAGGAAAATCTTCGTCGCTGACCTTGAATGCAGCTTCCACATATGATTCGGCCATATCCAGAAGAATCTGCTTGTGGAAGAATTCCGGCTCCCGTTCATCGCTGTCATCCTGGATGCGGCTGGCGTGGTCGGAGGTCGTGGCCATAACCTGCCGCATACGAATCATCCGCTTTTTCTGACCGTCGTCGCACCACAGGACGCTGCTGCAGGTTGGACAGGTGGATGTCGTATCGCCAGTCGCTGCCAGTTCCATATGCGAGCAACTGTTGCAGAAACGCCATTCCTCGATTTCTGAAAGACTCAAATTGACCTGGTCAACCTGGACCTTACGCCCTTCGGCGTAGAAATAGTTGTCCGGCGCCAGTTCGTGTATCGCCGAGACGGCGGGGCGCTCATAGTCGTAAGTCGTCGTTTGATATTTGCCCTCTTTGTCAGGTT
>PLLV01000222.1 GCA_003142295.1 Syntrophaceae bacterium
CCCACGGCAAGAACAACATCGACGCCTTCGTTTCTGGCAAGCTCTATTCCTTTAAGGGCATAGGAGAGCACAGGATTCGATTTGACGCCGGAAAACTCCACGACATGCAGGCCCGCCTCCTTTAGAGACGAGATCACCTGATCATAAATTCCGTGTTTCTTGATGCTTCCCTGACCGTAGACAAGCAGTGCTTTCGTACCGAAACGTCTGACTTCGTTGCCTATGCGGGCAATCATACCCTTGCCGAAAATGATCCTGGTGGGATTCTCTAAAGTGAAATTCTGCATCGCGTCACTCCTCTTGAAAAATAGATTCACCCGCGATCTTTATGAAAGCGGGGTTCCTTTACCAATCCATGGCAACCTTAATGCGGGTCATTTGCGATGAGAACAAAGGAACACAAAAAGAAAAATAAAACGGTAAATGGATGTTGCAGCTTGAGACTGGCATGATTACAAGGCGCAGATTCTTTCAGCCCTTTAAGTGACCATAGAAAAAAGAATAATGCAAGTGCAATCTGCCGATGACTATACGTGAACTAAATTCAATTCAAATATTGCACTCATTTCGGATAGTGTTCTTCTTCAGTCAACTGATTAATTTCAGATGATGAGTGAAAGGCGAACGTGAAGGTCGACTCTCACGGTCCAATATTAATCCTTGACAGACGCTTTTGAAGGTAGGGATAAAAATGCTATTGTCAGAGACCTTTTTCTGATAGGTAATAATTGAAGCTCTCCGCAGCAAGCTGCGGAGAATCTTCGATTCTTAAGGAACAGTCGTTCGGCATTCGCTCGCTTACCCCGCAGCAAGCTACGGGGAATGCGGTCGCTACCGAATTCAACAACTTAGTGGCCTCAAGGTGTAATAACTTGTGACAGATTGGGGCACAAGTCAGAATAGTAAGGAGAATTTATGTTTCACGAAGATGAATGCGATTTCTGTGGAGAATGTCTCAATAGTTGCCAGTACCTGGATTTTGACCGGGAAAGTGGGGGCAGAGAGTTTAAGAAACTTGTGCAGGGTGAAAAGGTTGCCTGGCTGAAGGACTGCGTGACCTGTATCGCATGTAATGAGTACTGTCCAAAGGGAGCCCGCCCTTTTGATCTGATCCTGAAAAGGATGGAGGAAGGCGGTAACTTCACCGACCCGGCTCTGAGGGCCCAGATGGCCGAGAGATTCAAGCCGGAAGGCGAACCGAGACCGGTGGACTCCAAAGACCGGGTAATGTCCATCTGCGTTATGCAGGGTAACATGCCCTGGGCCATCCAGGGGCAGCTCTTCGAGACGATGCCGCTGCTCAAGGGGAAACACTACTTCTGCAATGTCCTTTTCGCCCACATGGGGGAGGAGTCGGTCATGCTGAATCGTCTACAGGCCATGGTCGACAACCTGGCCAAGTCCGGGGCAAAGGAAATCGTCTTCGTGCACGACGACTGCTATGCCGCCATTAAAGGTATTGCACCGGAATGCGGCATCAGTGTCCCCTTCCGGCCAGTCCACGTATTTGAGTATCTCAGGGACTATCTGAAAGGAAACAAGAGCAAAGTCAGGAAACTTAACATGAAGGTCGCCTATCAGAGGCCTTGCGCCTCCCGGTACACGCCTGAGAAGGATTACCTGGCGGACGAAATCTTCGACCTCACTGGGCTGGAGCGGGTGAAAAGGCAGCATGATGGCATCAATGCCATATGCTGCGGCGTGGAGGTGGCGGGCCCGGGGCTGAAGCTTTTCCCGAGAGGAAAGAACTTCGAGCCTTTTCAGGAGAAGAACATCAAGGACGCGAAGGATCACGGCGCCGAGGCGATGGTCTATCTTTGCCCCATGTGCTTCGCTGCACTCAACAAGAAGGTGCGCGACGCGGGAATGAAAAATTATATGATCACTGATATCTGCCGGCTTGCCCTGGGTGAGAAACTGCCTGACGATAAACCGCTGTAATCAAAATGTAAAAAAGACGCTGGATCGTTCTTGAAGGTATATATGAAAAAAATAACCGGGTCTAACATTACGAATCCACAGAGCCGACAGATCGAAAAAAAATATCTCCGTCTGTTTGAAAAGCTCAGCAAATCGGAGCAGGAGAAAGCGGTCATTCTCGATGCCATGACGGAGCTCGTATTGTATCTCGACACGGATTTGAAAGTTATATGGGCTAATAAGGCCATGCATGATGCATTTAATCTGTCGCACGGCCAATTGAACGGGAAACACTGCTATCAAGGGCTTCATAATAGAAGTAAAGCGTGCCGTATTTGTCCGGCTGTGAAGACGCTCAAGACCGGAGAACCCAGCGAGGTAATTGATTTTTCATCTTACACGAAAAACTGGGTTTTGCGCAGCTATCCCGTACGGGATGAAAAAGACTCCCTCACCGGTATTGTGGAGATAGTTACGGACATAACCGGGCGAAGAAAAGCTGAAGAGGCATCGAGGCAATCGGAGCAGAAGTACCGGGAGCTCTTTGAAAATGCCAATGACATAATTTTTATCCTGGATTTCGATGGTAAAATCTTGTCCTGCAATGCCGCCGCTTCCAAAACCTACGGCTACGAGCCTGAGCAGCTTGTGGGACTCAGTATAGAGAATCTATTGGATCAGGATTATGTGCCCGTTGTCCGAAAGCTCATTCGCCAGAAAGCAGGCGATACAGAAGTGCAAAGCCCTCAGGAATTCCTTACCTATACAAAAGACGGTGAAGCAGTCTGGGTGGAGGTTAACGCCCGTATCATGAGGGAAAATGGCAGACAGGTTTCAATTCATGGCATTGCCCGTAATATTACCGAACGCAAGAAGATGGAAGAGGCTTTGAAAAAAAGAGAGCGGGAGCTGGAAGAAAAATCCCGGAATCTGGAAGATGCGAATACGGCCCTAACTGTCCTCCTTAAGCGCAGGGAGGAAGACAGAGCTGAACTGGAAGACAAAGTAACTTGCAACATGAGAGAACTCATCCTGCCGTATATCGAGAACCTGAAGATCACCCATATTGACAGCCATCAATTGAATCAATTAAAAATACTCGAGAGAAATCTGAATGAAATCATTTCCCCGTTTCTTCGCACCCTGTCCTCGAAATATCCCAATCTCACGCCAATGGAAATCAGGGTCATCACTTTTATAAAAGAAGGACGCACGACAAAAGAAATGGCAGAGCTGCTGAAGGTATCAGCCAGAACAGTCGAAGTGCACCGGGATAATATCAGGAAAAAACTAAGATTGAAAAACAGGAAAGCCAATCTGAGGTCTCATCTCTTATCTCTATAATTACATTAATGCCGATATGTCAATAATACGTAGTTTATATAAGTATATTATGCGTAATTTTTCCGTATTGCTATTTCAGCAAATAGATGGTGCTATTATTCACCTTTGAATGCGCCCTCCGGACATACATGTCCCTCCGGGAGGCGGCCATCGCGGAAATGTGCGGAAAGAGGTGTCTTGCAAAAAAGTTCTTAAAAAAAGGAGGATAGATCAATGACAAAAGAGGAGAA
>PLLV01000110.1 GCA_003142295.1 Syntrophaceae bacterium
ATTATAGTACGTATAGCTTCCTGAACTCCACAATCAGGCAACGTCATGAAAAGTTGTTGATTTCAGATGACAAACAATGCCTGATGCCAATCAATATCTCATTGACATACAAGACCTTTCTGCTTATATTTCCCACATTAAAAAGCGATGAAAACAGTTATTTACTTATAATTATTGTCTGTTTTCCTTTCATGAAAAAAGAAGTTGTATTATTTTGATGCTCAAAATAGCGGAAAAAGCGAAGTTCGTATATTCATTGTTGGAATAAGAAAGGAAACAAAAACTATGGGATTTCTTTCCGTACTGATAAGTGCTGTCGCTGCGTTCCTATTTTACATAACCGGACACCTCGCACTTATGATTCTTGCTATCATCATGGTCTTTGGTAATTTCTGGTCATTGGGAGTTTTGCGTAACGAAGCCCAAGCTGCTCCGAATTGGATCAAATGGATAAACCTGGTATTCACTACCATCGGGATAGTCCTGCTGTTCACAGGGCTTACTATGATATATAAATAGCGTTCCAACAAATCCATCCAGCGTGTGATTTAAAGTCGCCGCTGATTTCAGGCGATGTGGATCAATCATTTCAATCGTAAATCTTCATAATATTTCACTCACCAACATTATTGCTTTGTAGGTGTAATGGACTAATATTATATTAAAAAAAAGGTATATTTAAGACGATGGGTCAACTCTTAAATATATTTTCTTAAAAATGCTGGGTGATTATAAACTGTTTCCTTTATGTATGAAGTACTAAAAATATTTTCTTAAAAATATCGATTGTAGAGAAAAGTATTCTTTTTTATGTTTTCTTAAAAATACTGGTTAATATATTTTTTCCTGTAAGGTGGCATCGGGCGATTTTCCAAGGCATACTTTATTTCAAATAGTATTCGCTATTAACTATTATCCATGATCAGATAAGTAACCGAATCGTCTTGTCCTCTCCATTACCAGGAATTGCGAGAAGCAATTTTAAAATACCATCTGACATGGAATCCCCTCTGATTCAAATGCGGTTCTCAATTCCTCTCCCTTTTGTGAAAAAAAGCCGTCTTCCATGGCCCACTGCATCTCATATCTTTTGTATGCCCAGTCTGCGTAATGATAGTTTAGCCTGTCAACGATCACATACTCCACTTTACCCTTAAGCGCACTAACCAGATCCTCTGCACCCGGAAGGATCGGTGCCACCATGGCGAATGTCCTGATCCCTTCCGCGTGAAGATGCGCTAATGCTTCGATCCTCTCACTGGATGGTGATGCCCCTGGCTCAAAGATTTTCCTTACCCTCTCATCCGTCGTGGTTATGGTGAATCCGACCTCGACATTGTCTGTTCTCTTTAGTATCTCGATGTCCCTCAGGACAAGGGAAGATTTGGTCTGAACTGTAAAAGGCCAGCCGTTTTCCACGAGGATTTCAAGACATCGTTTAGTGAGCATATACCTCTTTTCTAAAGGTTGGTAAGGATCGCACACACCGCTTATCCATACCCTCCCGACCCTTTTTTTCATCACCTCAGATGCTAAAAGCTCAGGGGCATTTATCTTCACATCGACAAACTCTCCCCATCTCTCCCTGTGCCCTGTAAACCTCTTCATAAATCTGGCATAGCAGTAGAGGCAATCATGCTGGCATCCTACGTAAGGATTTAAAGCATAATCATAGACCTGAGACCGCGATAGGATATTCTTTGCCTTTATCACCGTGATATTCATTGCTTATATTTTTACCACGGTTTGTTTAATTTCTAAAGCCGTACTTGATATAATTGAGAATCGAAGGATTACGGTTCCTTGAGGGTTTAAAACAAGTTCATGCAGCAGATGCTTCCTGTCATCCTCATTTGACATGCCCAACAGGAAGTTGTAGAGCTCAACTCGTAATACTTCCATGGAGGTGCCACAGTGGAATTATCAGACGTTATCGCTTCACGGCGAAGCATTCGTAAATTCAGGGAGGATGATATTTCGGCCGATACTGTCCGCCTGCTTCTGGATGCTGCGCGGCTCGCCCCTTCGGGATCAAACCTCCAGCCCGCACGCTTCATCGTCGCTCAATCACCTACCGCCAAAGAGGCCCTTGGCCGGTGTACGCCTTATAAGTTTATCGTCAAGGCATCGGTTATTTTTGTATGCTGCGCCGACCTGACGGCAATAACAACAAGAGAGCGGCGTCTCGGAGGACTGCTGCAAGAAGGCGCCTTCGAAGGCGTGGATATAGATATGAATGATGCATCAATCACCACCAGCGCTATCATGGACGAGGAAGCGGTTAAGGCCTATCTTTCCATGAATGTGGCGATTGCTATAGAGCACATCGTTCTTAAGGCAGTTGATCTGGGTCTGGGTAGTTGTTGGCTTGGAAGGTTTGATCGCGAGAAGTTAAAGGAATATCTGGCACTGGACGAAAGTATCTACCCGGTAGTGCTTCTGCCTGTGGGGCATCCTGATCAGTCACCCAAGGCAAGACCGCGCTTTGCTTTGGACAAATTCGTGCTGAAGACAATCTAAGCAAATACCGAATTTCAGGGACATCATCCGGGCGTCCTTCTCCCAGGACTGATGCAGTACCCCAATCAGGGGGGAAGGCCGTCTATGCCGCCAAAGACGGGAAGTCCACGGTGTAACAAATACTATCCTTTTTATCTCGTTCTTCCTG
>PLLV01000122.1 GCA_003142295.1 Syntrophaceae bacterium
TTTGAGGCAATCCGGTTGGCCGACCTTGACGGGCTTTACCATGATAAGGCGGCGGAACAGATGAACGTCTCACGGCAAACTTTCGGAAGGATTATTGAAGCGGCCCGACATAAGGTGGCTCAGGTGCTGGTAAAAGGTCTTGCCCTCCGCATTGAGGGAGGTGAAATCGAAATGGCCAAGACGCGAATTTTTAGGTGTATGAAATGTCAGCATACGTGGGATGTGCCTTTTGGTACAGGGAGACCCGCAGAATGCCCGGCATGCAATGATGCGACTATATGCAGAGCTGAAGAGCAGCGAGGACGAAGAAGACTTGGTGGAGCATGCCCGCGTGGCAGGAGATAGAGGAGGTCTTAAGCAGAATACTCGCCATTGCGGAGTAAATCCCCCCTGCCCCCTTTTGCAAAGGGGGTGATAAAGAGGTGACTTCAATTTTGCAAAGGGGGAGACAGGGCGATTTTACATGGTAGAAGAAGTCCCCCCAGCCCCCATTTGTCAAAGGGGGTGAGAAAGAGATGACGTCGGTTTTCGTATTAATGAAGAATAAAAAGGAGATAATAGTATGAAGGTTTGTTTTCCAACTGAAACATTGCAAGGACTGGATAGCAAAGTTTGTGGACATTTCGGGTCTGCGCCCGGCTTTGTCATTGTGGATACGGGAAAGATGAGCGTGGAAGAAATCAACAACAACGATCTGCATCATATGCATGGCATGTGTCAGCCTCTCAAGGCACTGGAAGGATTAAAGGTTGATGCCGTGGTTGTTGCAGGTATCGGCATGGGCGCCCTGATGAAGCTGCAAGCCCAGGGGATCAAGGTTTACCGTGGTGCACAGGGCACCGTCCAACAGAATATTGATCTCATTCGAGACGACAAATTGCCGCAATTTTTGGAAGAAAATACCTGTGCAGGCCATTCAGGTGGTGGGTGCGCCCACTGATTGGAGTGACCTACAGATTAATAAAGGAGTCAAATGATGTCGTTTAAGGCACTTATTATCGGTGGAGTGGCCTGCGGGCCAAAAACTGCATCGAGGCCGAAGCGCCTGCGGTCTTCCCTATTATGTGGAGGGTTTATTTTCCGATGTTGATGAACTGATCAAGACGCCGGTTGGTGTTCCCAGAACACCCGCCTTTTTTGAGAAGGTGAAAGGCGTCAAGGTGTTGACACAAATGGAAGCGCTGAAAATCGATCCGGCGAAAAAGGCTGTGCGCGTAAAAAACCTGGAAACCGGCGCCGAAGAAGATATGGCCTATGACAAGCTGGTTTTAGCCACAGGCCTCGCAATGATACATTCATTCTTGTGCATTGTGATAACCTTCAAATCAATAGCTAAAAAATCATATCTTAACGGGAGGTGGTGAAAATGTCACAGAAGATGGGCCTTTTGCGCCAAGTTGATGAGGCAGAATCAGAAACCTTACAACGCATCTCCAAGGCTTGGAGGAACAGCGCTTTCGATGATATGAATCTCCTGCGTACCCTTGCCGTGCGTCAAGGGGTGTTGGACATCTTTCTTGGTTTCATGCGATACATTTACTCCCAGGCTAGCGTGGATTCAGAGCTCATAGAAATGGCTCGCATCAAATCGGCTTGGCTTTCTGGGTGTCGCCATTGAGGAACAATAAGGTCTGCTTCGGCGAAGCAGAAGGGATTGAGTGAAGAAAAAGTACAGAAGATGTACGATTTCAAGAATTCTGACCTATCCGAACGAGAGAAGGCGGTACTTCGATTGACCGAGATTATTGCAACAGATCCCCATACCCTTGACGATGAGTTCTTCGCTCAATTGAAAAAACACTTCAGCGATGAGCAACTTCTCGACTTAGGAGTTGCTATAGGGCTGCTGAATGGACTGCATAGATTCCTCGAGACTTTTGGTGTTCTTCCTGACAGCTTTCAAGAAGGCGCCTCTTGTGACCTGCCTCGAAAATGAATGTGATCTGTCTCCAAAAGAAAGGTGCAAAAGTTTACAAGGAGATTCGTGTCCAAGCCAGATGACTTCCTGGATGTCATTGCGGGTGTGGGTGTAATGAAGGGAAAATCATAAAAAAGAAAAAGCGGTTTCATGATTCTATCGGATGTATTGAAATATCTCCTTGACGGAGGCATTGTTTTTTGAAATCCATTTTCAGTAGAGGATGAATGTCATTCATGCCACCTGGATACGGTAAGGGATATCAGTGATGTCACCGAAAGGTCAAAGGCTGCGGCTATCGAATGACGTGGGGCCGTGAAGAGACTCTGGATGTATTATCGCGGGCTGAAGAAAATCTAAGCGCTGAAGATATCTACATGATGGTGCACCAAATTTATCCAAACATTGGTCTTACATCAATCTACCGGACATTGGATATCCTCACGAATACGGAAGAAGGTTTATCCAAGAAATATGATTTTACTATTACAAACCATCTCATCCAGTTCTACAGTTTATGCCACAGCTATAATGAAAGAAAATAGCAAAATTTTTTTCAAATGAAATGATAATGATTACCATTTACACATTTTTCAAGGATATCGACATATTAAATCTTAACGGAAAAGTCCTGAAGAAATGGGACAGATTATGATTAGTGAAGGAGGTTTCAGTATGCTTCCATCCTTAAATATTTCCGGTCAGGGGAAACGCGGCGGCAGAGGAAACACCGTGGGTGGTTCCAGCAGCCTTATCAGATGGGCACGGGCGGGGTTGATCATCTTGGGAGCGTGTAATGCCATTTTCAGCAGACCTGCAAGACCTGAGCTTTCTCCAGGAGAGGAAAAAGAAATGCTAAAAAAAGAGGCTTTACATCTCAAAAAGCAGCTTGCAGAAATTGAAAACCGTATAGCGGCACTCGAAAGAGAACCAGAACCAAAGGTGCGCGAGTATAAAGGACAAACAGAATAACAAAATACGTATTCATATCCATGCTGGAAAGATGACGTAAGCGATTGAATCATAAATGTAAGTCAACATAGGCGATTTTTTTAGCTATATATGAAAATGATTACCATTCTAATTTAGAAATGAGGTGAACAGTATGCCAGGTTTTGACAGAACAGGCCCTGCGGGAATGGGTCCCATGACAGGCGGCGGCAGAGGTTTTTGCGCGTCACCCCGCCCAGGTATGGTCAATCCTTCCTTCATGCGCGGTTTTTTCGGTCGAGGCGGCGGCAGGGGACGGAGAAATTGGTTTTATGCCACCGGTCTTCCTGGATGGCAGAGAGCGGCCTCGGGGTTTCCCGCTTTCGGCTGGACAGGCGCTCCGATAGGGGCGGGATCTTATGGTCCAGTCTGGACAGCTCAAGAGGAAAAAGAAGCCCTTAAGCATCAGGTTGAATTTCTCAAAGGCCAGCTTAATGAACTTCAGAATCGCATTGCCACGCTCGAAAAAGAGGATAGTTGAAGGAGCAATGAACATGGGAAAAGAAGGAGTGGGGGTTGATCGTCAATCGGCCCCCATCTCCATCGACGGTGTATCGATAAGAAAATTTATAGTCTGAATATTTTAAAGATTTAGGAGGATTTTGATGAAGATAGCAATTGCAACTGATGGGGAATATGTAGCAGCCCATTTCGGAAGGTGCCCCGCTTTCACTTTGGTAGACATAGAAGGAAATAAAATCACCGCACGTGAAGTTATCGACAATCCGGGGCATCAGCCCGGCTTCATCCCGCGTTTTTTACATGACAGGGGTGTTCGCTGCATCGTGGCCGGCGGCATGGGTCCACGGGCGGTGGAACTGTTCCGTGAACTGGACATGGAAGCAATCGCAGGAATTGACGGCAAAGTGACCGAGACGATAGACAAGCTCATCAAAGGCGCCCTTATCGGCGGAGAGAGCTTATGTCAGCCCGGAGCGGGTAAAGGATATGGCGCGGAAAAGTCAATCTGCGACCACCCACACGAAGATAAATGCGACCACGAATAGGAGAAGTATGAAATGAAAATATGTATCACATCAGAAGGAACATCTTTGGATTCAAAAATTGATCCCCGTTTTGGCAGATGTCGTTACTTTATTATTGTCGAAACAGATGCGATGGGATTTCAGGCAATAGAAAACTCTAATCTTCAGGCCTCCGGAGGCGCTGGAATTCAATCGGGCCAATTGATGGCATCTAACAACGTCAAAGCGGTTTTAACGGGAAATTGCGGCCCCAATGCCTTTCAAACCCTTCAAGCCGCCGGGATTGAAATATTTACGGGTGTGTCCGGAACGGTCAGGGAAGCCCTGGAAAAATATAGAAAAGGGGCTTTAACAAAAACCGAGGGGCCGACAGTAGATGCAAAAAAAGGAATGTCTTGACAAAAAAACATAATAAGGAGGTAAACGCTATGCCAAACAAAGATGGTACGGGACCGAGAGGACGGGGAGCAGGACAAGGAGGGGGAAGAGGAACCGGCAGGGCCAGGGGCGGCGGCGGTCGATCAGGCGCCGGCGTTGGCGGATACTGTGTCTGTCCGAACTGCGGATTGAAGCTTTCTCATGCTCCGGGGCAGCCCTGTACCAAACAAATCTGTCCGGATTGCAGCACAAAAATGGTGAGAGGTGATGCTCAGTGATCGTTTCGGTGGCCAGTGGAAAGGGAGGAACCGGGAAAACAACCGTTGCGGTTAACCTGGCATTGTCTCTGAAAAACGTACAGTTCCTTGATTGTGACGTGGAAGAGCCGAACGCGCACATCTTCTTGAAGCCCCTGATCTCGGAGAAAACATCCGCATTTATTCCTATCCCGGAGGTTGCCGAGGGGAAATGCGACTGCTGCGGCAGATGCCAGGAAGTCTGCGCTTTTAACAGCATCGCCGTATTGCCAGGTGAAATCCGAAAAGATGGCAGCGTCCTGATTTTCCCCCATCTGTGTCATGGTTGCGGGGCCTGTTCTTATCTGTGTCCCCAGGGCGCCATACATGAAGTCAAAAAGGAAATAGGGATCGTAGAAAAAGGCTTCTCCGATGGNNTGATCCGGCAGGTCAAAAAACATATTGACCCCGCGAAAACGGTGATTATCGACGCTCCTCCGGGAACGACCTGTCCGGTCATTGAATCGGTGAGAGGAAGCGACTACTGCATCCTCGTGACAGAGCCGACCCCTTTCGGCCTGAATGACCTGATCCTTGCTGTTGAGATGCTGAAAACGATCGGGATTCCCTATGGCATCATTCTTAACCGGTACGATATCGGCGATGACTGTGTAGACATCTATGCGCGGGGAAGCGGCATTCCTATCCTGATGAAGATTCCCTTCGACCGGGAGATCGCATCGTTATACTCAAAAGGTCTGCCGATTGTCGGCTATAAAAGCGAATATGATAGTGAATTGAAAAATCTGCTTGAAAAAGTAAATACATTGATCGGAAAAACGAACTTTAACCCTCAGGGGCGTAATGGATTTTCATGAAACAGATTGTTATCATCAGCGGAAAAGGCGGCACGGGAAAGACGGTGTTGACCGCATCATTTGCCTCTCTGGCGAAAAGCAAGGTTATGGTGGATTGCGATGTTGACGCCGCCGATTTGCATCTCCTGTTGCATCCTTCCGTGAAGGAGCGTTTCGAATTCAGGAGTGGTCAGACAGCCAGGATTGATAAAGCACTTTGCTGCGAATGCGGTGAATGTATCGATATGTGCCGATTTAATGCAATCGGAAAAGACTTCGTAATTGATCCCGTTTCCTGCGAAGGATGCGCCCTGTGCAGCCGTATCTGTCAATACGGGGCAATCTCGATGGAGGAAAACGTATCGGGCGAATGGTTCATCTCCGACACGCGATACGGCCCTTTCGTGCATGCCAGGCTGGGCATTGCCGAAGACAATTCGGGGAAACTGGTATCAAGAATCAGGCAGGCAGCGAAAGAAATAGCAGAAAAAGAAAAGAAATCTTATATCCTTATCGACGGTCCCCCGGGGATCGGGTGTCCTGTTATTGCCTCGATTACAGACACTGATCTGGCGGTGGTTGTCACCGAGCCAACGTTATCCGGGATACATGACATGCTGAGAATAATCAACACGACCGGGCATTTTCAGATCCCCGTCAAAGTCGTAATCAATAAATTCGATTTGAATCCTGAAAATTCAGGAAAGATCAACGATATATGTGAATCAAAAGACATAGAAATTGTGGGAAGGATTCCCTTCTCGGCCAAGGTGCCCCGCTCCCTCGTTCAGGCAGTGCCCTTTGTTGAATACGCTCAGGACGAGGTCGCAGGTGAAATAATTTCCATTTGGAATAAAATGGAGTCCATAATACAGGAAAAGAAATCAAGCAACTAAAGGAGAACAGAGATGGATTGTGAACAACACAATAATAGTGGCAACCAGAGTTGTCAGGGAAAACGAAAGGAATCTGACGAAAAATTGAAAGCCTTCGCCGAGGATGTAGATCTTGTGGATCGTATGGCACAGATTCAACACAAAATTATGGTCCTTTCCGGGAAAGGGGGCGTCGGCAAGAGCACCGTGGCGGTTAATGTCGCTGTTGCCCTGGCCCTTGAAGGGGGAAAAGTGGGCATTCTGGATGCCGACTTTCATGGCCCCAGTATACCTACGTTGCTTCATCTCGAGGGGGAACCCATAAAAGCTGGTAATGATGGCATTGAGCCCATTGATTATGTGGAAGGAATTAAAGTAATGTCCATAGGATTTTTCATGCCGGAGCAGGACAAAGCTGTGATCTGGAGAGGTCCCATGAAGATAGGCGTCATTAAACAGCTTTTAGCCGAGGTTAATTGGGGAGCCCTTGATTATCTCATTATCGATTTTCCCCCGGGCACAGGGGATGAACCCCTTTCCGTTGCCCAACTGATCCCGGACGCTGACGGAGCCATTATTGTAACCACCCCNNGGAGTCATAGAAAACATGAGCGGCTTTGTCTGCCCGCACTGCAAGAAAGTAGTCGATATCTTTAAGCGTGGGGGCGGCGAAAAAATGGCCGGCGAGATGGGAGTCCCCTTTTTGGGTAGTATTCCTATAGAACCCCTGATCGTGGAGGCATCAGACAATGGGAAGCCTTTTATCTATCATTACGGGAAAACCCTCGCTGCCGAGGCTTTTGCCAAAGCCATCAAACCGATTTTAGGAATGACAAGGAAATAGAAAGGTTTTTGTGGGATATGCCAATTTATGAATATGAATGTACCATATGCGGTGGAATTTCAGAGTTTCTTGAAGGAATGACGCAGGAGCAATCCGTCAGGAAATGCGGTTCCTGCGGAAGTGAAGATTTAACAAGAATCCTGTCAAAGGGTGTCCAATCCAGAATGGGTCAGTTAATGGGCTCACAGGGGAGCAAAACCTGTTGCGGGAGAGAGGAGCGCTGCGACACAGCGCCGTGCGCTCAGGGAGCAGCATGTCACAAATGAAATCCCCCATCACAAGGTTTGTACAGAATGCGTACGATAAAAAAATGTAGAGGAAGGAAGGTTACGCAGGAGTTAAGAAGTGGAAGAAGAACAAATTAAGAAAGAAATGATGGATTTGCTCTTTGAAAAGGCTAGGGAGGTTTTTTCAGAAAAAGTCATCGATTATGGGATGAACCCGAGAAATTGCGGTACGATGGAGAAGCCGGACGGCTATGCAAAGATCACCGGACCATGCGGTGATACGGTGGAGATATTTCTACGGGTGAAAAACGGCAGAATTGAAGACATTCGATACACCACCGATGGCTGTATGACATCCCATGCTGCGGTATCGGCAGCCACCGTGATGGCGAAGGGACAAGCCCCGAAGGACTGCATCAGGATCAACCAGAGTTCCATTCTGGAGCATCTGGGAGGGTTGCCGGACGACGCCAAGCATTGTGCGCTCCTTGCCGCCACGACATTACACAGGGCACTGAGAAATTTCGCCGTCGGGAAAAAGGATAAATGATGCAAGACGAAGCGTTGATCAGTTTGGCGTGCATGGAGGCCGGTTGCAGAGGTTTGGTGTATGATATTCAAGGGGGATATGGTATCATGAGTACTCTAAAATCGCTTGGGATCACCCCCGGAAAGAGAATCACCAGGATTACACCGCTACTCATTCAGGGGCCGATCACCATTGAGATGGACAAGGTTCAGGTTGTTATCGGTTTCGGCATGGCTTCACGAATCGTGGTCAAGTTTGATTAATGAAAGGGCAAAGGCTATGAAAAAAAGAAGAAGGATTGTTGTTGTTGGAGGTTCCGCCGCCGGTCCCAAGGCGGCGGCCAAAGCGAGAAGAATTGACAACGCAGCCGAGGTCATTATCCTGCAGAAGGATGCCGATCTCTCTATGGCCTCCTGCGGATACCCTTATTACATCGGCGGCTTTTTTGATGACAGAAACATGCTCCTCTGCACACCCACGGGTGTGACGAGGAATCCACAGTTCTACCTTAATGCAAAGGATATTGAGGCAAAGGTGAATACAGAAGTGACCGCCATCGATCGGAAGGTGCGCACCGTTTCATTCAAAAATACGGCTACAGGTGAGACCGGTGAAATGACCTACGATAAATTGATTATTGCCACCGGCTCCGTGTCCCAAATGCCCCCCGTTCCCGGCGTCGGTCTTTCCGGTATTACCACACTGCAATCCATGAAAGATGCTGACTTCCTCCGGAAAGTCAGAGACGAAGGAACGATCAAGAAGGCCGTCGTGATCGGTGGGGGTTTGATCGGTATCGAGACCTGCGAAGCCCTTCGCCTCGCGGGCATCGAGATCACCGTGATCGAACTGCTGCCCCAGCTCCTTACGTTCCTTGACTGGGAGCTTGCAAAGCTTGTTGAGGCTCATGTGAAGAGCAATGGGGCAAATGTCATCACCGATAACGGCATTGCCGGGTTCCTCGGCGAGAACGGCAAATTGACAGCGGTAAAGCTTCAGAACGGAGCGGAATTGCCTTGCGAGCTTGCGGTTGTGGCCATCGGTGTAAGACCGAACGTGAGACTGGCCCAGCAGGCGGGGTTGAAAATAGGGGAAACGGGGGGGATCCTGGTAGATGAATACATGCAGACGTCCGATCCCGACATCTATGCCGTGGGAGACTGTGTTGAGACAATTAATCGCATTACCGGCAGGAAGGTGCTGGCCCCCTACGGCGATCTCGCCAATCTCCAGGGACGGGTGGCGGGGGAGAACGCCGCATCGAAAAACTGTGTGACGTTTCCAGGAACGATCCAGACGGGGATCTGCAAGGTATTTGATTACGCGGCGGGCTCGACGGGGCTTTCCGAGGCTGCGGCAAAGAAAGCGGGGGAAAAGGATATCATCACTGTGATTAACACAAGCCCCGATAAACCGGGTTTCATGGAAGGTAAGCTTCTGGTGACCAAGCTCGTTGCTGACACGACAACGGGCAGGATCCTTGGCGCCCAGTGTGTCGGCCCTGGAAACGTGAGCAAACAGATCAGCCAGTGGGCCATAGCCATTCAGGGCCGCCTGACTGTCGAGGATATTGTCAATTCCGATCTCCCTTACGCGCCACCATTTTCCCTGGCCATCGATCACTTTATCGCCACAGCGCACATCATGCAGAACAAGATGAAGGGCAGGATGAAGGGCATTTCCACCATGGAAGTCATGCGGAAATTGACGAACAACGAAAAACCGTTCCTCCTTGATGTGAGAGGATCCGATGAATATGAGCAAATGCGACTCGGCATAGGCGAAATCCTCATTCCCCTTGGTGCCCTTCGAAAACGGCTCAATGAACTTCCCGAAGACCGGGAGAAAGAAATCATCTGTTATTGTAAAATCTCCCTCCGTGGATATGAGGCCGCCCTCGTCCTCGAGGACAAGGGGTGGCGTAACGTCAAAGTCATGGAAGGCGGTGTGATGGCTTGGCCGTATCCGCGGGAAAAGTAAATACTGATAAGGTAAACCCTATG
The DNA here is from genome assembly GCA_003142295.1 of Syntrophaceae bacterium. Taxonomy (GTDB): domain Bacteria; phylum Desulfobacterota; class Syntrophia; order Syntrophales; family UBA2185; genus Fen-1135. The sequence goes on from PLLV01000122.1 coordinate 9,844, forward strand.
GGCGGGTTAAGAAGAGAGAACTGCTCACAATCTATGGAACTGGTTCCCATTGGCGTGATACACTCGCCTTACCGGGTGAGGGGTGATGCGCCGCACCAGGGAAGGCTTTCTCCCACTACAAGTGAGATTGAAATCTTTCCGGAATTTGTAGATGGGTTAAAAGATATCGTAGAGCGGCCGCACTTGATCGTACTTTACTGGCTTGACAGGGCGGACCGCGGCACGCTCACCGCCATCCCGCCCCATTCAAAAAAAGAGCACGGAGTATTTGCCACCCGCTCGCCCGCCCGCCCGAACCCGATTGGATTTGCAGTAATAGATATTCTCGGCATTGACGGCAACAGGCTCATCGTGAGAGGCCTTGATGCCTTTGACGGAACGCCGGTAATCGACATCAAGCCATACTCGCCGGAGATTGACTGTGTGAGGGAATGACGTCGGCGATACAATATAACGGCGGTATATTCCATAATAAGTTCTTATCAAAACCCGAACCGACGGAAATACTTAAGATCATTTAGCGAGTAACATTGAGAATGGGTACGAAATCAAACGACTGGAGAGAACTGTACAAGAAAAAAAACGAACAAGGACATCAATCTTTGGAAGGCCCCGTTCTCTTTTACAATGAACTTGTAATAGACCACTTTTCAAACCCTCGGAATGTCGGTGAAATTCCTGACGCCGATGGATGTGCCCTGGTCGGAGACCCTTCCTGCGGCGATCAGATGAAACTATGGATCAAAGTTAGAGAGGGAAAGATATCCGACATCAAGTTTAAGACATTCGGGTGTCCCCACGCCATCGCAACGAGCAGCATGGCCACGGTGCTGGCCTTCGGTAAAACAATAGCAGAGGCGAAACAATTGACGGACGACGACGTGATAATTGCCCTGGGAGGTATTCCTGAGAAAAAGAGGCACTGTTCCCTTATGGGCGTTAATGCACTTCTGGCTGCCATTGAAGACTATCAAAGAAGCAGCAGCCATAATGGGTGAGGTCAAGCTTAATCATAATATGAACGTCCTTGACTTCGGGTGCGGAACGGGTTTGGTTACGCTGCAGCTTCAACCTTCTGTGAGAACCATTACGGGAGCCGACTCGTCTCACGGCATGCTTGATGTCGTTAGATCCAAGATCGAGGAGCGGAAGCTGACCAATGTCAAAACCGAGTTCATTGATTTGGAAAAGGGTGTTGTGCTGAAAAATAAATATCACCTCGTTGTCAGCAGCATGACCCTGCATCATGTCGAGGATCTCGGATACATCTTCCATGAGTTTTACAATGGGGTTTTGTCGGGAGGACATTTATGTATTGCCGACCTGGATTCCGACGGAGGCGATTTTCACAGAGACAAGACAGGAGTAGTCCATTTTGGTTTTGACAGATCGGAGATGCGCCGGCTTTTCATGCAGGGCGGATTTCAGGACGTGCGCGATGTGACGGCGGCTGCGGTTGTAAAGGATTTGCCCGATGGAACCGTGCGGGAGTTCACCGTTTTTCTCATGACTGGACGAAAATGATAAGATGATAGATGACTGGATCAAAGAAATAAAAGCAAGGATCAATCCTGAACAATTGGGCATGATA
>PLLV01000221.1 GCA_003142295.1 Syntrophaceae bacterium
GGTAATTTCCGGATCGCTTTCTGTGTTGAGGATGCCACGATTGTTAATTCGATGAAGGGCTTTGAAGAAACGTTCAAGGAGTTCGGTCAGTAGGTTATACGGAAATCGCGGAATTCTCCGGTGTATGGCTCTTCGGTCGCGTCAACGTCGCTGACAACGGCGTGGCGGGGACCTTTTCTGCACCACTCGAGCATGGACTTCACATTCTTGTCCTCTCCTTCAAAGACGGCCTCAACGCTGCCGTCGTGGAGATTCCTCACCCAACCTGTCAGCTTCAAAGCCACGGCAGTTTCCCTGGTATATGCCCGGAAGGAAACTCCCTGCACCCTGCCGGAGATGATAACATGCATCCGCTTCATTCTGGTCATTTCCTGCCAGTCAGTTTCAGGAACTCCTTCTCGTCGATGATCTTGATGCCCGAGGCCCTTGCCTTCTCGATCTTAGAGCCGGGTGATTCGCCGGCGACGACATAATCGGTTGTCTTTGTAACCGATTCCGTGGCGGAAGCCCCGAGGGATTCGACGATTTCCTTCGCTTCGTTTCTTGTCAGTCTGCCGAGCGTCCCCGTGAACACAAAGGACTTTCCCGCGAGCCGTGCATCTTTAGGATGGGATTTCTCCACCGGTTTCACGCCGGCTTTCCTGAATTTCTCGATTACTTTCCTGTTGGATTGCTCGCCGAAAAATCCGGTAATACTGCTTGCTACCTCGGGTCCGATATCCCGGATGGCGAGAAGGTCGTCTTCCGTAGCAGTCATCAGTACTTCGAGTGTCTTAAACGACCGGGCAAGGACCCTCGCCATGTGTTCTCCCACATGCCTTATGCCGAGTGCATAGAGGAATTTTTCAAGGGGCGGAGTTTTGGACTGCTCTATGGCGGCAAGAAGGTTAGTGGCAGATCTCTCCGCCATCCTTTCGAGGTTGAGAAGATTCTCCTTCTTGAGGAAGTAGATATCGGCAGGGTCTCTTATCAGCTTCGTATCCACCAGTTGTGCGACCAGTTTATCGCCGAGTCCCTCTATGTCCATGCCGCCGCGCGAGGCAAAGTGCGCGATGTGCTCCCTGATTTGTGCAGGACAAGCAATATTGATACACCTGTAGGCTTTCTCACCTTCGAGCCGAACGACTTTCGAACGGCATCCCGGGTCCGGGCAAGTATCAGGCATGACGAATTCTCGCTCAGGGCGGTTTCCAGTCGATACGATTACTTTTACTACCTCCGGGATTACGTCCCCTGCCCTCTGAATGATGACGGTGTCTCCTATGCGAATGTCCTTCTTTTCAATCTCATCCATATTATGGAGTGTCGCCCTGCTTACTGTGACGCCGCCGACTCTGACAGGTTTCATGATGGCCACGGGAGTGAGTACACCGGTTCGTCCCACCTGAACTTCAATTTTTTCGATTATGGTCGTTGCCTGTGTGGCTGCAAATTTACACGCAATGGCCCACCGCGGACTCCGGGATACGGCGCCCAGCCGCTCCTGGATTTCGATATCATCTACTTTGATCACGACGCCGTCGATTTCGTATGGCAGTTCCGCCCTGATTTTATCGATGTGGTGATAGTACTCGATGCACTCATGGATATCTTTGGCCTGTTTGACATGGGGGTTGACCATGAAGCCCCATCGGGAAAGAGTTTGCAGGACATCCCAGTGTCTCTTAAATGTTTTTCCCGCGACCAGGCCAATACCGTAACAGAAGATCTCCAGGGGTCTTCTGGCGGTAATCTTTGAATCCAACTGCCGCAATGATCCGGCGGCCGCATTTCGAGGATTGGCAAAGGGCTGCTCGCCTTCTTTTAACCTGCGTTTGTTCAGTTTCTTGAATGAATCGATCTCGATATACACCTCTCCTCTGATTTCAATTCGTTCAGGCATGGGGGAGTCTTTGCTTTTTTTCATGCGCAGCGGTATCGAATCAATGGTCCTCAGATTCTGCGTGACATCTTCCCCCACAGTGCCGTCACCTCTCGTGGCTCCGACGGTAAAGGCCCCTTTTTCGTAAATGAGATTAACCGCCGTGCCGTCCAGTTTAGGCTCGACGACGAAGGCGATCTTTTCGTCCGTACCAAGGAAGCGTTTGATGCGCTCGTCGAAATCTAAAATATCCTGCTCGGAGAAGGCGTTGGCAAGGCTGAGCATCGGGGTAAGGTGCGAGATCGTGCTGAATTTGTCCAATGGCGCAGCCCCCACGCGCTGCGAGGGGGATTCGGAGACATCGATTTGCGGGAATCGCTCTTCCAACTCGATGAGCTCCTTCATGAGGCGGTCGTACTCGACGTCGGATATTTCCGGGGCATCCAGTTGATAGTAACGTCTGTTGTGGTAGTTGATTAAAGCCCGGAGTTCTTTAATTCTCTTAATTGCGGCTGCCTTATCCATGTCTCTTTACTTAACCAGTTTTAAGTCAGGCCTCTTTTTTGGCGGCTTCTGCGGTTTGTCGTGTTTCTTCTGGAGCTCAAGCATATTTTCGTTAAAGATGTGATTCTTCACACGCACGGCATTGATGATGAAAAAGATGATAACGGACTTCTCCCACTCTTTCGTTGTCTCGAAATGCTCCATTCTTGTCTTATATTTTTCCCATAGACTGGCGAGGGATGCCTCATCAAGATTGAGGATGTTTTCTGCCATCTTATCCAATGCGGATTCAAACACGGTTATCAGTTCCTTTCTTAGGTCTTTAGATAAATAGTATAAAAAGTGAGGCAATAAAGTCAAACTAAAACCGCCGGCAATCTCCATTGCGGGATGCCCGTGAAAACAGACAAGAAGCGTCTCCTCTTTTCCGTTTTACAGGTTCATGCCTGATATATGCTCTGCCAATGGGTCATCGCCATATACAAATAATGCTTGTCTTTTTGGGCTGTATCGATATAATTCTTCGCAAACATGTTGAGGAAGTTGAAGGGTGAAGATAGGGGTAATATCAGATACCCATCTTACAGGCTGTGATGAAAGACTAACGCGTCTCGTGAAAGATCATTTTCGCGACGCCGATCTGATCTTACATGCAGGTGACCTGGTTGATATGAGAGTTCTTGACGCATTTGCGGGCAAGGAAGTGAAGGCGGTTTGCGGCAATATGGATCTGCCTTCCGTAAGGCAGTCCCTTCCCAAGAAGCTGGTGCTCAAACTGAACAATTATAAAGTGGGGCTCATTCATGGCTGGGGGATGCCATTCGGCATCGAGCGCAAACTTCTAAAAGAAATAGGACGCGTGGACTGTCTGGTATACGGGCACACGCATCGTGCAACGAATGCGGTTAAGGACGGCATCCTCTTCTTCAATCCGGGATCGGCGACGGACAGACGCTTTGCATCCCATAATACTATCGGCATGCTGGAGATCGGGGACGGGATTAGAGGGGAAATTATAGAACTGAAGGATATATAAGGTTTCGTTAAATGGAAAAAATATACGCGCCCTGGAGAATGGAATTTATTAGAGGCAAAAAACCGGCAGGCTGTATTTTTTGCAGGGAATCACTCAGAAGTGATGATCTCGTGCTTTTTGAAGGGAATACTGCATTTGTAATGGCAAATCGCTACCCTTATATTAGCGGCCATCTTATGATCATTCCTTTCCGGCATATAAGTCAACTGGAAGATCTTCTTTCCGAAGAAAAAATGGAAATATTCAACCTGCAGGAGATGGCAATCAGAGTCCTGAAAAAGGCTATGAGCCCCGATGGGTTTAATATCGGTATCAATCTGGGAAAGGCCGCGGGCGCCGGTATAGACGATCATATCCATGTGCATATTGTGCCGAGATGGAGCGGGGATGCCAACTTCATGAGCGTTGTGGGTGAAGTCCGTGTAATCCCCGAGGACATACACAAGACATGTGAGCTTCTTATGCCGTATTTCGAAAAATATCGTCTGGAGGTCTGAGATGAAGGTTATATACACTGTAATTGTTGTTCTGGTTGTACTTTTTGTAATTACCTTTTCGTTAGAGAATACTCTTCTCATCCGCTTAAAATACTATGATTTTTTCAATGTGACCGCACCGGCGTATATGCTGATTTTTATAGCGTTCCTCTGTGGCGTCATCTTTACCGGGTTTATGGGAATAGTGGAGCGGTTCAGATTGAACAGGACGATAAGCAAGTTAAACAGAGCCATCAGAGAACTAAGAAGAGAGGTCAGGGATAGTAAGAAGGAAGTGATCAGTGAGGAGGAAACGCAAGGTCCCGCTGATCATCAATGAACACAAAACAGATAGATTGCGGACTGTCTTGAAACGTGAAGTTCATAACGGATACTAACCTCGGGAAGCTGGCGAAGTGGCTCCGTATACTTGGTTACGACACCGTATTGTACCGGGGAGAAGCGGATCGAAATTTTTTGAGGAAGGCCCAAAGCGAAGGCAGAGTTGTCCTGACGAGAAAAAAGGATATGGCAGCCAGACAGTTTTCCGGAAAGCTCGTCACCGTCGGGAGTGATCATGTCCAGGAACAGCTTGACGAAGTGATGGAAAAACTGTCTATCGCCGCTGATCTCGGCCAGTTGTTCAGTATCTGTTTGAGATGCAATGAGGCATTAGTGGCGGTCGACAAGGAGGATGTTGCCGGTATGGTTCCGGCCTTCGTGTATGACACCCAAAGCGCATTTCGCAGATGTCCCAGTTGCAAAGGGATCTTCTGGCCCGGCACACACATAGATAACGCTCTTAACCATCTTAAGACGCACATTCAGCGTCATCACCCTTGATTTTTTCAACGGCGTGCTTCAGTGCAGGCAGGATCACCACAAGGTTTTCGCGAACTGCCTTAGGAGAGCCCGGCAGATTAACGATCAGCGCCTTACCCCTGATTCCGACAACGGCGCGCGAGATCATTGCATGCGGCGTTATGGCGGCGCTTGCCTGCCGCATTGCCTCCGCCATACCGGGCACTTCTTTGTCGATCACCTCCAGCGTTGCATCGGGAGTCACATCCCTGGGACTGACGCCGGTACCGCCTGTCGTTACGATGAGAGCAAGGTTCTTCTTATCGGCAAAGTCGATCAGCGTCTCTCTTATCTGATCTTTCTCATCGGGGATTATTTTGATGCAGGCGACATCAATGCCTGCATCTTTCAACATCGCAATGATTTCCTGACCGCTCTTATCTTCTCGCTCCCCCCGGAACCCTTTATCACTTATGGTTATGACACCCGCGTGAATTGACAAGTTACAACCTCATGAAAAGCAAAAAAATGAGAGTGTTCAGTGGGCAACTTACTGCTGTTCCTTTTTCGATTCGGCGATTATCTTCTCTGCAATAAATGGCGGGACCTCTTCGTAATGTGAGTGTTCGTATGTGAACGTGCCTCTGCCGCTCGTCATCGATCGCAGATCAGGCGCGTATCTCAGGATCTCGGCAAGGGGAACCAGTCCCTTTATAATTCTGTTCGGTCCTTTTGATTCCATACCCAGGACTTTGCCGCGGCGGCCATTTAAATCACCGATGACGTCGCCCATATATTCATCGGGGATCTCGATGTCGATGTTGACAATGGGTTCAAGCAGGACCGGCTGACATGCCAGTACACCTTTCTTGAAGCCCATTGAGCCAGCTATCTTGAAGGCCATTTCTGAGGAATCGACTGTGTGATAAGATCCGTCCACGAGGGAAACCTTCACGTCAACAACGGGATACCCGGCAAGAACGCCTTCCGACATGGCCTCGATAATCCCTTTGTCAACGGCAGGTCTGTACTGTTGAGGAATTACGCCGCCGACGATCTTGTCCACGAATTCAAAGCCTCCACCCCGCGGCAGCGGCTCTATGTCAAGCCAGCAGTCGCCGAATTGCCCGCGCCCGCCGGACTGTTTCTTGTACTTGCCTTGCACGTTGGTCTTGCCTTTGATCGTTTCCTTGTAGGGGACCTTGGGTGTTTTCAAGGTCAGTTCCACGCCGAATTTCCTCTTCATCTTTTCGATAGAGACTTCTATATGTACCTGCCCCATTCCGGACAGGATCATTTCCTTGGTCTGTTCCTCCCGCCGGAACGTCAGGGGGGGGTCTTCCTCGATTATGCGGTTGATCGAGGAAACTATCTTGTCTTCATCGCCCCTGCTTTTGGGCGCCACGGCAAAGGACATGATGGGCGGCGGCGGCACGACTTTTTCAAAAATTATGGCTGCTTTTTCATTGCATATCGTATCTCCGGTGGAGGTCTCTTTGAGCTTTGCCACAGCGGCAATATCTCCCGGCACCAGAGACTCAACCGGTTTCTGGCTCTTTCCCTCNNCGCCCTGCATAAGGGTCGGCAATGGTCTTGAAGACCAAGGCAGAGAAGGGTGCAGATTCCTCAGGCATCCTTATTTCTGCTTCGTCTTTACCGGGTTTTTTCCCTGTAACCGGTCCGCGTTCCAACGGGGAGGGGAGGGCATTTATTACCAGATCAATAAGGGGTGCGATGCCGATATTCTTCACTGCAGACCCGCACGCGACAGGTAAAAGAGTCAAGGACATTACGCCTTTCTTCAGCCCCGCCTTGAGTTCATCATCGCTAAGTTCCCCCGCATCCAGATATTTGTCCATTAGTTGTTCGTCGGACTCTGCGATATCTTCCACCATGTTCTCGCGGTATTTTTCCACGATGTCCTTCATGTCGGTGGGAATATCCGCCGATTTATACGTGCCGGTGGTGCCGTCAAAAATGAGGGCCTTCTTGGTTATGAGGTCGATGACTCCCTTGAAATTGTCCTCCTTGCCGATCGGCAGCAGTACGGGCGTAGCCTTTTTACCCAAGCGGCTATTGATAGTCTCCACACTTGTAAAAAAATCAGCCCGCTCACGGTCCATTCTGCTGATAAAAATGATTCGGGGAAGCCGGTACTCGTCGGCGTATTCCCATACCTTCTCGGTTTGAAATTCGACGCCGCCGACCGCATCTATGACGACAACGGTTCCATCGACTACGCGGAGACAGTTCCTCGTATCATAGGAGAAATTGGAATCTCCCGGCGTATCGAGGATGGTAATTTTATGCTTTTCCCATTCGAAAAAATTTGTCGCTGCACTGATTGAGATATGCCGTTTCTGCTCTTCCGGTTCAAAATCCATTGAGGAAGTTCCGTCATCAACCCTACCCGGCCTGTCCGTTTTGCCGGCGATGAAAAGGAGGGACTCGCAGAGAGAGGTCTTGCCTGTTGCTCCGTGTCCCACAATTGCTATATTTCTTAATGAGTTAGGTTCATATTTTGACATGGGAACCCCTTTCTAAGATTACCGGTGGCAAATGGTAAATATGTTTGCGGTGTGTAGCGTATTCGCCCTCGCAAAGTCAAGTCAATTTTCTAAAAGAAGAATAAACTTTGCTTGACAATTGGCATGATTGTGGTAGTTATACTATCCCGGTTTATCTCGAGGATACCCGAAAGGAATAAAGATGCCAAAGAGTTTTTATACCTTCCTGATAATCCCCAAGAAAAAAAGTTCTGCGAAGAGATTTACCCTTTCAAACAAGTTTTTGAAGGGCGTTGCATTTTGTATAATGGCTGTTATTCTGGCATCCATGTATACGTATTACGATTACATCAGAATAAAGAGGGACAAGATTGAGCTGGAACGTTTGAGAAGACAAACAAGGGAACAAAAAGTTCAGATCGATGACCTGGCAGAAAAGGTAAACAATTTTGCCATGAGGATGGAAGAACTCAGTCAGCTCGATAAGAATATAAGGACCATGGCTAACGTCGAAGATAAGCGCTATAAAGGGCAGATCCTCGGCATCGGCGGCTCGATAAACGACGAAACAAGGATAAAATCACACGCCGAGACTGACCAGCGGATGGTCATCGCCAAGATCGATCAAAATGTCGAGCAGCTGTCTAAAGACGCGGTCGAGCAGAAGAATAGTTTCAATGAGTTATTCAACTTCCTTAAGAAACAGAAGTCCATACTTGCTGCGATGCCGTCGATTTGGCCTGTTCAGGGCTGGGTTACATCGGAGTTTGGATTCAGAGCATCACCAATCGGCGGCGGCAGAGAATTTCACAAGGGAATTGATATTGCGACGAGGATGGGCGTGCATGTGGTGGCGCCTGCCGATGGTTTAGTTTCTGAGATATCTTATGATCGGGATGTGGGACACATGATTAGGATAGATCATGGATACGGGATGTCGACCTGGTACGGTCACCTCTTGAGAACTGCAGCCAAGCAGGGGAATATGGTTAAGAGAGGAGACCTCCTCGGTTATGTCGGGAATTCCGGTCGAAGTACAGGCTCGCATCTCCATTACTCCGTAATACTAAACGGCATTCCCGTTAATCCGAGAAAATATTTGAATTAGATTTGCCCGCCCGCAAGTATTATGCGGGACGGATCGTTATTCGTTATCTAACAGCCCGGTTTGATACCGGTTTTTTTTTGAGAGGATGATCTATGCTTGGGTCTTTGCTGGGAAAGGTAATAGGCAGTAAAAATGACCGGGAATTAAAGCGACTGTCTTTTATCCTCGATGAAGTAAACGATTTTGAGCCCGCCATGGTGAGCTTAAGTGATGGGGAACTGAAAGCGAAGACGCCATATCTTAAGGAACGGCTGAGCAGTGGTGGGGAACCCGGCGATATCCTGGTGGAGGCATTTGCCGTTGCCAGGGAAGCAGCGAGAAGAACCTTGCTGATGCGGCCTTTTGATGTTCAGGTTATAGGAGGCCTTGTTTTACATGAGGGGAGGATTGCGGAGATGAAAACCGGGGAGGGAAAGACCCTGGCAGCTACCATGCCCCTCTATCTGAATGCCCTGTCCGGCGAAGGTTGCCATCTGGTTACTGTAAACGATTATCTGGCGAAGAGGGATGCAGAGTGGATGGGACCTATTTACAAATTCCTCGGTCTCACAGTGGGAGTCATTGTTCATGGCATGGATGATGATGAAAGAAGAAAGGCATATAATGCCGATATCACCTACGGTACAAATAATGAATTCGGGTTCGATTACCTGCGTGATAATATGAAGTTCAGCCTTGAGGATTATGTTCAGAGGGAATTCAGTTATGCCATCGTTGACGAGGTTGACAGCATCCTCGTCGATGAGGCGAGAACGCCTCTGATAATATCAGGCCCGTCGGAGGAATCTACCGATAAATACTACAACATCAATCAGGTAATACCTAAATTGAGAAGGGACAAGGATTACACGATTGATGAAAAAAGCCGGACCGTGGTGTTGACGGAAGAAGGGGTTGCCAGGGTTGAAGGTTACTTGAAGGTGCAGAACCTCTTTGAGCCGAAGAATATGGAGCTTCTCCATCACGTTAATCAGGCATTGAAGGCCCATACACTCTTCAAGCGCGATGTTGACTATCTGGTCAAAGAGGGCCAGGTCATAATTGTTGATGAGTTTACAGGCAGGGTCATGCCGGGAAGAAGGTACAGTGACGGTCTGCATCAGGCGCTGGAAGCGAAGGAGAAAGTTAAGATAGAGCGAGAAAATCAGACACTTGCAGCGATAACCTTCCAGAATTACTTTAGGATGTATAAGAAGCTCGCGGGAATGACAGGCACAGCAGATACGGAGGCCGCCGAATTCAATAAGATCTACAACCTCGATGTTGTCGTGGTTCCAACCAATATGCCCATGATCAGGGTAGATAATACTGATGTGATTTACAAGACTGAGGCAGAAAAATTTAATGCGGTCATCGAGGAGATTAAGGAACTGCACAAGGGGAAAAGGCCCGTTCTGGTAGGTACGATATCCATCGAAAAGTCTGAACTCCTAAGCAGACATCTTTCGCGGACGGGTATCAAACACCATGTCCTGAACGCCAAGCATCATGAAAAAGAAGCGGAGATCATTGCCCAGGCGGGGCAGCCGGGCATGGTAACCATATCAACCAATATGGCGGGCCGTGGAACCGACATAAAACTCGGCGAAGGCGTTGCCGAGCTTGGTGGCCTCCACATCCTCGGGACGGAAAGGCATGAAAGCCGCCGCATCGACAATCAGCTCAGGGGCAGGGCGGGGCGCCAGGGGGATTTAGGCTCTTCGCGGTTTTATCTTGCCCTCGAGGATGATCTTCTGCGCATATTCGGTGCAGAGAGAATCTCGTCCATAATGGACCGGATTGGCATGGAAGAGAATCAGCCAATTGAACACAACCTCATTTCGAAGGCTATCGAAAATGCGCAAAAAAGGGTCGAGGCTCATAATTTTGATATCCGCAAGCACCTGCTGGAATTTGACGATGTAATGAACAGGCAGAGACAGGTGATTTACGAACAGCGCAAGAGAGCGCTTAAGGGAGAGGATCTGTGGTCTGATGTGGAAGAGATGCTGGAAGAACTCGTCGACGAAATAGTCTCGCAGTACGTGGACGAGAAATCGCATCCGGAGGAATGGAACCTGAGGGGATTGGACGATATTATTTTCAAGCAATTTTCTTTGCGTTTGAACCTCAGTGAGACGGGGAGAAATCTCAGCAGGGACGCGATTGAAGATACGCTCATTGACTCCGTGAAAACGCTGCTGAAAAACAAGGAGGAGGAATACGGCAAACCCCTCATGGATTATCTCATGAAGATAATCATGCTGCAGTCTATTGATTCTCACTGGAAAGATCATCTCCTGAGCATGGATCACCTGAAGGAAGGCATCGGCCTCAGGGGTTACGGACAGAAGGATCCTGTCCGGGAATACCAGAAAGAGGGCTATGAAATGTTCATGGAAATGATCCACCGCATTAAAGGGGATACCATCGAAAAACTCTGCATCGTCAGAATCCAGAGGGAAGAAGAGATTGAAGAAATGCGGGAAGAGGCCAGTCAGGATTATATCATGAGCCGTGGAGAACAAACGGCAGAGACCTCTACCGTGAAGAGGGATACGAAGAAGGTGGGGAGAAATGATCCCTGTCCGTGCGGCAGCGGGAAGAAATATAAGAAATGCTGCGGACAGTGAAAAGATGCAGAACAGACGGAATAAAATGTTTTTTGACAGACCTCTCGAATAAGGTGCTTTATGATCTGTAAAGAGTCGGAGACATACGCCGTTCCCGGTTTTCTGGCAAACGGTATTCATGCAGGCATCAAGGAAAATGGCATTAAGGACCTTGCCCTGATTTTTTCCGTCGTGCCGGCGAAGGCATCGGCAGTATTTACGAGAAATTGCTTTAAAGCGGCACCGGTTCTCCTCGATATGGAAAGGATAAAATCGGGTATGGCGCAGGCGATTCTGGCAAATAGCGGCAATGCCAATGCGGCCACAGGCGAGGCCGGATACGCCGATGCCGTGGACATGTCGAGATGCGCTTCCGATAAGCTGAATATTGCCGATGAGCTCGTTTTGGTGGCATCTACGGGAATAATCGGACACAGGCCTCCCGTAAGGAATATCAAAGAAGGCATGGAAGAGCTCGTGCGGGGGGTGCATCCGAACGGACTTCCTGCGGCTGCAGAGGCAATCATGACAACGGATAAATTTCCCAAGATGTCTTGCAGGAAGAAAGTGATCGGTTCAAGAGAAATTTCTGTGTGCGGGATTGCCAAGGGAGCAGGCATGATAGAGCCCCATATGGCGACCATGCTTGCATTTGCAATGACCGATGCGGACATCGATTTTCATACCCTGAATGCGGTTTTTAAACAGGCCGTAGACAGGAGCTTTAATGCAATCACGGTTGACGGATGCATGAGCACGAATGATACAGCGATAATCTTGGCAAACGGCATCGCCGGAAACAAACAACTGATGCGAAATTCCAATAATTTATCTTTGTTTAAAGAAATGCTTTTCAGCGTAATGTCGGATCTTTCGGATGCCATCGTCAGGGATGGCGAGGGGGCGACTAAATTTATAGAAATAATCGTTGATGAAGCAAGTTCGATAATAGATGCAAAAAAAGTTGCCTATGCCGTAGCCAACTCAAATCTGGTCAAAACCGCTTTCTACGGCTGCGACCCCAACTGGGGGAGGATAATAGCGGCTGCCGGCTCGACTGGCATTAATCTTCCCGTTGATGCCGTTAAACTATACTTTGAAGAAATTCCGGTATTTGCTCATGGAAAAGGCATAGACGGCCATGAAAAAGAGCTCTTGGAAATAATGTCTAGGACAAATATAAAGGTCTTCGTAAAACTCGGAATGGGGAATAAATCATACAAAATATGCACTTCTGATCTCACCTTTGACTACATCAAGATTAACGCCCACTATCACACTTAACTCTATGAAACATCTGAAGCTCCACTGATCGCAAAAATCATTGCGTCGTGTGTTCACCTTCTTTTCTATTTGCCTTTTTTCGCTTGCTAATTTAAAATCTTTGTGCTATCTGCCAACGGATTTCACACATCCTTTGATTGACGGGGCGTTGCTTTTCTCTCTGAAAAGTTCCCCGTGCAAAGAGACAGGGATGGCGGTAAAAAAACACAAGGAGTTACAATATGGCAAATATATCGATGAAGTTATTACTTGAAGCAGGCGTGCACTTTGGTCATCAGACTAACAAGTGGAATCCAAAGATGAAGCCTTACATATTTGGGGCGAGAAACGGAATTTATATCATAGACCTCCAGCAGACAGTGGGGATGTTCCATGCCGCATATGATTTCGTTGCTGATATGGTGGGAACGGGTGGAGAGCTTCTCTTTGTAGGAACCAAGAAGCAATCGCAGGAATCAGTTAAGGAGGAGTCGGAAAGATGCGGGATGCCTTACGTCAATCAGAGATGGCTGGGCGGGATGCTGACCAATTTTAATACCATCAATAAGAGAATTGAGAGATTGAACCTTCTGGAGAAGATGTTTTCCGATGACAGCGTCAAGGCATTTCCTAAGAAGGAGATAATGAAACTTCAGAAAGAGATGAACAAACTTGAAAAAGTTCTGGGTGGCATAAAAATAATGAAACGTCTTCCCGGAGGTTTGTTTATCGTTGATCCCAAGCGCGAGAGTATTGCCGTCAAAGAAGCGCAAAAATTGAAGATTCCTATAGTAGCTATAGTCGACACAAACTGCGATCCGGACGACATCGACTATATTATTCCGGGTAACGATGATGCCATCAGGGCAATCAAGCTTTTTTCTTCAAGGATTTGCGATGCCGTAATCGAGGGTAAAAGGAAGTTCGAGGAGCATGTACAGGCCGATAGCGACAAGGAAGCAGCAGCCCTATCCTCTGAGAGAGGGGAAGATGTGGAAGCGGATGTCCCCGAGTCTGTTGAAACAAAGGATGGAATAACTGATGTTGAAGAAGATTTTGAAACGGATAAAGAGCGTCAATCAAAGTGAGAAATTTGACGGGAGGTAGAATAAATTGAGCATTACATCATCAATGGTTAAAGAGCTGAGAGAAAAAACAGGCGCCGGTATGATGGATTGCAAGGAAGCTCTGACTGTGTCCGGCGGAGATTTCGAAAAGGCAATCGACTATTTGCGTAAGAAGGGCATGTCTGCTGCGACGAAGAGATCATCAAAGGCGGCAAAAGATGGAGCCATTGCCTCATATATCCATATGGGTGGGAAAATAGGCGTCTTGGTAGAGGTTAATTGCGAAACGGATTTCGTTGCCAAGACAGATGATTTTCGACTCCTGGCGAAGGAACTGACTATGCACATAGCTGCGGCGAACCCCAGGTATCTGAAGTCGGAAGATATACCTCCCGATGTTCTGGAACGGGAGAAGGAGATTTACAGAAGCCAGGCTCTGGCGGAAAAGAAACCGGAGAAGATATGGGATAAGATCATAGAAGGTAAACTTAAGAAGTATTATGAAGATGTCTGCCTTCTGGATCAGAAATTTATAAAAGATACGGCCATTACCGTTGGGACGCTGGTCAGTAATATGATCGCCAAGACGGGTGAGAATATTGTTATTAGAAGATTCATGAGGTTCCAGCTGGGCGCCGATTGAAGAAGAGATGATGGATAAACCTGTCTATAAAAGAGTCCTCCTGAAACTGAGTGGCGAAGTCCTTATGGGAAAGAGTTCCTATGGGATAGACCTTGATGCCGTATCGAGCATTGCGGGAGAAATCAGGGATGTTGCAAGGCTTGGCGTCGAGATAGGCGTCGTGGTCGGCGGCGGCAATATTTTTCGCGGGTTTGAAGCCAATGAGATGGGTATGGATCGAACTTCCGCGGATTATATGGGCATGCTCGCTACGGTTATAAACAGCCTTGCATTGCAGAGCGCCCTTGAACAACTTGATGTTGTGACAAGAGTTCAAACCGCCATTGAGATGAAACAAGTTGCGGAACCGTTTATCCAAAGGAGGGCTGTGCGTCATCTGGAAAAAGGAAGGGTCGTTATATTTGCAGGCGGCACAGGCAACCCTTATTTCACTACGGATACTGCCGCTTCTTTAAGGGCTATAGAGATAAAGGCCGATGTTATTCTGAAAGCAACCAAAGTAGACGGGGTCTATGATAAAGATCCCGTTAAGTGGAGTGATGCGAAGATGTTCACGGAGATCTCCTATAATGACATATTGACGAGACATTTGAAGGTTATGGATGCAACGGCGATTTCTTTGTGCAGAGAGAACAATCTTCCCATCATCGTTTTTAATCTGCAGAAGAAGGGCAATATCAGGCGCGTCATATGCGGCAAAGATATGGGAACGAGAGTCAGAGGTTGACATGAAGGAGCTGGTCTTTGACGAATTGAAGGATAATATGGAAAAAGCGATTCACGCTTTTGAGAAGTCCTTAAATAAAGTGAGGACAGGGAGAGCGTCACTGTCACTTCTGGATGGCATTAAAGTGGACTATTATGCCGTTCCCACACCGCTCAACCAGGTCGCTACACTTTCCATACCGGAGAGCCGCCTTATGGTCATATCACCTTGGGACAACAGCATTATAGGAACCATAGAAAAGGCTATACAGAAATCTGATCTTGGTTTGATGCCGGTAAATGATGGGAAAGCGATACGCATTTCAATTCCGCCGCTTACAGAAGAGCGTAGAAAGGAACTGGCAAAGGTCGTAAAGAGGATCGCCGAAGAATGCAAGATAAATCTGAGAAATGTCAGAAGGGACGCAAATGACCAGCTAAAGACCCTTAAAAAGGACAATGACATCTCTGAAGATGATTTCTATTTGTACCAGGAGGAAGTTCAGGAAATAACGGACAAGTATATTAAGAAAACCGATGGTATTCATGCTGCCAAAGAAAAGGAAATCATGGAAATATAAGTTCAATGCCGTGAACAACAGATACTGGGGAGCCTTTTGGCTCCTTCTTTGTTTTGGAAATGATGTAAATTATACTTGCCCGGCCGTCATCGCTGATTTTTTGAAGACTTTCTAACTCTCTCAATTTTTTGCATGTCTTGAACTTTATCCTTGATTGTGTTACTTGAACGAAATATTAACTATCCGCAGATATTATAAAAAGAGCATGTCATCCGATGAAAAAGATTGACCATAGGAAACTGCCCCAACACATCGCCATAATCATGGACGGTAACGGCAGATGGGCCGAAAAGCATGCATTCGGAAGGATAACGGGCCATAAGAGAGGCGCCAAATCAGTGAAGGTTGTAGTAAAAGCTTGCCGGGAGATCGGTATAAAATATCTCACCTTGTATGCATTTTCTGTTGAAAATTGGCTTCGTCCCCGGGAAGAGGTTGATGCACTGATGGACTTATTGGATAAATACCTGCGGTCAGAATTTGACGAGATGCTTCGCCACGGCATCCGATTGGTGGCTATCGGCGATATCGGATCATTGAGCGGACCCGTAAGAAATATTCTTGAGGAGGCAATCGATAAGACGGCTCATAACGACGGGATGGTTCTTAATCTGGCCCTGAGCTACGGTGGACGGGATGAAATCGTTGCGGCTGNNAGTGGCGAATACAGGTTGAGCAATTTCTTATTGTGGCAGTCAGCTTATACAGAATTTTATTTCTCTGACGTCCTTTGGCCTGATTTTCGGAGGAAGCATCTCATCGAGGCAATTGCCGAGTTTCAGCGGAGGGAGAGGAGATTCGGATTGACGAGTAACCAGTTGCACAGGGATGGAACATATACAGGATGACTCCCCACATAAAAAGATGGATATCCGGGGTTATAGCGGTACCCATACTCTTTGCCATTATATTCTATGGTTCGGAGGTCGTGTTTTCCGCATTCATCATAATTGTTATTCTCGGAGCCGTAATCGAGTATAACAGGATGGTGTTTAATGGGGGATTCGTCCGGGAGAAATTGCAGGCATTGATTATTGCCATATTAATTCCTCTTGCCGCTTTTTCAGGTGATTTACGTATTGTACTGGCTGTCATTGCATTTTCCATGTTAGCCGTCTTTTCTCTGTCCCTCCTCGGCATGAACGATCATTCCATTGATGCAGTTTCAGTCAGTAAGCTCGTATTCGGCTTTATTTATATACCGTTCATGCTGTCACATTTCATTCTGCTGAGGCATTCCGACGACGGGATGATGTGGATATTCTTTATTTTGGTTTTGGCTTTTTCAGGGGATATAGCAGCATTTTACGTGGGCAGAAGTGTAGGGAAGAGAAAACTGATGCCTCTGGTAAGTCCGGGCAAGACTGTGGAGGGAACGGCGGGATTGCTGATAGGAAGCGTCATCGGCTGCGTATTGTTCCAGCAATTTTTTCTTCCCAGGCTTCCGGTCTTCCATGCCGCAGCGCTGGGACTTTCGGGAGGCATAATGGGACAACTGGGCGACCTTTGCGAGTCCGTTATCAAGAGAGCTTCCGGGGTAAAAGATTCCGGTTCACTTGTTCTTGGACACGGGGGCTTGCTGGATCGGCTGGATTGTTTAATTTTTATTGCGCCATACGTTTACTACTATAGATTATTTTTGACGGCGTCATAGAAAATCTCCCTTCATTCGCGGGGCGATCTATGCAGCTTCTAACTATGCACATATCATTCCCGGGCGCCTCTATCCGACGCTTGTTGAAGGACGCGCATTGAAGATAACGCTTCTTGCTTTGCTTGTCATCTTATATTGATTTTTTATTGTTAGTACGTTCATGGGTTTTGAAAACATGAAGAATATATCTATACTGGGTTCGACGGGTTCCATTGGAGTTAATGCCTTGGACGTGATATGGAATAACCCTGATCGATTTCGGGTTGTCGCTCTCGCGGCATATAGAAATGTCAGCCTGTTAGCAGAGCAAATTGAGAAATTCAAGCCGAAGGTTGTCTCGGTCATTGACGAGAAGCATGCCAAGAAACTGAAAAATATCATAAAGCCTTCGAGGGGAACTGAGATTCTGCACGGAGCAGGCGGCTACCGCGATGTCGCATGCATAAGGGAAGCAGACATGGTTGTATCTGCCATGGTGGGTTCCGCAGGGCTCATCCCCACTATGGAAGCTATCGAGGCGGGGAAAGACATCGCCCTCGCCAATAAGGAAGTAATGGTCATGGCAGGCTCCCTTGTAGTTGAAAGGGCACGTGAAAAGGGCGTGAAGATCTTGCCCATAGATAGCGAGCATAGTGCAATCTTTCAATGCATCACGGGCCACAGCGGGTCGGATATCAGACGAATTATTCTGACTGCGTCGGGCGGTCCATTTTTTCATCTATCAAAGGAAAAACTTGCAGACGTGAAACCTGCAGACGCATTGAAACATCCCTCCTGGCGGATGGGACGAAAGATTACGGTGGATTCGGCTTCCATGATGAACAAGGGTCTTGAGGTCATTGAGGCGCGGTGGTTCTTTTCCGTTGACATTGAACGTATTGAGGTGCACATTCATCCGCAGAGTATCATCCATTCCATGGTAGAATACTGTGACGGATCTGTAATAGCCCAACTGAGCGTTCCGGATATGCGCATTCCCATAGCCTATGCGCTGTCTTTCCCCGATAGACTTACCCGCCCTGAGCCTTTTCTTGATTTATTGAAGGTTGGCGTCTTCGAATTCTTCAGGCCCGATATGGAAAAGTTTCCCAACTTGAGGCTTGCCTATGAAGCGGGAAAGGCGGGGGGGACGATGCCCGCCGTCCTGAATGCTGCCAACGAGGTGGCCGTGCAGGCGTTCTTGGAGAGTACCCTTCGGTTTGGAGACATATCTCATGTAATAGAAGAGGTGCTCTCCTGTCATCAGCGGAAGGAGTTTCCCGACTTGGGAGAGATCCTTGAAGCGGATCTATGGGCCAGGGATATTGCGAAAAAAACCATTGAGAGGATAAAAGTTCTGTCGTGATTGGCATAAGCATTATTTCCGTTATTATTCTGTTGGGCATTCTTATTTTCGCCCATGAGTTTGGCCATTTTCTGGTGGCTAAATATTCGGGTGTCGGTGTATTGAAATTTTCTCTCGGATTCGGGCCCAAGTTAGTCGGGAAGAAGATAGGGGAGACGGAGTATCGCATTTCATTGATACCGCTCGGGGGTTACGTAAAGCTCTTGGGAGAGTCGGAGAATGAGGAGCTCCAGGAGGAAGATGAAAAAAGGTCTTTTTTCAAACAGCCGGTTTGGAAAAGAGCGGCAATCGTAGCCGCAGGTCCAATCTTCAATTTTCTGCTTGCCATACTGATTTTCACGATTGTTTACATGGTTGGAATTCCAACCCTGACTACATATATAAGCGGTGTGCAGGAAGGGTCTCCGGCCTTTGAAGCGGGCATCAGGGAAGGCGACGTCATTGCCGCCATCGACGGTAAAGAAATCACGCGGTGGGAAAGGCTTGCTGAAATTATCAGTAAAAGCGACGGCAGGGAGTTGCGTATCACAATAACAAGCGGCGATCAATCGAGGGACGTTGACTTGAAGCCGAGGTTGTATAAGGCAAAAAATATTTTCGGTGAAGAAATCGAGTCTTACAAAATAGGTGTAAGTCCTTCATCGGAACACACTGTCGTTGAGAGGATGAACCCATTTCTGGCCTTTTGGACCAGTCTCAAACAGACATGGTTTATAAGTAAATTGACTGTGCTAAGTATTATTAAGATTTTTGAAGGTGTCGTTTCTCCAAGAACCCTTGGCGGCCCCATTATGATTGCGCAAATTGCAGGGGCCCAGGTCAAGGAGGGCGTTATACCATTCGTGTTGTTTATGGCCTTGTTAAGTATAAATCTTGCTATCCTGAATCTCTTGCCTATTCCCATCCTTGATGGCGGTCATCTCCTCTTTTTTCTTGCAGAAGCCGTAACAGGTCGAGAAATTAATATTAAGTGGAGAGAGATGGCCCAGCAGATCGGCCTCGTCATTCTTATTGGCCTCATGATATTCGTTTTCATCATGGACATAGAGAGACTCAACATCAAGTGGTTTGATGACTTTAACAAATTTTTCACGCGGTAGACATGTTGATTTTAGCAATTGATACCTCTACGAAGAGCGCCAGTATTGCACTGCTCCGGGATAGCGATATCCTGTCCGAAATCTTCGTCAATCTGGATGTGAATCACTCCGTAGTATTGTTGCCCGCTTTAGATCATTTATTGAGACTTTCGCGCATAGAACCGGACGAGATAGATCTCTTCGCGTGCACAATAGGCCCGGGTTCATTTACAGGGCTTCGCGTGGGCGCGAGTACCATAAAAGGACTTGCCCTGGCGACAGGGAGGCCGATTGCGGGTGTATCAACACTGGAAGCCCTGGCATTCAATATCACAGGCTCGGAAATCTCAGTCTGTCCTATGCTCGACGCAAAGAAAGACCAGGTATATACGGCTCTCTACAGGACCGGACGGGATTACACATTGGAGAAAATAGAAAGCGAGAGGGTGACTGACGTCCGGGGATTCTTACAGTGCATTGACGAAAAGGTTATATTCGTGGGTGATGGATCTGTAAAATACGCCGGGCTCATCAGTGACATGTTGCCGGGAAAATCATATTTTGCATCCGGCTGCCATCAGCACGTGAGAGCAGCGGTCGTTGGTCTCCTGGGCAAAAAAAAATACTCTGAAGGAGATGTTCTGGATTCCGTTACCTTTGCGCCTGTATATCTCCGCGCGTCGGAAGCAGAAATGAAGCGTTTCTCACGGTAAATTCTTGCAAGCCGAAGGGAAGATTTTACCTCATTGAGGAATATGAAATATTGACAAAGATTGTTGATTAATATAAGAATACTGCGCAGGAGGTAGCATGCATGGAAAAGGCCGATGAGCTCTTGATCAAAAAATATATTAATCAGGATGAGGAGCTGAAGAGCTATGTTGAGGATCACAAAAAACTCGAAGCGGATCTCGAGAATTTTAACAAGCGTATCTATCTGACGGCAGAAGAAGAAATTGAGAAGAAGAACCTGCAGAAAAGGAAACTTCGGGGGAAGGAGCAGATCTACAGAATCCTTGCTAAATACCGTTGTCAGGCACAAGAAGCATGAGATTACGGCCATTCATGGGATTATTAATGTTGTGCGACATAATAAATGAATCATAACAGTATCATAGTCCGTGAAGGTCTTCCATTCATCATACCACTCGGTATTTTCACTTTAATTTTTTCCATTTTCGGCATAATCTGGGCGGCGTCGATATTCTTTATCGCCACTTGCTTTGTTGCCTGGTTTTTCAGGAATCCGGAGCGTGAGTTTCCTGATGGTGCGAAAGCTGTAATATCTCCGGCAGACGGTGAGATCATAAAGATAGAAAACGTCGTGGAGAGCGATTTTCTCAAAGGTCCGGCACAGAAAATCAGTGTATTTATGAGCGTATTTAACGTTCATGTTAACCGCATACCGTATTCCGGCACAGTGGGCACCATAGAATATAACAAAGGAAATTTTTTTTCGGCAAATCTGGACAAGGCATCAGAGCTTAATGAAAGAAATTCGGTTCTTATCAAAACGGATGATGGGGAAAAAATTTTAACCGTACAGATAGCCGGATTGATTGCAAGAAGGATAGAGTGTTGGATTAAGGAAGGAATGCATGTACGCAAGGGTGAGCGATTCGGCCTAATACGATTCGGCTCACGTCTTGAAGTCTTTCTGCCTCCCGATGCGATAACATCCATTAGAGTGGGTGATAAAGTAAGGGCGGGAGAGACACTTATAGGATGGCTAAAATGAAAAAAGATGCCACGTTTAAGAGAGAGCGTGTAAGAAAAGGCATATTCTTATTGCCCAACCTTTTTACGACAGGAAGCCTTTTCTGCGGATTTTATTCTGTTGTTGCCTCCATGAAGGGAGATTTTTGGCTTGCTGCAGCACCCATCTTGATGGCTTTTGTCTTGGATGGCCTGGACGGCAGAATAGCGAGGATGACGAACACGACAAGCAAATTCGGTTCGGAATACGACTCTCTGTCGGACCTGGTAGCCTTCGGTGTTGCGCCATCCATTCTCGCCTACACATGGGCGCTTTCGATATACGGGAAATGGGGATGGCTTGCAGCATTCCTTTTTGTTGTTTGTGGCGCATTGCGGCTGGCAAGATTCAACATTCAGATAGGTTTGGTTGAAAGCAAGGTTTTCAATGGACTGCCGATACCGGGAGCTGCAGCCGTTGTCGCAACGGTGGTATTGCTTTATTACTACCTGGGGGGTGAAGGGAGATTCAATGATCTGACCATTTTGATAGGGGTTGTCATTCTATCGCTGCTGATGGTGAGCAGCATAAAGTATTACAGCTTTAAAGACCTTAACTTCTTTTCCAGAAAACCTTTCATGTCTTTTGTTTTGATCGTGTTTGTTTTGATTATCGTCATCGCAGAGCCGCAGATCATGATGTTTACCTTTGCCTTCGGTTACAGTCTATCCGGTCCGACTTGGGCGCTTGTTAAGATCGGGAAGAAGGTATACACGGAATGGAAGGCCAGAGCGGTGCGGATTCATACAAAGCGCGAGCTGAAAAGGTAGCAATAAGAGATATGAAAACTATAAGACGCTCTGCCTCTATTTAGAGTGAATCGTTTAAGCAGGGCGTCTTTTTTACAGTCTGGTGTTTGAGACAATCTATGAAGAAGGACAAATTTGTGAAGTCTTATAATGTTGCAGTCGTTGGTGCTACGGGTGTTGTCGGCAACGAGATGGTCAGGATCCTGGAAGAACGAGAATTTCCCGTCCGTAATTTGACACTGCTGGCTTCAGAACGCTCAGTTGGGAAGAAGCTGAAATTTAGAGGGAAGTCTGTTCCCGTTTATGTGTTGAATGAAAAATCATTCTCAGGAATTGATATCGGGCTTTTTTCAGCTGGCGGGAGCATCTCTGAGCGCTTTGCCCCTATAGCCGCCGCATCAGGATGTGTAGTGATTGACAATACAAGCGCATTCAGGATGGCGCCTGATATTCCTTTGGTAGTTCCGGAAGTAAATCGGAAAGCAATCGGCATGTATAAAAATAAGGGGATAATTGCTAATCCAAACTGTTCAACCATCCAAATGGTTCTGGTCCTCAAGCCGATTCACGATGCTGCAAGGATTAAGAGAGTTGTGGTTTCTACGTATCAGGCCGTCTCCGGGACAGGCAAGGAAGCCATAGAAGAGTTGATCAAGCAGACAAAGGCTCTTTTGAGCGGCCGGAAGCCCGCGGTGAAGGTTTATCCCCACAGAATAGCATTTAACTGTCTTCCTCATATCGATGTATTTCTGGATAACGGCTATTCGAAAGAGGAAATGAAAATGGTGAATGAAACCAAGAAGATTCTCGGCGATCAAACGATTGCCGTGACGGCTACGACAGTGAGAGTTCCAGTCCTTTACGGACATTCGGAGTCTGTCAATATCGAAACCGAAAGAAAGATTAGCGCAAGAGAGGTGAGGAGAATACTTTCGCATGCGCCCGGCGTCAAAGTGGTAGATGACCTCAAGAGGAATAAATATCCTCTCCCGATAGATGCGGCAGGTAAAGATGATACGTTTGTCGGCAGGATCAGGGAAGACGAGTCCATAGAAAACGGCATCAATATGTGGATTGTATCCGACAATGTAAGGAAGGGTGCCGCATTGAATGCTGTACAGATAGCAGAGCTTCTTGTCAGAGACTACCTATGAGAATAATCGGAGGTGATGCAAAGGGAAGAACCATCTATTCACCAAAGCAAAGTCAAATGAGGCCTACCTCCGACGGTATCAAGGAATCACTTTTCAATATTCTTCATGCACCCTCCGGGAAGTCTTTCGTTGATCTTTTTGCAGGCAGCGGGAATGTGGGGCTGGAGGCATTAAGCCGCGGAGCCGCGAAAGTGGTTTTTGTGGAAAAGAATGCTGTCATGGTTAATGCCATTAAGAGGAACCTCCGTGAATTATCCTTCGGTGGAGAGTATGAAATCCTGGCAGTGGAGGCTGCAAAAGGCATACGGAAACTTCAAAATAGGGGTGAGAGTCTTGATTTTCTGTTTGCCGATCCACCATATGAAAGAGGTTTCGTCAGGGAGATTTTCCATAGTCTCAGTGGCGGGAATGTCCTCAGTGAAGACGGTGTCCTCATAATCCAGCATTCAGTAAGGGAAAACGCGGATGGGCATTATACAGGTGATTTCATATTGACAGACCGGAGAAGATATGGTGATACACATCTGTCTTTTTTTAAAATAAGGGAAAAGGAATAAAGGAACAGATATGGGAAAAATAGCTGTCTATCCTGGTTCATTTGATCCCATCACAAACGGCCATCTTGACCTCATAAAAAGGGGGTTGAAGATTTTTGATGGGATTATTGTTCTCGTAGCTCATAACCCGAACAAAGCATCCTATCTCTTCTCTGTTGAGGAGAGGGTTGAATTGATCAAAGAGGCTGCAAAAGACTGCAAAGGGGTCGAGGTTGCCAGCTTCCAAGGACTGCTGGTGGATTATGTCAAGAAAACCGGCGCAAATATTATATTGAGGGGACTCCGGGCCCTTTCTGATTTTGAGTACGAATTTCAGCTTACTCTCATAAATCGGAGACTCAACAGGGATGTCGAGACAGTTTTCCTTATGACCAGTAACGAGTGGTTTTTTACAAGTTCTCAGATCATTAAGGAGGCGGCAAGTCTGGGAGCTCCTGTTGAGGGACTGGTGCCGGATATCGTGTGTCGGAAGCTGAAAGAAAAATACGCAAGGTAAGTAGAGGAAAGAATGAAACTGGCATCGAGGATATCCACAATAAAACCGTCGCCAACACTGGCAATTACCGCCAAAGCCAATGCTATGACGGCTGCAGGCAGGCATGTAATCAGCTTTGGTGCGGGAGAACCTGATTTTGACACCCCGGATCATATCAAGATGGCGGCTGTGAAGGCCATAGAAGAGGGGTTTACGAAATATACGGCCGTTGATGGGATTTGTGAGTTAAAAGATGCCATCATCAGCAAGTTGCTCAGAGACAATCAGTTGACTTATGATAGATCGGAGATTGTCGTCTCCTGCGGGGGTAAGCATACCCTTTATAATTTGACCCAGGTCCTTTTTGAGGAAGGCGATGAAGTTATTATTCCATCCCCTTATTGGGTTTCATACCTGGATATGGTTTTGCTCTCAGGAGCCAGGCCTGTCATTCTCAAGACTACAGAGGCGCAGGGGTTTAAAATACTGCCAAAACAGCTCGAAGCGGCGATCACGAGAAATACCAAGGCGCTTATCATGAACAGCCCGTCGAACCCGACGGGTGCCGTGTATACTGCTCGTGAACTGGCAGCCTTGGCAGAGGTTATAGCCGGCAAAGAGATGCTCATAATATCGGATGATATCTATGAGAAAATTCTCTACGATGGCAGGACGTTTGCGAATATAGCGTCGATTGATGAGGAGGTAAGGAAGAGGACAATTGTCGTCAATGGCGTTTCCAAGACTTATGCGATGACCGGCTGGAGAATCGGTTATGCTGCCGGACCCGAAGAGATTATCAAAGCCGTGACAAAACTGCAGAGCCAGAATACGTCAAATCCTGCTTCCATTTCGCAGTGGGCGGCTGTAGAAGCGTTGAACGGTAATCAGGAGAGCGTACCGGAAATGGTTGAAGAATTCAGGCGGAGAAGAGATGTGATCGTGGAGAAGCTAAATGCCATTCCGGGCGTCACCTGCGCGCTCCCGGATGGGGCTTTTTATGTTTTTCCTGATGTTTCGTCTCTGTTCGGACGGTCGTATGAGGGTCAGACCTTATCGAATTCATCTGATTTTGCTGCATACCTTTTGGATAGGGCTAACGTGGCCGTAATTCCGGGGGTAGATTTTGGTGACGATAATCATATCCGCCTTTCCTATGCTACGTCTTTGAAGAATATTGAGGAAGGACTGAAACGAATAAACAGTGCCGTCAAGGGACTTTCATAAGAGAGTCGTCAAAATCCCTTTTCATTTCACCGACGCTAAATCCCCAAATGAAGCATGCCATCTGGGCAGTTGAGCTTTCGGGAACAATAATACTCTCACAATAGTAAAGCTTCGTGGCCCGAGATGGGCGGTTTCTGGAAGAGTTCCGGTCCCAGTGGATGCAAGGGTGAAGATTGTCACTAAAGTGCCGAGAATCTAAGGGATTAACGATTGATTGCAGGAGTTCCTTCATGCTATATTACTCAGGAGAGATTGAATAGATTTCCCATTTGTCATGTGACTTCGGCTCGGCGTCTTCGCAGGGGAGGGAGAAACCTCATGCGGTATGGCTAAATCAAGGGCTTGCCATATCTTGCATCTCTTCGTTATTCCGATGAGCAGAAGTTGGCAGCGATCTCATAACATGATCTTTATCCTTGGTGCAATTTTTTGGCAACGTCCATAAAAAGAAAAAGAACGAGACCTGTTTTTCTCGGTGGAGTCCAGGTTGGCGGAAATGCCCCGGTTGCAGTTCAGTCGATGACCTCTACAGATACCAGAAACGTCAGGGCCACAGTGCGGCAGATCAGGAAACTTGGGGAAGCAGGTTGTGAGATCGTTCGGGTCGCTGTTCCGGATAGAGTTGCAGCAGCTGCGCTCTCCGATATCAAGAGGCAGATCGCTATTCCCCTTATTGCTGATATTCATTTTAATTATCGCCTTGCCATAGAAGCTATAGGGAATGGAGTCGACGGAATAAGAATCAATCCGGGGAATATTGCCAAAGAAAAAATTCTGAAGATTGTTGAATCTGCGAAATCACGGGGGACCGTGATCCGCATAGGCGTCAACGCAGGTTCACTCGAAAAAGATTTACTAAAAAAGTACGGAGGTCCGAGTTCATCCGCTCTGGTCGAGAGCGCTTTGAGAAGCCTTGCCGTTTTGGAAGACGCGGGTTGTGATTCGATAAAATTATCGGTCAAGGCGTCGGACGTAACTACAATGGTCGAAGCTTACCGGGAATTGTCCGGGAAGACGGATTATCCTCTTCACCTTGGCGTTACGGAAGCAGGAAGCATAGTTAATGCTGCCGTCAAGTCTGCCATCGGCATGGGCATTCTTCTCTATGAAGGAATAGGCGACACCATCAGGGTTTCCGTAACGGGAGATCCCGTCTCTGAAATTGGTGTTGCTTATGCAATCCTCAGGGCCGTAGGCATCAGGAAGGTCGGGCCGGATATCATATCGTGTCCCACGTGCGGCCGCTGCGAAATAAATCTTTTCCGGCTGACACAGGAAGTTGAGGAGAGACTGGCAGGTATGAAGACTCATTTAAAGGTTGCCTTGATGGGATGCGTCGTAAACGGACCGGGAGAGGCGGCAGAAGCGGACGTGGGTATTGCCGGCGGCAAGGGATACGGGCTTCTTTTTAAGAAAGGTAAAGCAATAAGAAAAGTGAAGGAAAAGGAATTTGTAACAGCGCTTCTGGCTGAAATTGATTCCATGGTAGCTGAAAGAAAGGAGATATAATGCGATATTCGGAGATGTTCTTGCCTACAGTAAGGGAAGTGCCTTCAGATGCGGAGATCATAAGCCATCAGCTCATGATAAGGGCGGGGATGATAAGAAAGTTGACAAGCGGTATTTATACTTACCTTCCCTTAGGCTACCGGGTCATTCGCAAGCTGGAGAGGATTATACGTCAGGAGATGAACAGGGCGGGGGCTCAGGAGGTTTTCATGCCAACGGTGCAGCCCCGGGAGCTGTGGGAAGAATCCGGCCGGTGGAGCCTTTATGGCAAGGAACTTCTGCGGTTCAAGGACAGAAATGACAGAGATTGCTGTCTCGGCCCAACGCATGAGGAAGTTATCACCGATCTTGTCAGGAATGAAATCAAGACATACAGACATCTCCCCAGGAATCTTTATCAGATCCAGACGAAATTCCGCGATGAGATACGGCCGAGGTTCGGAGTCATGAGGTGCAGGGAGTTCGGAATGAAGGATGCCTACAGCTTCGATGCCGATGAGGAAGGGGCCGAGATAAGCTATCAAAAAATGTTCGATGCATATACGGAGATATTCAAGCGATGCGGTCTCGAATTCAGGGCCGTGGAGGCCGATACGGGCAGTATCGGTGGAAGCTTTTCCCATGAATTTATGGTGATGGCCGCAACCGGCGAAGATTCTCTCGTCTTCTGCAGTAATTGCGAGTATGCGGCGAATCTGGAGAAGGCGGAAATTGCAGCACCCGAAATTCATCCAGTGCGCGAGGAGGATATTCTTCCTCTTGAATTGGTTCATACACCTAATATGAAAAGTATTGAGGAAGTTTCCTCATTCCTCCGTGTTGCTGCCAGGGATATAGTAAAAACCATGATATACAGTGCAGATGGCAATCCCGTTGCTGTATTGGTTAGCGGGGATGAAGAGGTCAATGAAATTAAAGTCAAAAACTATTTGAACTGCGATGTCCTGGAAATGGCAACGGACGAAGTGATTCATAAAGTTACAGGGGCGCCCCGAGGGTTTGCCGGAGCTATCGGGATAAAAGTGAAGATCATCGCGGGTTATTCTCTCTCGAATATGACTAATTTTGTCATGGGGGCAAATAAGGAAGATTATCACGTAAAAAATGTAAATATCGGCAGAGATGTGTCTGTTGCTGCATTTGCGGATTTGAGAATAGCCAGGGACACGGATCTGTGCGCACGGTGCGGTCGTGCTCTCAAATTTGCGCGCGGTATTGAAGTAGGTCACGTTTTCAAGCTTGGAACAAAGTACAGCAAGGCGATGAAAGCCACATACCTTGATAAGAATGGCAAGGAGCGGTACATGATAATGGGCTGTTACGGCATCGGTGTGGGAAGGACTGTTGCGGCAGCTATAGAACAGAACCATGATGAGAACGGTATCGTATGGCCAGTTCCGCTGGCCCCTTACCAGGTGATAATTACGCCCGTTAATGTCAACGACGAGAAGATCAAGAAGATGTCAGTGCAGCTATATGAAGCGCTGCAGCAAAAGGGCATCGAAGTCATCCTTGATGACAGGGATGAGAGGGCGGGTGTGAAATTTAAGGATGCGGATCTGATCGGTATTCCACTCCGTGTAACTGTCGGGCAAAAACTGCTCATCGAGGGCGTCCTGGAAGTCAAGATTAGAAGGACAGGTGAGGTGAAAATGCTTGCCGTGGACGCGGCAGAGGATTTTGTAATCAATTACGTTAATGAAGGTATCTGAAACCCGTGCTGCGTATTACTGATATACTGGACAAAACCCAGTCCTATCTTTCTGCTCCTGAGCAGGAACTGATAGAGAAGGCGTACATCTTTTCTGCCTCCGTCCATCAGGGACAGGTGCGTCTATCCGGAGAGCCCTATCTTACGCACCCCGTGGAAGTGGCGGGCATACTGGCCGATATGAAGCTTGACGCGGCAACTGTTGTTACGGGCTTGCTCCATGACACTGTGGAAGATACGCTGGCCACGCTTCCGCAAATAAGGGAGGCTTTTGGCAAGGAAATCGAGTTTCTTGTCGAGGGGTTGTCAAAGATAAGCAGGATCACCTTTGGGAGCAGGGTTGAACATCAGGCGGAAAACTTCAGAAAGATGATCCTGGCGATGTCTTCAGATATCCGGATAATTCTGGTGAGACTGGCCGACAGAGTGCATAATATGAGGACGCTGGAGTTTCAACCGCCGGATAGACAGAAATTTATAGCTGAGGAAACACTTGAATTGTACGCCCCTTTAGCGAACCGTCTCGGTATTAACTGGATGAAGGTTGAATTGGAAGATCTTGCCTTCCGCTATCTCAATCCCGAAGCTTATTCCGAGCTGGTGAGCCGCCTGGCGAAGAAGGAACGGGAACGAGAGCAGTATACTAAAGAGGTGAAGAACATTATCCAAAAGGAAATAGACAAATTCGGACTGAAAGGTGAAGTTGAGGGGAGAGCAAAGCATCTGTACAGCATTTACACGAAGATGGAGGAGCAGCACATAGACCTTAATGAGGTGTACGATTTGCTCGCCTTTAGAATCATCCTCGATGCAGACAGGGAGAGTGAATGCTATGAAGCTCTCAGTGTTGTCCATGCCCTCTGGAAGCCGGTCCCCGGGCGTTTTAAGGATTATATAGCCATGCCGAAGGCAAACAGCTATCGTGCATTACACACAACAGTAATCGGTCCCTACGGCGAAAGAGTGGAGATACAGATAAGGAACAGGATCATGCACGAGTGGGCAGAAGCAGGCATAGCCGCGCACTGGCGCTACAAAGAAGGGCGATCGTACATAAGCGGCGAAGATGATCAGATCAAAAAATTGAGGGATTTGCTGGAAGTTCAACAGGAACTTAAAAACCCCAGGGAATTCATGTCCAATCTGAAAATGGCCCTTTTCGCGGATGAAGTTTATGTGTTTACTCCGAAGGGTGATGTAAAGGCCTTTCCGAAAGGGGCAACGCCCATTGATTTTGCATACAGCATTCACACTGATGTAGGAAACCAGTGCATCGGAGCTAAGGTAAACAGAAACATAGTCCCCCTGAAGTACGAACTCCAAAATGGCGATACAGTTGAGGTCATTACACAGACAGGGCACCATCCCAGCAAGGATTGGTTGAAATATGCAGTAACGTCGAGAGCCATATCGAAAATCAGAAACTGGGTAAAAACGGAGGAAAGAAAAAAGAGCGTCGCCCTCGGCAAAGATCTCCTGGAGAAGGAATTCAAGAAGCACAATCTTAAATTCAGTCAAATAGTCAAGTCCGAAGAAATCAAGAAAATCTACACGGAACATTCCGTCAATTCACTTGATGACCTGATGGCTATCGTCGGTTATGGAAAGGTGTCGGCAAAGAGGATTGTCAATCAATTTGTGCCCGAAGAAGAATTCGAAACTGCCGAGACAGCGCTTATAACGGAGGAGAAGAAGAAAAAGGCCCCTTCATCCGTAGGCATTTCCATAACGGGAATAGAGGATATCCTGGTCAGGTTTGCAAGATGCTGTAATCCTATACCGGGAGACGAAATCGTGGGTTATATCTCACGGGGAAGGGGAGTCACTGTTCATACGGCCAACTGTCCGAATGTCGCAGGGATGGATGGGGAGAGGATCGTTGATGTACAATGGAACATCAAGGAAAAGCAGACATACCCGGTGCATATGAGGGTCGTATGCAGGGACAAGAAGGGCCTGCTTGCTGAAGTAAGCACGGTAATATCGTCACTGGATATTAATATCAGTCACGCAGAAGTGGAAACGAGGCCGGCGGATATGCAGGCAATATTAAGTTTTGAATTGGACGTCAATGATCTGCAGCAGCTCAACCAGGTCCTCGCGGCGATCAAAAAACTAAAAAGCGTAATCTCCGTGGAGAGGATCAGGACATCATGAAATGATGGCCGGCTTGATGATGGCTCCTCAAGTTTATTCGTTGACAGAAAATACAGATGTGCTGTATGAAACGCAGACTTGACGGCCTGAGTGAGAAAGCGGAGGGCGGCAAGAAGGACTGAGGCAGCAGTGCGTGAAGTGACCTGGTTAAGTTTCCGCGGGTCCAAACTCCGACAGCATGAAATGTCAGGCCCGCAGGCTTTAGAACATTTGCTTGAAATAGTAGAGGAACTAAGATGAATAACCGGCCTATGAGAATATTCCTCATATTATTGGTGTTAATCATTTTTCCACTAACCAACGCATGGGCCCAGCCGCTCCGGGGCATGCATTCGGTTGCAATAGACCCGGCACATGGCGGCGGCGACCTCGGCGTAAAAATATCTGATAAGGAGTATGAAAAAAATATAACCCTGGCTATCTCTTCATTAATGAAAGAAGAATTAGACAAATCCGGGAACGTTCGGGTGCAACTGACAAGAACATCGGACAGGGATGTGTCACTATCTGAAAGGAAGCAGATTATAAAGAAGATGCAATCGGAGGTCTTTGTCAGTATTCATGTTAATGCTGGTTTTAGTAAGAACTCAACCGGATTTGAAATATATTTTCCAGGATTCAAGGGAGCGCCGTCAGAGCAAAGTGATTCGAAAGAGATCCTCAAGGACATGGCGAGCAACAAATATTTGAACGATTCGGTGAAATTGGCTCAATTGATACAGAAGAACATGGACAAGGTCTTTCCGAGAAAAAGCAGAGGCCTTCGCGACTCTGCCGTACCTTCCCTTGAAGGATTATCAATACCGGCGGTCGTCGTGGAAATAGGATTTGCTACAAATCCTGAAGACAGAAAAAAAATTCTGGATGCAAATACGCAGACGGCGATAGCACGTGCGCTGTGCCAAAGCATAAGAGACTTCTTTTAGAAATTACGGATACTTCGGAATGAAGAATGCAGATGTGCATTTCAATAATGACTGGCGAAATGTGAGTCACCCTCCGAACATTCTGTATAGTCGTCAAATGATTGCATCCAGAAGCGGGCGCATTCGCTTAAGCTTCTGCGAATGAGTAGCGCTTATATTCCTTGAGGATCGAAGATTCTCCGCTGTTTGCTGCGCAGATCTTCGATTTCCGAAATATGCAAATACGGGAGCAATGCCGATTATGAGGGCTAATGGGCGCAGGCCGAATGAAATCAGAGAATTGAAGATTACCAGAGATTTCCTGAAGTATCCTCCCGGCTCTGTTCTTATTGAAATGGGAAATACAAAGGTCATCTGCACAGCTACTGTCGAGGAGAGTGTACCCGCATTCTTGAAAAATTCCGGCAAAGGCTGGCTGACTGCGGAATATTCCATGCTTCCCACGTCTACTCATAGTCGTACTCCTCGGGAGTCAACGAGGGGCAGGGTAGGCGGGAGGACCTATGAAATCCAGAGGTTGATCGGAAGATCTCTTCGGTCCGTAACCTCATTGGACGTGTTCGGCGAAAAAACAATTTACATTGATTGCGATGTGATCCAGGCTGATGGGGGCACAAGGAGCGCCTCCATTACCGGTGGTTTTGTCGCCTTGGTTGATCTTTTCAGAAAAATGCAACAACAGGGAATAGTGGACAGAGTTCCTGTGGAAGATTATGTCGCCGCTGTCAGTATTGGTGTTGTGGATAATCACATATACCTCGATCTGGATTATGAAGAGGATTCCAAGGCTCATGTAGATATGAACTTCGTAATGACGGGGAAGGGGCTCTTCATAGAGATTCAGGGCACAGCGGAAGAGGTTCCTTTTGAGCGTGATCTCCTCAACAAAATGACTGATATTGCCTCCCAAGGCATAGCGGAGATTACAAAAAAGCAGGTGGAGGTGTTGGGTAAATTAACCTGAGGCGAATTATCCTGGCAACTAAGAACCGGGGGAAAATAAGAGAAATTAGAGCTATGCTTGAAGACTTGGGCATAGACATCCGTTCTCTCATCGATTATAAAGACGTTCCTGATGTAGAAGAAGACGGCGCGTCATTTTTTGAAAATGCCCTGAAAAAAGCAAAGGCTATCTCGGAACAT
Organism: Syntrophaceae bacterium; assembly: GCA_003142295.1. Taxonomy (GTDB): domain Bacteria; phylum Desulfobacterota; class Syntrophia; order Syntrophales; family UBA2185; genus Fen-1135. The sequence goes on from PLLV01000221.1 coordinate 32,586, forward strand.
ACCGGTGAAATTGTTCTTGCCGACGATTCCGGATTGGAAGTGGAGTATCTGAACGGGGAACCAGGTGTTTATTCATCGAGGTATTCGGGAGAAGGTGCAACAGACAGCAGCAATATAAAGAAGCTCCTTCTCAGCTCGGAGGGCGTCCCCATCGAAAGAAGGGGAGCGGCTTTCAGATGTGTGCTTGTTCTCTATTTCCCGGATGGTAAATATATGTCCTTTGAGGGACGTCTTGAGGGAATAATACATGATAAGCCTCAAGGCGACGGAGGCTTTGGCTATGACCCGGTTTTTTTTCTGCCTGATCTGGGATTGACGGTAGCGCAGATTCCACCGGAGATTAAAAACCGCATCAGCCATAGAGCCCAGGCGGTTCTTAAATTCAAGGAGGCTTACAGGCGGAAGATTTTTTCGTGTAAGATATGACTAAAAGACGGGGCGTAGCGCAGCCCGGTAGCGCGCCGGCTTTGGGAGCCGGATGTCGGAGGTTCAAATCCTCCCGCCCCGACCATATTTCCTTAATGATTTCGCTACTTCGATGCGTCATTTTTAGTCACCAGTTGGTCACCAGCTTCCCGCAGCAGCAGAACTTCCGCGATCCTCTCCGGGGATCTCCGCGCATACCGCCTTGTCGTCTGCGTTGAAGTGTGGCCGTAAATATCGCGGACCAGCTCCATTTCAATGCCCTCATCAAGAAGCTGGCAGCCGAGCGAATGACGGATAGCGTTTTTGAGGTCTATCTTCACGCCGACCTTTTGACAGGCTTCATGCCATATCTTCCTGAGTACGCCCTACCCCAGTCGGAGGGAAATAGAAATGGCGAGAACGGGTAAATGACTTTTTGCTTTTCGAGAATAGCGACCGCTCGTGGCGTGAGGACGTATCGCCTTATCTGGCCTGTTTTGGTCGTTTCCCGTAATTCGAAGTCCGAGAATGACCGCTTGATTATCAGGATGCCGTTCTCAATGCAGTCCTTCTGCAAAGCCCTGAGTTCGCCGACCCGTAAGCCGTAAATCATCCCGAACTCATAAACGCCTCTGTGCCTCTCGGGAATCGCCTGCAGGACGCTTTTTTGCTTCTCCCTCGATAGATACTTTATCTCGTCAGGCATGCCAATGGAGAGTTTCGGGAAGGGCGGGACTTTGCGGATCACCTCATCCCGGAAAGCATGGTTCAACATGGTCTTGATGGTGTTGAGGACGTTGTACTTGCCCTTGGGCGCGAGCGCCAGGTCATTGGATAATATGGAGAGCTTTGAATATGTGAAATGACGAATGTCAAAATCCGCGCCGAGATGGTTAATTGCTTTCCTGATGCACTTCCGGTAATTAGATTTCGTAGCCTTGCAAACAGTAGAGGCCTTGAGCCATTGCTCGGAAAAGACCTTAATTGATAACGGTGAGTCAGGAAAATAAGACGCTGGAGTGAATAAGCTATCATCAATTTCCGCCCTGATCTTGTTGAGCAGCTTCTGAGCCGTTTTCTCATGGTAAATAGGCTCGCCGTTGTATTTGAAGATTCGATAACGCGTCTTGTTCCAGTATACAGAAACGAGCCAACGCCCTTTGGATTTATCGTAATGGTATGACCCACCCATAAAATCACCCCCTTTGTATGGGGGGGTATCATGTCTGTCGTTAAAATTCAATTCATAAATCCTTTTTCAAAAAAATTACCAAGAGGATGCCGTCCTTATTGATACGCTTCATTTGAAGGCATTGGAGCGGTTGACAATGTCTCGAAACAACAAAGTCTCATCGCCTGGCAACACCCGGCTGTTAGAATGGGGGAAAAACTTAATCCTGGGTCATCTATCAGCGCCAAATTATCTGTCATGATGACCTCCGAGGTAGGCATTTGTGATGTCGATCCGGTGATGCCCAAGTTCCTCGCCGACGGCGAGACGTATCTGCTTGTCCAACTCTCTGACTTGTTCTTTCGAGAGACCGGTTTCAGACGCTGCATATTCCCGCCACTCATTGCCGAACTTTCCAACCTCAACGGGACACTTTACTTCACGCCCTGTCATTTCTTCCCATTTCGAAGTATAGCTTTCATGAGCAAACGAGTGCCTGAACGCATGAAACCACCTCGTGGATCCTATACTCTCGTTGATGCTGCGCAGAACGTTGTAAGCGAAATTCCGGTACTGACTGTAATTCATGTTGGAGGGTATCAACGATCCTCTCGTGAACCAGCCGGCATGTTCACGCACAAACTCTTGAGCATGCTGAAATGCGGAAATATCACGGACCGTGAACGTGCGCGGCTGACCGTTCTTCACGCCGTCACCACGCTCCAGCCGTACTGTGATATCAGAGAAGTCTTTACGCTCGATTTTGATCTGAGTGCTTTCGCGAAACCGCAATCCGCCTTCTCTTTCCAACCGGATCGAATGCGCCAATGCCTGGTATCGTATATCGGCCGTATCCACAAACCGCTCCCTCAGTTCGTTCAAGACCGTTCGATACACCTCATTCGAGACTGACTTGTTGATATTGTCGTAGCGATGTCCTCTCGCAATTCCATATTCCTTTGCGGAAATGTAATTATTGTTGCCGTAAACTTCGAAGACAGAGTTGATCGCGGAGATATAACTCGACGTCGTTGACGATTCTTTCTCTCCATTCTCTAATTCCATCCGCAGATTATGAGCATATGCCGCATACTGTTCCTGCGTTACTTTTTCCAGGTCTCTGATCTGGTACTCGGAACGCATGAAACCGGCAAGATCATGCAAAGCGGAAACAATCTTATTCTCCGATGCTGTGCCATTACCCCGTGCGGCACTCACATGCTCGGCCATCTTCCGGATAACGAGGTTGTCCAGATTCTTGCCAACTCCAAAATTTCTCATGCGCACCTCCGAGGGCATAGTATCCCCTCTTGCAACCTTTCC
>PLLV01000037.1 GCA_003142295.1 Syntrophaceae bacterium
TCCCTGCAGGGACTGCGCTTTTTGCTTATCCCCAAGTTTCTGCAATCGCGCACGTATTTCTTTTACCGTCATGGTATCCAGTTTAGCTATCTACCTCGTTGGAGTGAAGAAGGAAATCTATTCATGAGGAGACGGCCACACGTTGAATGCCAATGAATTCATTTGATACGGGTTCCTCAACCTCAAGACAGAGTTGTATAGTTTCTTTCACTCGCTTCATTAGCACATCATGGGATTTAGCTTGTGTATGACATCCTCGCAGCTCGGGGACAGAGGCAACAAAATAGCCGTCTTCATCCCTTTCTATTATCACATTGAATTCTCTGATCATCTTTGAAAGCCTCCGACAATATTATATTGCAGGAATTATATCATGGGGTACGAGTCATTTCATTTTTTTCTTGAGCGAATGTTATGACATAACCGACAGCAAAAGTGGCACGACGAAGGAGCGACGCTTTTTGCTGTCGGAGTTAATGGCGTTGTTAGGCTTTTTTATTTAACAACCTTTAATTCACGGAGAGCTTTAAAAACAATTTCCATTAGTTCAACCACTCTCTTTTCATCACATCTTTTTGTATAAAGGTATCGAATCATTTCGGTGGTTGCTACATAGCATCGCTCGCTATTGGCAAAACGATACATTGCAAATTTCCAATCGACACCGACGGGGATATCTGGTCGATCACATGCATTTTTTAGATCATGAGAGGGATGAACCGCTAAATCTCTATATTTAACTATCTCTGAGATATTCTGCTTAAAGTGCTTAAATACATTGTTGTCGAGCTTGTAGACCCTTCTAATAACTTCCGCTATTTGTTTTCCTCTTCCTATTTTATTTTCGCGCCATTTTTTTCGATCAGTATCTGATATATTTGCATATGGACGCAGTTGATCGTAAAGAGCATCCAATACAATTCCACAAGAAACGAATACCTGCAGCGATGCCTCTAGTTCCGAGATCAGAAGCTCCTTGCGCCCATTTTCATCTAAGTCATCCCACTTTTTACTTATATTATCAGACGCAGTCTTGGCCTGACTTAAGTTGTCACGTGCCACCCTTAGCCATATAGGAAGAACATTATATGCTGTAGATAAGATCGCACGTGATTTGAATGATCCAGACTCATCTACGCTGATCTGAAAATCACCAGGCAGAAAACCAACCTTCATACCTTCGAAAATGAGCACACCAACAGACATATACCTTTCTTCCTTTATCAGCCTAATGCCATAGTCAGTGGTAGCAAAGGGCTGCACGACCAGTAGCAATTTACTTGGGCGGACAGCTTCTTGCTGCCGCTGGATTAAGTGGTTAGAAATCAAAATAATTTTCTAACTATTATTTTATATATTGAGGGCAGGCACCCTCTGTTTTTTTCCGAATGAGACAGAAACATAGGTTTATACTGTTGGTTAATTTTACCTCGTTTAATCCATTCATCGATATCTGAGTCTGTAGGATTATGATAATGGCAAATAAGTTTCACGGTTTGTTTTAAAAGCATTTGAGTACCACCCTCCGCCTGTCCGGCAGTTGCTATGGCGTTGGGTATTTGATTGTTTATGATTTGATCTCTCGCAATTTGGCAATTTCCCAAAACCAATGCAACGGATGAATGTAAATTGAAAGATTCTTGCTGAAGTATTTTCTGAATATTTAGACGTGCCTTGATTTGCCATAAGGCGATGATTCCACTTACTACTGTAATTCCAAGCTTTATACTGTCAGGTATGTCCATAGCAATCCCCATTATANNCGGAACGTCATCCGCTGCAGCCGATGGTTGGATTCTCTTTTTACACTGGTAGTCCGGTGCGATCACCAATCTGTTTGATTACAAGGGAAGGCGTCTCGCGCACAGCTCTCCCCGGAATGCGAAGAACATCATAGCCCCTGCCGCGAAGGAATGTATCACGTGCTTTGTCCTGCTCGATGGTATTCTCATGCTGCGGACCATCAATTTCTATCGCCAAACGTTTACCCTCGTGTGTTAGGACAAAATCGATCTCGATATCCCTCTCGACATGATGGACACGGGGGGTCCACCCTTGGACAACCATCAAACTGAACAGCTCCAACTCATCTTTACTTGTCTTTCGCAGTTTCTCAACTGTGTCAACATATTTGGCAACATCGCCGAGAATACCTGCCTGTCTGCGGCATATATCAAAGTCAGCGACAACAAAAAGCGCTAGCCTTGCACGAGTGACAGCAACATTTATCAGGTTTGGTGGATCCTCCACCCAACGGGCCGTGCCCGGACCGATGCCACGGGCGACAACGGGGCTAAAAATCATTATATCCCGCTCATCTCCCTGGAAAGTATGAGCGGTGCCAACTCTGATGTCGTCGCTGAGCTGATGTGACTCTAGTCGAGCAGTTATTGCGTCCATCTGCGCACGAAATGGCGTGACGATTCCGAGAGAGCGTGAACGTGCATCAGGGGATTGCCGCAAGCGTTTCACGAGATCGCAGACCGCATCTGCCTCCGGTGGGTTCTGCCAACTTGAATTGAACTGGCCTCGTGTGCAGTGTCCGCTTATGTGCAAACCATGAACGGAACTGCCAAAGGGCAGGCTTCCAAGATGTGCAGGGTCAGTTCGAATTTTAAGAGCCGTCTGGTAGACGTGACGGTTAGAGAAACCGATAATGAGCGGGTGGCTGCGGTAGTGTTCTTGGAGCGCGATGACGTCGTGTCTGCCTCCCGGAAGGCAACGAACAGCAGCCTTGNNACTTGGCGGCGAGAGCGGATTCTGCTGCTGGGCCGATGTTTGGGATTGCGGGCAGTTGTTTTGGATCTCCAATAACCGCTATTCGCTTGGCTCTGTAGATCAACGGAAGTATATTTGTAACCGTGCATTGTGTTGCCTCGTCAATGACGAGGATGTCGAAAAGATCCGGTAGCATCGGAATAGATTGCGGCGACTGAGCCGTTGTGATCCAAATGGGAATACCCTCCAGAGCTTTTCTGAACAAGGGAAAAGCTGTTTTTTTGATTTGCTCATTGTTTCTCAAATAATGCGTGTGAAGGTCGTCTAGGG
>PLLV01000168.1 GCA_003142295.1 Syntrophaceae bacterium
ATTTGTTCCTTCTCCTTGACACACAGGGTTATCATACCTTATACTTATTTCAGTAGATATTGATTTCTTTATAAATGCAATACCAAGTTGCCTTCAAAACGTTGCATGATAACACTTAGTCATTGCAGTGAAACCCTGAGCGCAGCATGAGAGGAAGAGCAGAATTTTTTCATCAGGATATAACTGCCACCGAGGTGAAGATATGATACAAAATGAAGATAAAAACACAGCCGTCGAAGGGTTGAGAATCGGACGTGCCGTGAAAGAATTCCGCCATAAAAAGCAGATCACCCTTCAGGATCTGGCAGCCAGAACCGGAATCCCCAAATCCGTTTTAGCCGAGATTGAGAATGGCGATGTGGTACCCCCTGTAGCAACACTCCTTAAACTGGCGAAGGCATTCAATGTGGGCATGGCCTCTTTTTTTGAGGAGGAAGCAACCGGCATGAAAATATCAGTCACCCGGAGCGGGGAAAGAACCAGGATAAAACGTCGGCCGCACCATCACGAGGGAGAGGTCGATTATATCTATGAATCTCTTGAGACACATAAAGCAGACAAGCATATGGAACCGCTTCTGGTCGAATTTCAGCCTTTAGATACGGGCGACATGGTATTTACAAATCATGAAGGGGAAGAATTCATTTTTGTCCTCGAAGGAAGACTCGAATTCCGCACAGACGATCGGGTGGAAATACTCGAACCGGGTGATACGATCTACTTCGAATCGGATATAAATCACTCTTGGCGATCTCTGGACGAAAAGCCGGCCAGGGCAATTGCTGTGGTCTGGAGCAAGGTATAAAGAGGACGGGCAGTTGACTATGCTTGAAATCCGTTTTCACGGGCGTGGTGGTCAGGGGACGGTGGTGGCAACAATCCTGCTTGCCAAGGCATTCTTCCGAGCCGGGTACCAGGTTCAAAGCTTTCCGTTTTTCGGCGTCGAGAGGCGCGGGGCTCCTGTAGAAGCCTATGTCCGTCTCAACAAAGAAAAGATTCTGCTCAGGACAAATGTATATTACCCTGATCACGTCGTAGTCCAGGATCGGACCCTTCTTCATGGAGTCACCGTCACACGGGGACTCAAGCCTGGCGGCTGGATCCTGATCAACATCCCCGTCGCCCCCGCCGACATAAAACCTTTTATCGGCTACCGCCTGGCCTTCGTAGATGCGAATCGGATTGCCTTAAGACATCAACTGGGGACGCGCACACATCCCATTGTCAATACAGCCATGATAGGGGCTTTAGCACGCATGATGGGTATGCCTCCACTGGATGCCATCCGTGAGGTTATCCGGGAAGAGATCCCCGACACTTCAGAGGGGAATATATCGGCTGCGGAAGATGCTTACGGGGAGGTGCAGCTTCCGGGACTGATCGAATCGCATGAACTGAATGTAAAGGAATAAATTATGAATGAGGCGGAGAACACGATCCCCCTATTGATACCCTGTTCCTCCATGTCCACGGAAAGCAACAAGACCGGATCGTGGCGTTTTCTCAAGCCTCTGTATGATGAAAAAACATCCCCGTGCAGTACAGCCTGCCCGGCAGGTGAAGACATTGCCAGGATCGAGATGCTAACTGCCCAGGGAATGTTCAAGGAGGCATGGGAGACTATTATCAGGGAAAATCCTTTCCCGGGTGTATGTGGCCGGATTTGCCCTCATCCTTGCGAGCAATTGTGCAATCGCAGGGAGTTTGATGAAGCCATAGCCATCCATACCGTTGAGCGGTTTCTCGCAGAGACGGCAAGCCGTTATGATCTAAAGCCCACCCTCCCGCGACTGACCGCTAAAAAACAAAAGATAGCGGTGGTGGGAGCAGGGCCAGCGGGTATTGCCACCGCTTATTTTCTGGTGCAGTTAGGGTATTCCTGCGATGTCTTTGAGGCCATGCCGGAACCGGGTGGAATCCTACGCTGGGGAATTCCCCTTTACCGTCTTCCCCTCCCCACCCTTAGAAATGAGATCGCCCAGATCGAATCCCAGGGTGTTTACATTCGCACAGGACAACAGATTGACAAAAAATTCCTACAGGATGCCAGGAACCACTACAATGCCGTCTTCATTGGCTGCGGGCATCCCCGTACTGTAGAGATCGGTATTCCTGGCGAGGGAATAAGTGCTGTAGAAAATGGACTGGAATTCCTGAAGCGAATTCGACGCGGCGAATCGATTTCGCCAAGTGGTCTTTCGGCCGTCATCGGTGGCGGAAATACGGCAATCGACGTGGCGCGTAGTATCGTCCGCCTTGGTGGGACGGCCTTGATTTTATACCGGCGTAGGCGTTGTGACATGCCTGCTTTTGAGGAAAAAGTTCAGATGGCCCTCGAAGAGGGCGTGGAGCTCAGAGAGCTTGTTGCACCGGTAAAGATTACAGAGGAAGACGGGCATTGTATTCTGACATTGCAGGAGATGAAAATCTCCGGCGAAGACAGCGGTGGAAGGGCCCATGTCCTTCCTGATGAAAGAAAAACCCGTGAACTTCGTGTCCAGCATGTTTTCAAGGCAACCGGTGCGGAGCCTGCCGGAAACTGGCTTAATCCCGCCGAAAAACTAGGAACATCCCTGGCGCTGACGAATGCCCTTCTGGTCTATCCTGATAAGGGGCCTGCCTTGGTTTTCGGGGGGGATCTGACAAACGAGACAAAGAGCGTTGTGCATGCAGTTGCTTCCGGAAAACAGGCAGCGATGGCACTTGATGTCCTCTTTCAGGACGGTATCGAGGCGATCGTGCCGAAAATTCAAGCATGCCTGGTGGGAGAGGGACCATCACTCTCCATGGAAGTGTACATGGGAGGAGATCGCCGCTCAAGAAATTCTCATATTGTCAACTACGAGGAGATCAATACTGATCATTTCCAGTTCCAGCCGAGGATTACGCAGCCTCGCCTTTTAAGAGAGGAACGTCTCAGATCCTTTGAAGAAATCGACCTTAAAATTTCAACTAATCTGGCAATCCGTGAAGCCGATCGCTGCTTCAACTGTGGAATCTGCAACCAGTGCGATAACTGCTATATGTTCTGTCCGGATATCGCGGTGATCCGGGAAAAGGACCGCCAGGATAGACGCATTAACTATGACTACTGCAAGGGGTGCGGGCTCTGCGTTGTGGAGTGCCCTCGCAACGCCATGACCCTGAAGGAGGAGCTATGAAACGGGTCATTGAAGGAAGCCACTCCGTTGCCGAAGCAGTCCGTCTGGCTAGGGTTCAGGTGATTTCCGCATATCCCATTACACCCCAGACCCATATTGTGGAAATTCTCTCCGAATACTGCGCCAACGGAACCATGAATGCACGATTCCTTCGCGTTGAAAGCGAACATTCCGCACTGGCCGCTCTGATCGGAGCACAGAGCTGCGGAGTGCGGACATTCACCGCTACCGCATCACAGGGCCTTGCCCTGATGCATGAACTCCTGCACTGGACCTCCGGTGCACGGCTTCCGATCGTAATGGCCGAAGTAAACCGTGCACTTGCACCCGGATGGAACATCTGGACTGATCAGACCGACAGTCTAGCCCAGCGGGATACTGGATGGATACAGATGTATTGCGAAGATGGTCAAGAGGTTTTAGATTCAATGCTCCAGGCGTATCGTCTCGCGGAGCGTGTATACCTACCCGTGATGGTGGTGCTCGATGCCTTCTACCTCTCCCACACCTATGAGTCTGTTGACGTACCCACCGAGGCAGAGGTGGACCGTTTTCTTCCCCAGTACCAGCCGCGGTTTCAGGTAGATACAAAAAACCCCTGCGCCTTCGGCCAGTTTGTACCGCCCGGCGCCTATATGAAAATGCGCTATGACATCGCCGGGGCCATGGAGGAGTCTCTCGTTTGTCTTGACAAGATTCAGGAAGAATTTTACGGAATCTTCCAACGCCGTTACGGTCCCGTGGAGGCTATTTACTGCGACGATGCGGAAATCATCTTAGTAACCTCCGGCACGGTTACCAGTACATGTCGTCTTGTGCTTCAGAGTCTGCGGGCTAAAGGAGAGAAGGTCGGTATCCTTAAGATGAAGTTGTTCCGCCCCTTCCCGGTTGCGATGGTTCGTGAAGCCGTTTCACATGCAAAAAAAATAGCCGTCATCGACCGGAACTTTTCTTTCGGGGCGAGCGGCATCTTTGCCCAGGAGGTGCGTGCCGCATTATGCAACTTTCCCGGACATCCCCCGGTGTTCGGCTACATAGCCGGGATCGGCGGTCTCGATGTTACGGTGGAGCTGTTGGAGGAGATCTACTGGAAGACCAAAAATACCGCATTCCCGGAAAGAGAAAGTATCTGGATGGGAATTTAGGCGCTGTCCCTGCGGATAGACTGTGTCGCAACGTCATTGCGAAGGAGTGAAACGACTGAAGCAATCGCATATGCCAATGAAAGTATAGAGATTGCAACGCTTACTTCGTTCGCTCGCAATGACAAATAGGGATTACAACACAGTCTCGGAAGTGGGGAGCCAGGGGAAAAAGACTGGATGCCGCATCAAGTGCGGTATGACATAACATGATAAGAGGTAAACAATGCAATTAGACACACCCGATCAGGAATATATGTACTCGGGTCACGTAGGCTGTCCCGGATGCGGTGCAGCCATTGCCATGCGGTTCATGCTTAAGGCCTTGGGGGAAAAGACAATCGTGGTACTCCCTGCGTGTTGCTGGTCCATCATCGCCGGGGCCTATCCGCAGTCAACCCTGAAGGTTCCGGTCATTCATTCCGCCTTTGAGACCGGCGGGGCCGTTGCAAGCGGCGTCCGGGCCGCCCTCGATATGAAGGGAGATGTAGAAACCACCGTTGTTACCTGGGCGGGTGACGGTGGCACCTTCGACATCGGATTCCAGGCCTTAAGCGGCGCTGTAGAGCGGAATGAGGATTTTATCTATGTCTGCTATGACAACGAGGCATACATGAATACAGGTGTACAGCGCAGCTCGTCAACCCCATACGGCGCCTGGACCACGACCACACCCGGCAAGGAATGGAAGAAGATGCGGAAAAAGAACATCGTTGAGGCGCTCGTTGCCCACCGCATCCCTTATGCCGCCACCGCAAATATCGCTTTCCCTGAAGATCTCGTCCGGAAGGTTCAGAAAGCCAAGGGACTTAAGGGTTCCAGATTCATCCATATTTATGCAAGCTGCCCGACCGGCTGGCGCATCCCCTCGGAGATGTCCGTCAAGATTGCCCGTATGGCCGTACAGACGAATATCTTTCCGCTCTACGAAGTGGAGGAGGGATTTAAATATACCATCAATTACAAACCCAAAGAATACTTAGTGAGGGAGTATTTCAAACTCCAGGGGCGGTTCAGGCATCTTTCCGACAAAGACCTGGACCAGATTCAGGAAATGGTCAACGAGGACTGGGAACTCCTTCTTCGCAAAGCGGGAGAGCGTTTCTGACTTTGAGGATAAGCACTTATCAGATATCCTGAGATACAAAATCGGTCAGATCCTTTTCTCTCAGAATGGACCTTTTCCATATTTTAATAATGGGCAGCGTATAAGGCAGAAGCCTCATCGAGTAGTAGGATGGAAGGAGAGGCAGACCGATGAGGTCACCAAAAACAATAAGCATAAAGAGATTATTTATAGACCCTTTCTCTTTTTTCAGTACCAGGTCCATCTCATGAATCGTCATTCCGTAAAAGACTTCATTCAAGACCCTTCTAAGTTTATTCATTTTCTTGATGTAATAAGAAATCAAGCTGTCATCCAATGAAACTCCTCCTTATTGCATTCGAGATTCCCTTAGCATTGAATATTTAACAGAAAGGATCGAAAATATCAATATAGTTGTCTGTGCACCTAATGCACCTCCCATATTTTGTAGTCAAATAGTATTGACATGCAAGACCGCATCCCCTATGCTTTTCATACTTAAAAAAGGTTTCACTTAACTAATATAGGATTGCCGGGGAGAGCCAGTTATCCCCGGGGTTTAGGCGTATTGTGAAGATGCTCCGGATATGAAATATCCTTGGCAGATAGATTGGAAAGACTATTACGAGGTATTGCAGGTTATCCCCGGAGCGGAGCTTGAGGTCATAGACGGTGCTTATAAAAGACTTGTGACCAAATATCATCCCGACAATAAGAAAACGGGTAATGCGGACAAATTCAGGTTGATTCATGAGGCCCACGAGATTCTGGCCGATCCCACCAGGAAAAAGAAATATGATGCAGTGTACCGCAACCGCTTCAAAGATAGAGATAAATACCAGATTGTCTCGGGAGGGATCAAAGGGGGGAATGATCCCGGCTCCAACGCAGCACCCGCTTTTCAAAAAAATCCGGTTTGCAAGGTGCGCAATCTCAAAAAATATTCTGCAACGGCAGCTCCTGTACGGGGATGATAAACGAAAACAGTTTCTGCACGGAATGCAAAAAAGCACACGTACAGGAATCTCAAAGACAAACCGAAGAACAGCATGAAGTGCTGATTATTGACGAAGATATATGATGGTAAGGAAATTTCATTAATCGAATAACCAATTGTGAAAACGCTTTGTATATATAACCGGAAGGGGAGCTGACTTATGGCCACTATGGAATTGATGAAAGAAGGGACTGTTTATATCCTGACCCTGATCAATGGTGCCGATGCAAATACCATCACCGAAGATGTGGTCTGTGAATATAATGACGTTTTAGATGAACTTGAAGCCTCTGAAGAAAACGCCGCGTCCGATCTTGATTGGCACCTGGGCAGCAGCCGTATGGGCGGTTCGTTTCTATGAGGCGCATGGCTTTCGTCTGGTCTCTCCGGAAGAAAAGGATCGCTTACTGAAACAATACTGGTCAATACCAGAACGTCAGATCGAAACATCCGTGGTTCTTGCGGAACGGCGGTTGTCCTACAGGATGGGGGAAAAGACTTGATACCCATAGTGTCTATAGTTGGTAGATCGAATACCGGGAAGACGACATTGATCGAAAAATTGATACCGGAGTTAAGGCGAAGGGGCTATCGGGTAGCTACGATCAAACACAACATCCACGGCTTTGACATAGACCACGAGGGCAAAGACAGCTGGCGGCATAAAGAGGCGGGTGCACGCCTCACGGTCATTGCATCGCCCCATCGGATCGCCGTTATTGAAGATGTAAGCAAAGACTATGAATTGTCAGAATTGAGGGATCGCTATATACGGGATGTCGACATCATCCTTTCCGAAGGTTTTAAAGGAAATCCCCATCCAAAAATTGAAGTAGTCCGATCGGGAATGAAGCACGACCCCATCTGTTCCGCGGAAGATAATCTCATGGCCGTTGCGAGTGACCATCCCGTAGATAGAGGGGTCCCCTGCCTGGATATCGATGACATCCATGGTGTTGCCAATCTCATAGAAGATAAATTTCTGAGAGAACGCCTGCGTAGTTAAAGCTTACCCCAGGCAGAGGATATAATGAGATGTTGCGTGCCTTGATTTACTGGAGGGCCCATTCTTGATACCCCCTGCTCTCTGTCAGGGGATCGTTGCTTGCGGTTGTAGCAAAGGCATAGGCTGCAAGGAGGCCGTCATGACTGAGGCTGATATCAATCGCTGCCTGCTCGCCGTTTATGCAGACAAATGGCGGTCCCAAACCATAAGAACTGTTCACCCGCCTGATTTCAATATCTTCCGTACATTCATCAAAATATATTGAGAGACGCAGCTTAAGGGCTTTACGCACAAAAGCTGATTCGTAATCAGGCGAGGCTTGTGAATCGGGGCTGATGCGGTCTACATGCCAAACGAGTGCATCCATCTCATCCAGTGCTGACGTAGTTCCGATACAATGGACATAATCGGAAGTTATGAAAATCTTGATCTGAATTCTGCCATATGGCGTATCGACGAATCCTGTAAGGGCATTGCTTCCAGGAGAAAGTCCAACTGATCCTTCCGCGCTATCCAGACTGACTTTATATAACCGGGGGACGGAAGTGGCAGAAGGGTCATGCTTTTTGACAAGCTTGTATGCCGCCTCCTTGCCGGCCCAGAGCGCCCACAAGACGGCGTCCTGGTTTTCAGCACGGGATATTAATTCTTGTTCATGGAGTGTGAAGACGCGGTTAATGAATCGCGTATCCCGACTCTTCCCCATATTTTGCGGATCGGTCAGATCCACAATATCGTTGCCTATGAGAATCAAAATAACCTTTCTCCATTTGTGCCATGTGTTTGATAATCTGCTCTGCATAGTGGCGCTGAGCCCTGAGTCCGTTTTCCTTTGTCAGTTCCGGCTGGAAGACTTCCACATTCACCGTAAAACGCTCGCCAAATCTGGGAATAAAGCCGTAAGCATGCTGGCTATCACCTCGCAGATAGATACACATTACCTTGCAGTTTTCAAAATCTTTGATGAACCGGCCCACGCCGTAGGAAAAATTCTCGGTATTTACTCGGCCGGTCCGGGAGCGCCCTCCTTCCGGAAAAATCAGTAAAGGCTGTTTCCATTCCAGAAGGGATGTGCATTTATTAAGGGTTTTTTTCATCCCTTCACGATTGCCGCCCCGATTGATGGGGATGCACTTGGCCAGGTAGCACATAACTGCCGTGAAGATATTCCGCTGGAAATTGTTTCTTTCCGGCAAATTCCACGGCAGCTCACGATAATGCAGTAAATGACGGGTGAAAGAAAAGGTCGCATATATAATGATCATGGAATCTATCATGGTGAGGTGATTCGCGCAGATGATCCACGGCCCTTCGTTGTTCCTGAAATAACGGGAGCACTCCTGTCTGATCTTCATTATATTCCTCACCCGGTAGCCCATGAGCCATAAGACCGCAAAATAAAGCGGGGCAACGGCAAAAACAGCAATCTGACCGATGATGTATTGGATCAGCAGCGGTCCCTGGATCATCAACTTCTTCTTCATAACTGACCTTATCCTAATTTGGCTTTGATGATAGCCACGGCATCTCCGACTGTCCCGATCTTATCGGCCTCGTCATCTTCGACGGTGATGCCGAAGGTGTCTTCACATTTTATAATGACATCTACGAGCCTGGCGGAATTAACCTTCAGGTCATTCAGAATGTGGGTATCCTTTGTCGCCTTGTCTAACAGGCTCGGGTCCTTTGTGTAGGCCCTGAGGATATCGATCATTTTGTTAAAGATTGTCTGTTCATCCATTTCTTAATAGCTCCTTTGATTATTATTCCATCTCTTAAAGATTAAACAGCTGTTAACATCGCCGAAGCCAAAACCGGCTTTGGCGATAATATTTAATTCAGGATAGTCCATGCACTTGTGCGGCACCTTATCTTCAAATTCAGCAATATCGGGGTGTATATCCTCACAATTGACGGAAGGATGGAGGAACCCCTTGTATAATTGCAGTACGACGGCAACGCTTTCTATGGCGCCCGCTGCGCCTAAACAGTGCCCCACCATAGATTTTGTGGAATTGATGTAGGGAAAATTCGCGGGGCCGCGCTCGAGGGCTTGAGACCAGTTCTTCACTTCATAAGGGTCGGCAAAGGTTGCCGTTAAGTGGCCGTTAATCGCGTCTATATCACCCGGCACAATACAAGCGTCAGATATGGCGGCTATAATGCATCGTTTTACGCCCTCGGGATTCGGCGCGGTTATGGAGCCGCCCATGCGATGCCCTCCGCAATTGACAGCGCCTCCGAGAACTTCAGCATAAATCCTCGCCCCACGTTTCAGGGCGGATTCCAGGTCTTCAAGGACTAGAACTCCGGCGCCCGAGCCGGGGATAAAACCGCATGCCGTGGCGCTCATGGGCCGTGAAGCAGCTTCCGGGTGATCATTAAATTTCCTGCAGATGACGCGCATGGCGTCGAATCCGGCCCAGATATAGGGGGATGAGCCTTCGGAACCACCGGCTAAAATCCTTTTCGCAAGACCGTTGCGTATTCTCCACATCCCTTCAACAATAGCTTCATTACCGGTGCTGCAGGCAGATGAATTTGAAGTCACCTGATTTCCCAGGGCCAGCAGGCCGGCGATACTTGCGCTTGGTCCGCTATTCATGACCTGCTCTACTATCCGGCTTCCCATGCGGCGCACTTTCCCTTGGGAGACCATTGGCACGAGAATGTTTGTAATTGTATCCATGCCGCCGATTCCGGAGCCTACAATCACACCTGTATCCCAGTCCACAGTCTCATCGTGAATGTCAGGCATGTTGAAACCTGCGTCGGTCCATGCGTCTACGGCAGAAACAGCGGCGTATCCGATGTTTTCGTTCAGCGACATCAGTGTATCTTCATTAAAATAACCCTTGCGGATATTGTCAAAGTCCTGAGGGGCAGCGCCTATCTGGCAGGAAAAGTTCAATTCCTTAAGTTCAGGAAAGAACCGGATACCGGAGCGGCCTTTCCGCAGGGCCTCTTCAAAATTAACCAAACCATGAGCATTGGGGGCTGTTATCCCCATCCCGGTTATGACAACTCTTCTTTTCAACTAAAGTAAACCTCCATAGAAAACATTAAGTGCTAAATCAGGGAAGGTACTCCCCTCCCGGCAAGTATACCGAAACTCACCGTCTCGCCATTTTCTCTTTCCATGGAAACTTTCATTTTCAGATTTCCCATGCGAAAATAGACCTTGTGACCTTTAACGATCACCCGCTCACCGGGATGCACGACCCCCGTAAACTCCACCCCTTCGGCAAGGGTAAATAGTGTAGTCAACTTTTTTGCATCCTCCATGGTTGTATGCATCTGCCTCATGTGAAGATAAAGGCCGAAGGCAACAACCCCCGTCTGTGCCATGGCTTCAATGAGAATGACACCCGGAGTGATCGGTTGGCCGGGGAAGTGTCCCTTATAAAAATACTCATCCTCACGAAACCGGTAAGTGCCTACAATGTGCTCATCATCCAGCTCCAATATATCGTCGATAAAGCGAAAGGGATGCTCCTGGGGAACACTATTTAGAATCCGCGTCATCGTTTCCCGATCAGCCGCCATAAAGCCCCCCATTCACATGGATGACACTTCCCGATATATAGGATCCCCTTGTTGCGAGAAAGGCCACCACCTCAGCCACCTCCTCGGGGCGTCCTATGCGGCCCAGGGTAATATTGTCGAGGATCCTCTTTTGCACCTCTTCGGTGAGATTTTGTGTCATCTCTGTCTCAATGAATCCCGGGGCAACGGAATTGACGAGGATATTCCTTCCCGCCAGTTCTTTCGATAGGGACTTCGTAAAAGCATCGAGGGCTGCCTTTTCCATGGTGTAGGGGATCTGGCCGGCATTGCCGGTATGTCCCACGACACTGGATATATTGATGATGCGGCCTCCTCTCTGACGAAGCATGAAGAGGCGGATAATTCGTTTGGTCAGGTACCATATTCCGCGCATCAAGGCACGCTGGGCATCGAATTGCTCAATTTTCATGCTGACGATATCGGCATTGAGAGATAGTCCGGCATTATTGACGAGGACATCTACATGTCCCGCTTTCTCTTTAACCTTGTTGACCAGGGCTTCCACCTGATCGATATCTGTCAGATCAGCCTGGAGAAGAAAACCGTCGCCAATCTCAGAAAGAACAGATATTGCCTGTTCCTCACTGCTCCGGTAGTGAATACCCACCAGAAATCCTTCCCCGGACAGTGCCCGGCAACAAGCCGCGCCTATTCCTCTTCCACCGCCCGTTACAATGGCAACAGGTTTCTCGCTCATTAGCCACTCCTCATGATGCCGCCGATCGAGTTTACGGATCGTTTCGGATAGTCGGGATAAATGATCCCTTTGAAAACACCAGTACGGGCATCTTTGATGTGGGCAATCAGTTCATTGTCAACAAAAACTTTACCGTCTCCGATTGCAATGCTTGCCCCTGAGTCCTTTAATTGGGCGAAGCGTCTCACTTCAATATCGTAGCGGACGCATTTGTTGTAGGGGCGAATTTGACCGCTAAAAGTAATCTCACCGCAACCCAGGGCCCTGCCGGCGCCTAAGGCGCCGCGCCAGACGCAGTAAAAACCCAGAAGTTGCCATACTGCATCTACACAGAGGCAACCCGGCTGAACCGGGTCCCCGGGCATGTGGCACTGAAAATACCAGGCATCCAGTTTGATATCCTGTTCGGCTACGATCGAACCCTGTCTGCCGACAGTAGTAAATGAGAGTACCCGATCTACCATGAGAAAGGGAGGCGCCGGTAAACGGGCCTCAAAATTTGCAGGCGGGTCATCTACCATGGTCCCGTAGGAAAAAGCGATGAGTTCCTCCAGCCCGAAGCTCTGACATTCTCTGAATTCAGCATACTTCATGATTATTCCTTTACCTGTAAGATCATATGAACCCAGGACAATCCCGCCCCGACAATGG
This sequence comes from Syntrophaceae bacterium, assembly GCA_003142295.1. Lineage (GTDB taxonomy): Bacteria > Desulfobacterota > Syntrophia > Syntrophales > UBA2185 > Fen-1135. The sequence continues at coordinate 12,309 of PLLV01000168.1, forward strand.
CAATGGCCACATGATCGCCCGGCCGAAGATCATTCCAGCGTTGGCTCAGAACGGCCGGCGCTCCGGAACAGCCGGTGTTGCCAAAAAATTCCACATTGTGCCAATGATTATTTTCCGTAATTTGAGAACGTTCGCAGACAGTTTGCAGCATACCCAGATTGGCCTGATGACCGATAAAGATGAAGCGATTGCCATTGAGGGAATAGGCCTTTTGCAGCATGCGAATAGACTCTGTTGTCTTTCGAATGGCAAAGCCCTGCACGGCGTTCCCGTCCTGCTGGAAGTAACCCATGCGGGGTATCCCTACCTTATCCCAGTCTGATGGTTTCGTTTCATAAGCGCATGCCGTGAAGAATTTACGCGACGGCACCGTGGCAGATACAATGGCCGCGGAACTGCCGTCACCGAAAAGTACCGCAGATTTTCGATCGGCGTAGTCCACGCAGCGAGTGAGATTTTCCGGATTGACCAGGAGGACAAAGGGCGGCAGCGCCTCGGGCCTCATGAGGCTGACAAAATGCACCTGCGTACCAAAACTGGTGCAGGCGGAATTCACATCGAAGCAGGGTACATCGATTCCCAGTTCTGCAGCTACGGTCGAGGCTTCCGCAGGTGATACATTATCCGCGGCGGAGCTGCCGGAGATGACAAGCCCGATGTCTTCCTTCTTGAGTCCTGCACGGTCAATGGCCATCCGTGCGGCAGAGGCGCCCGTTTGCGCGTTATTGTAAAGACCTGCCGCGAAAGCTTCTCTCGGGTCTCTATTTTTCGTCTCCTTTATATAGTCCAAAGGGAGCACAGTGCGGCGTGTATGAATGCCGACCCTCTCCATAATCCATGTCTCATTTGTCCCGATATCCATCTCTTCCAAAAATCTATTGGTGATAACATTCTCCGGGTGAAAATGGCCCATACCGTGAAGATAGAGTGCGCTCATATAAGCTCCCTTCCGATAATCATGTTCTGGACCTCCCGCACACCTTCGTAAATGTCAATGATGTGTGCATCCCTTGCCAGCTTCGAGATTTCATATTCTGACATGAAACCATATCCGCCGTGAAGATGAAGGCCTTCGTTGGCGCAGAACAAAGCCGCCTCCGCGGCTGCATTCTTCGCGAGGGAGGCATACATGCCCCTGTCGTCCGCTTTTTCCTGAACCTTGAAAGCCGCTTTCATCAGCGCCATATCCGCAAGTTCCACCTTTTTCCACATTTGCACCAATGTCTCTCTTGCAACCGGCAAATCACAAATTCTTTGCCCGAATTGCTTGCGCTCTCTTGTGTATTCCAAAGTGACATCCAATGCCCGTCTGGCGAGACCCACACCAATTGCCGCAACCATGGGACGCGCATAGTCAAGAACGTCGATGACATACTTGAAGCCCTGCCTCCGATCACCGATTATCTGATTGTCATTGATGACAACGTCCTCAAAGGTGACAGCAGCCGTGTTTGATAAACGCTGTCCCAGCTTGTCTTCCGGTTTGCCGATGATGATCTTTCCTCCTGTGGGGAGAGTTATCTCTTTGCCAAGGGCGAGATGCGGATCTGAATTGGAGGGAAGTACCGGCAGGGCGGGAACTATTAAGCAGGCCATGAAGTTCCCCGTCGGCTTCCCGACTTTACAAAAAACGGTAAACTGTGAGGCATAGGACGCATTGGTGATGAAACACTTGCTGCCATTGAGGACATACGTCCCATCGGGGCTCTTTTTGATATACGTCGTCATGGCAGAGTTGTCGGAACCGGCGCCTGGTTCCGTCAGGCAGAAAGAAGCCATTATGGGATTCTCGACAAAGGGGCCTAAGAAAAGAGTCTTCTGTTCGTCCGTACCATGCTGGGCAATAACTATATTTGCCAGGTCATTGCACATCGCCGACGTTGAAATACCCGTATCCCCATAGGATAGTTCTTTGATGATCAGAGCTGTAGAAACGGGATCAACCTCAAATCCCTTAACCGATTCAGGTATGCTCAGATTCAAAATACCGAGGTTCCAGGCCTTCTGGATAATTTGCCAGGGGAAAGTGTGATTCTTTTCTAATTCCATAACCTCTGGTATGATCCCATACCTGACAAATCTTCTAACCGTATCCACATACATCTGCTGACTGCTTGTGAGATTGAAATCCATTTCTGAAATCCTTCGTGCAAATTTTTGCCATAAACTTCTAAGCACACAGCATTATCTGTGCCACCAGGGTGATTGATGCACTTCTATGCACTATAATTGTTCATAATTATTGACTAATTTATGATTCAGTTAACTTTTCTGAATGGCTTTTAGAAGGGGATATTACAGGCTTATAACGCGTAGTTTTCTTTGCAGTGCGAATCGGGCTACGCATCATATGATAGTGCAAAAGTGGAAGCCATTTTTACTGATCAAACTGTTCGGGAGAGGTCTTCATGAAGTGAAAGATTTATCTTGACAAGGTAAAAATATATGGAGTATCTTCCCAGCATCAAGGAACGGGTTGATTTACCAACGTCAGAAACTTTTTTACAAAGGAGGTAAGAATCGATGAGGAAACTGTTTGCAATCATTTTATCAATTCTTTTCGTTGTGGCGGTAACGTTTACATTAGTAGGTTGCCCATCAGCACCAGAGAAGAAAGCGCCTGAGCCTGCCAAGAAAGAAGCGGCAGCACCTGGAGCACCTGGAGCAC
>PLLV01000124.1 GCA_003142295.1 Syntrophaceae bacterium
AGGAGAAGGAACAAATCTGTTAGAAGCAAATAAACTGCCCGGAGGTGTAGCACATAATCTGTCCGGTTTAAAAGTCACTCTGGAGGTGACAGATGAGACGGACAGAGTTGATGCAGGAGATCCGGAAGATGCGATTTGAAGAGGCTTACTATGGTTGGACGGAGAGTCGCTTGACACAGGAAGAGGCAGCCAGCTGTTGGGAGTATGTTCCAGGTCGTTTCGGCGCTACATTAATCGTTATGAGGAGAATGGATTAGAGGGACTACTGGATAAGCGCTTAACCCAGATATCTTCCCGTCGGGCTTCCGTGGATGAAGTTCTATCGCTTGTTGACAGGGACAAGGGCCGCCACCGGGGCTGGAATGTGAAGCATTTTTATGGGTGGTATAAACAAGATGGAGGTCAGAGGAGTTACACCTGGGTAAAGAACACCCTGCAATCGCAAGGATTGGTTCCCAGGGCACCAAAACGCGGCACTCATCGTAAACGGCGGGAGCGCACCCCCCTTCCCGGTATTCGATCGACCAACTATAGACACTATGGGTATCAAGTATTTTTCCCCCTCATATCGAACGACCGCCGTTCGACGAGAACCACGGATGTTTCGATCTGACGTTCTGGTATTNNACCAGTATCGTTTCAATAAACGATCCCTTTCTTCCGGAGAGACCAGACGAAAGCCATGCGTCTCATAGAAACGAACCGCCCAGACCGCCGCCGCCCAGGTGCCAATCAGGATCGGACGGGGCGTTTTCTTCCGGAGTTCAGACAGTAACCTGCCACCTATGCCCTGGCTTCTCCTGGCCGTGCGCACGTATGCATGTCTCATCAACGTTACATCCCCGATGTCCTGCATACCCATAACACCAAGAAGCTTTCCGTCCTCTTCGTAGCCCCAGAATATAACCCCTTCTTCGATTTCATGCCGGAGTTCATCCATAGGCATATAAGGATCATTCCAGCGATCCGCTGGAATGATCCCTCTGTAAGCCTGAGCAGCATCGTTTATAATTTCGTAGATTATTCCAATATCCCCTTCCTCGCAGAGACGGATTGCATGTCCGGTCATTATTCAGGTTCCTTGTTCCCGGAAAACATTAAGAATGTTGCCGTGCAGCGAAGCACATCCCTGTCATTTTCGTCCTTGACCAGACAATCACCGATAATTAAGGTACGCCCTTTCTTGAAAATGCTTGCCTCCGCAATCAGTTCACCGTTCCTAACCGGGGCCAGGAAATTACATTTCAATTCAACGGTCGTTATTCCGAAAGCAGGTTCCATGACCGTCATGGCGGCATGGGCAATAGCTTCATCGGCCAGGGCCACGATAAGCCCCCCCTGTAAGAAGCCGCCCACCTGCAGGTACTGCGGGCGGAAAGGCATCCGGAAACGCGCATATCCTTCACGCACTTCTTCCAGGGTTATTTCAAAATAATCGAGATAGGGGTTCAGGCTCTTTTCGCCCGCTTGAAACCGCCGGAGGTAAGTCGAGTAATCAGGCATAGTCTAATCCTTTGTCGATAACGCTGATTTCTAAGAGAGCTCCTATTTAACCCTCCTGCTCCATTATTTCAAATAAAAAGATGTATCTGCCTGACTGCATTATTATTTGACGAGCAGGTTTACGAACCGGAGATAGGGGCGCATCGCCGGGGTGCCGCCGCATTCGGAGATGATCTGCATGACCTTTTTCGTGTCACGCACTGCGGCCCCTCCCAGGTGGTTGACCGGTGTATCATGAAATATTTCCGGGCAGAGGGGAGTCGAGGGGCCGAGGATGGCTACATGCCTTGGATTACCCAAGCCATTCAGAACTTCTTCAAGGGTATCGTTCAGGAGAGTCGTTGCCGTAACAATAGCTACAGTGCATTCCTTCAATATTCTATCACTTTCTTTTTTATCAAGAACGGCCAGGCGGGCGGGATTTCGTTCAATGACGGTGAGCTTCGCTCCCGTTGCTTCTATCTTCGGAACCATCGGTGTGAAGAGGCCGACCATGGCCACATGATCTTCAGGCACTAATTTCATGATCGAGAGGGAGTCTCTTTCATCTTCACCAGATGCCGCAGAAAGAACGGCGTTCGCGGCGGCAAGTCCTAATGCTTTTTCCAGGGGTTCCCGTCCTTCTATAAGGTTGGTGAGGAGAGAAGTTGTCTTTGATCCGGCCAATCTTCCGGCATCGGGAAAGACGGAACAGCCCGACGACAACTCGTGGAGCAACATGGCCGCCAGCCCCATGCGCTGATCATCCAACCTTACCCCCACATAGCCGAGGCCGATTCGAACCTCTTCGATGACGGCATTTTCCCCTATATGGAACACGCTGTCAAAGAGACGCTTAGCTATTTCACCTGCTGGAAGCATGGTGCTCACGTCGAATAATGGGTAAATCGCTTGTCGGATGCAAATTTTTCACCCTCTTTTTTTGCGCCGGTTTTTACCGGTTTTTTGTCCGCGGAAATTTTTTCATCACGTGCATCTCTCCTCTTTTTTCCCTTCCTTTTTTTGTGAGACGCATGTGTCTCTCCTTGTGAGCTACTCCAGGTATCTATTAAACCGGCCAGTTCTCCTAAATTAGTCAACTCCTCAACCCAAACCTCCGTAAACCTTGACCTCAAGGCGGGTGACAGCAGGTTTCGTGATTGATGCACGGAAGGAGGATTCATCGAGAGAAATATCCTGAAATTAGGATGGGCGTGACACACGTTCTCCTCTCCATCAATAACATAGCCAAAGTCCAGGAGGGTATTCAAGTATTCGGACAGGGGAGATAGATTCGCTTCATCTATGAGGAGCCAGCTTCCCTCCTCCATGGCCCTGAACAGAAGGCCCTTCCTGTAATGCCATTTCCCTTTTTTATCTTGAGTATATCCGCCCAGAAGTTCTTCCAGTCCTGTATCGGAGGAGAGGTTGATATAGTAGAGGTCCGTCTCTTTTTGACTGGCTAAATATCTAATGATGGTGGTCTTTCCTGAGGCAGGATTTCCTGCCACAAGAAGAGGTTCGTTATTTATAAGGGCTTTCAGGATGAGATAGAGGGTTATCCTCTGTGTCGGTGTAGGTACAATTGCTGCGTCATGTCGGGGAATCAATTCATCTCCCTTTGAAGATGTTAAGGCTGCAAGCAGGGAATTCAGGTCCAGAGAGGCGGATATGAGCGCTTCTTCCAGGTCCAGGCCCTCAGCCCTGAAACCAAAATGCGCATCCAATAGACTGACCACTGCCTCCCTTTCGGAACTGTCTCTCAACCTGCCTATATAGACACTGAAGAACTCCAGGAAAAACTTTTTGAGGTATTCCTTGTCGGCTGATCTATTCACCAGGAGCGGTCCCAATCTCCTTCCCAGCCTTATTATGTCCCTGAGGGTAAATGTATACGGGTCTTTTTCCGCCTTGCCGATGATGCGGCTGTCTGCCTGATTCTGTAAGGTAGTGTGGAATCTGGCAATGGGAAGGGCAGAGGAGGAAGTAAGCTCGAATAAGGAACTTAATATCTGCGACAGTTCCTCTTCAGAGAGTTCTTTTTGGTAGAGGATCTTAAACCTGGATAGAAATACCTGCGAGAGTTTCTGCCTCTGGCTGTAACTTTCCGGGTTTCCTGTGGCAAAGAGCCTGAAGTCGGGATGAGGATACAATTCCCTCTGCTCCCCGTTTGCCGAGTAGGATATCCTTCCCGTAATGAGATAGTCATTCATTATCTCGACCACTTCAGAAGATGCCAGGTTTATCTCTTCCAGAGTCAGCCACAGACCATCTCGCGCCGCATTCAAGAGAATGCCATCCTGCCAGACAAATCTGCCTTCCCCGTCGGGTTTAATGCCGCCGATTATCTCAAACTTGGAGGTGTAGGGGTTGATGGAATACGAGAGGTGCTTATAGCCCAACACGTGAGCGAGCCATTTAATCAAGAAGCTTTTCCCTGTCGACGTAGGGCCCAGGAGCAAGACGGAGTGTCTCAATAGGTAGCCTATACTTAACGTCTCCAAAATGTGATAGCCGGATTCCGTCATCACGCAGGCAGGTATATCATCCCTGCTTGATGCCCTGTCTAAACGCAGATCTCCCACTGTTAAAGATTTTTCACCAATCTGAACCTGGCCGGAATGTGTGCCTGCTATGGTATTTGCCATCGGTTCACCCAGCATCTCATTGAAGGAAGCAAGGACCTTGGTGAATTCCTTCTGATTGCTCGATATGACATCTGAAAAGATTTTTATTGATGCCCGTGCCGCGGCCTGGCGGACAGACCAGATCTTATCCTTCAATCTCCTTTCCAGTTTGTTTAGCTCTGCGACATTGCCCTTTTTGACAAGGGCATGGTGTATCTGGACTAAGGCGAGCGCGGCAGCCTGGTGTATAAACCAGTTTTCATCCTTTAGCCTTTCTTCCAACTCCTTCAAGGTTGTCTTCCCCCGGTGATAGCTGTAAGGCCAAATCCGGCCCAGGGCCTGCGCTGCGGCCTGGCAGACAGACCTGTCCACATCCGCGTCTCTTAACCTGTCTTCCAATTTGCCTAAGTTCACATTTTTCCCCCGTCCGATAAGGGCCGGGTAGATCTGCCCCAGGGCCTGGCATGCAGCCTGGCGCACAGACCAGCTTGGATCCTCGAGTCTTTTTTCCAAGTCTTTTAAAGCCATCTTGCCATGGTAATAGTTGTGGAGCCAGATCCGGCCTAAGGCCACGGCAGCGGCCTGGCGGACTGACCAGTCAGCATCGTCGAGCCTTTCTTCCAATTTGCCTAAGTTAACATCTTTCCCCCGTTTGATAAGGACGGGATAGACCTGGCCAAGGGCCAGGGCGGCGGTTTGACGGGTCAGTACGTTCTTATCTTTCAATCTTTCTTCTAATCCCTCCAAGTTGATCTCTATTCCCTTCCTGATAAGAGCGGGATAGGTCTGCCCCAGGGCCTCGGCCTCGGCCTGGCGGACAAACCAGTTTTTATTCCACAACCCTTCTTCCAATTTGCCGATGTCCACATCCGTTCCCTGGTCCATAAGGGGAGGATATATCCTGCCTAAGGTCCGTGCCGCAGCCTGGCGGACGGCCCAGTTTTCGTCTTCCAGCCTGCGTTCCAATGCCTCCAACGTTATTTTTCCCTTGCCATAATAATGATACCAGATCCGGCTTAAAGCCTGGGCGGCGGCGCGGCAGACGGACGGATCTTCATCCTTCAGACTTTCCTCTAACAGACTTAAGTCGACATCTTTTCCCTGTTTGATTAGTGCGAGATAAACCCTGCCCAAGGCTAAGGCTGCGGGCTGGCGGATGGCCCAGCTCTTATCCTCTGCTTTTTTCTCCAAATCTTCTATCGTTATCCCTTTTAGAAGTTCATCATCAATGACCCGGATGCTCGCTTCCAGTCCGGGGATGCTCACGAAAGCCGTGTCAGAGGAATCGACGAGCTCTTTCAACAATGAGAGGGCCTTCTCAATCTGAGGATGGGTGTTATTCTTCATCAAAATATCCAGGACGGAAGCCAGGTCGTGGGGGATCGAAGACACAGGGACGTCCGCCTGTGAAGTTGCTGAATGAAATTCCTGCGGCAGGTCTTCCCGGGTGAAGTCGGGGAATATCTTTCGCACCTCCTCAATCCTTTCGAGGATAAGGTCTCTTACCCTCTGGGACTGTTCCTGGGTATCTATAAAGGCGTATTTCAGGCTCCTTCCGAACGCCGCTTTTCCCGGATAACCCCGGTTCAGTAAAAACCCCATGAGCTCCGACGCCCTCTTCAGATGCCTCACATTGAAGGTCGGGATATTCTGCTTCAGATAAAGATAGAGAGACGCCATGAGCTCCGACAAATCCCTCGGCAGAGATGCCTCTGGCTGTTCTTTGTCAATGTGAGCCTCATGCCGGGGCGTCAGAAAACTGTCCCAGTGTGCATCCTGCGTAACAAGTTTTTCCTCCAGTATGCCCGAGAGGACGGACGGCAGCTCTTCCACCGCGTCAATCTGCATGCCGCTTGCGTACCTCTTTATGACCTCCGTTACCTCTTCGCCCAAACCCACCCCCAGCACCTCTATCTCTTGATCCAAAGCCTCCTTCTGAAGCTCGACAAATGTCTTGCCGGTTGTATTCACGTTTCCTTCTCCATCCGTCACCATGATGATCCACCTTGATGAATCCTCCGGCTGATCCTTTAATATATTCGTCGCCAACTGGAGCGCATCCGCATCGGCGGTGGAGCCCCCGGGTATGCACAGGGAGACCTCGTCGAACAATACCCGCCGGCCGGCCGTATCCAGCTTCACGCCCAACTCCTTGTGCATTATGGGGCTGTCGGAAAACCCGATTACCCCGTAATCGATGCCGATATGATCGAGAGCCTCCATGAATACGAGAAGTCCTGCGAGGGCGGAGGTCCTCTTTGGTTCGTCCATGGAACCGGATTCATCCAGGGCGAGGATTATCTTGTGGTCTCTCTGGGTCGGGAGTCTCCTCTTCAGGAAGACCTTCAAATCCTTATCCTGCACGGGAATACCCTCGCTCAATTTCCGGGAAAGCTCCATGGCCCTCCGTAAATCCGGCTTCTGGCCGGAAGGAAAATAGCCCTTGAAGGAAGGCCTTTTATTTTTCGCGAAGTGATTTTCCAAAACCCCGCTTAAGGCCTGGACCAGGTTCGATATCAGCCTGTAGACCCTCTCGTACTCGCCCGTCTTCGCGTCTTGTTCGCGGTTTATCTTTCGCTGCTTCTTGATGAGGTCGCGGAGAGTCTCTATAGGCAACGGCGCCGTTCTTTCCCCGGAAGATTTTCCGCCTTCCAGGCGCGATTCTGTTTCTTTCGGGGTTTCCCTTCTGTATTCCTCAGTTTTCCTGGTGTGCGGCCTCTCCGTCTTCGGAGATAACTTGTCCGCCAATTCCCTGGCTTTGAACTCTAATAATTTTCTCGCTTCTTCCTCGATCTCATCCGGGCTCAATTCCTCCGGGACGCATTTTTTCTCCTTAATCTGGAACTGGCCGTCTTTTATGGCCTCCACCAGCTTTGCGATGGCCAGACTGACGAGGTTTTCATACTCCGGGAGAATGTTGTCCCTCACCATCAGGGCCGTCTCTTCCCCAAGCCTCAGCTTCTCTTTTTCCGAGACCCGCCCTGGAGGATAGTGATTGAAGATCGCCGCAAAATCCGCGTGCGTCCGCGCAAGGGCATCGCCTACTTCCGGATTCATCACCTGGGAAGGAAGGCGGCCATACATCCAGTAATAGCGCATGCCCAGAAGGTATTCCAGGTGCGGATACAGGAGATACGGATGGCAGGAGGTGCTCGCCCTCTCGGAGATTTCGCCCTTCAGATGATCTACATACGACGATCTGGACAAATCCCTGGGGAGCATTTCGTCGTAGGCGATATCCAGGTAATGTCTGATCCCCTTGAAAACGCTTATCAGCCAGTTATCGACACGGCTGTCTTCGAAGGCATTCAAGAGAAGCCTGGTAGATTCCTTCGCGGAGAATGTCTTGAACACCGCCTTTCTCAAGCTCCGGCGGGATATTTGCCTGTGTCCCGCCTCGTGAGCGCAAAAGGCGATGACCTCTTCTACTGAAGAGGACAATAGCAATCCTACGGGAAATACAATTTCGTTGGTCTCCGCGTTGTATCTCCAGTTGTCACCGGGGGCAATTTTCAGGTGAATATCCTCTCCCAGTCCCGTGGAGATAATCTGCATCAGCGCGAGCAGGCGTTCGTCGATTACCAGCGCTTCCCCCTCATCCAGCCCCTTCCTGCGGACCAGCTCCTCTATACACTGCACCCGCAAACGTCCTTCTTTTGTGTCTATCTTACGCTGCATATTTATTAAACACGATTGTCATTCCCACCCCCGATAAAAGCATTCGAGGACGGGCTTCAGAGGGAATCCATTCCTTTTGTCAATAAACTTTGTCATTTCGACTGCAGGGAGAAATCTTAAAGTTTCGCCATATTATAAGGAGCTTTGCAATAATTCTCTACAAGCGCTCTAAGCACAAAAGGGTAGTGTGTGTCAATGGGAAAACGGGACATGGAAGAAATGGATGTGGGCTTTCCGTATGCGCTTTAGGTCAAGAATAGTTTCTATTTTTTTCGCAGCACTTTTTGCAAGGCTGCAAGAAACCTGGCAACGTTTTCTTTTCTGGACGTGTGCCCCATTAGCCCGACACGCCATATTTTCCCGGCCAGGGGTCCCAGGCCGGCGCCGATCTCGATCTTGAATTCGCTTCGCAAACGTCGGCGAACAGCGAGTTCGTCCACGCCATCAGGCACACACACGGCATTCAACATAGGCAGGCGGTAAGGTTCATCCACCAGCATTTTCAGGCCCAAGTTTTTTAATCCGTCCACCAGGGCAAGGTGGCTTTCCCTGTGCCGCCGGAATACCTTTTCCGGCTTTTCCTCAAATATGACAAAGAGGGCCGCGTATAGGCCATAGATCATGTTCACGGGCGCCGTATGGTGATAAACACGATTCTTCCCCCAATAGTTGGCAATGAGGCCTATATCGAGATACCAGTTGGGCACTTTCGTCTTGCGCCCGTTCAGCCTGGCCATCGCTTTGTCGGAAAATGAAAGGGGTGCAAGTCCCGGAGGGCAGGAAAGGCATTTCTGCGTGCCGCTGTATAGGGCATCTATGTTCCAGTCATCCATCATGACTTCGATGCCGCCCAGACTGGTAACGGTATCCACCAGGTAGATGGTGTCACTGCCCTTGAGGAGCGCGCCGATTTCAGCAACGGGATTCTTCACGCCCGTGGAGGTCTCGGCATGGACCACAGCAACTATCTTATAGGAATCCTGCCGGATCTTTTTTTCTACCGCCTCCGGTACAGCCGGGGTTCCCCAGGCGAACTCCAGTGCATCAACCTTAGCGCCAAGCCGGCCGGCTACGTCCTGCATCCTCATGCCAAAGACACCGTTGGTAATGATGAGAACCTTGTCACCAGGTTCCACCAGATTCACGAAGCATGCCTCCATGCCGGCAGAACCCGTTCCCGATATGGGGATCGTGAGGTTGTTCTTGGTGTTCATGATACGGCGAAGCATTTCTTTGAGCTCTTCCATTATGTCAAGAAAATAGGGATCCAGATGTCCAAGGGTTTTCCGGCTTAGGGCCGCATAGACCTGAGGAGGCACGCAGGAAGGGCCGGGACCCATGAGCAGGATTTCTTCGATATTTTCCAATAAATTTTTCATATCAATCTTCTCCTCGATATAGACAATTTTGGTAAAGTTTCCTTTAGTCCCGTCTTAATTGCATAAATTTCATAAATTTTCAATATTAGTCAAAAGTGAAGAATAATTATCTTCAGGCAATTGCCCGTTGCCAAAGGAACTCTTGCAAAGCGTGCCATGGTTATGTATGTATAAAATCAAATTGAAATTGTTAAACATATATTAGTATTCTTTTAGTTGATTCATCCGGGTTTTGCGTCTTACGCAGTTTTTTCGAGTCTATTCATTCACGGTTTTTTAAGGAGGTCGTCATGAGTAACTTATTGGTGAACACCAGAGATCAGCAATTCGTCCTTTATGAACAGCTCGGCATAGAAAATCTTTTCAAGAACGGCAGATACGCGGACTATTCAAAGGAAACCGTGGACATGATGCTTACGGAGGCGGAAAAGATGGCGCTGGAAGTAATCCTCCCGACGTACGTGGATGGGGACAGAGAAGGATGCAAATTCAAGGACGGAAAAGTCTCCGTGCCGAAAAGCTTCCACCACGCATACAGGAAGTTTATTGAAGCCGGCTGGCAGTGCACCATGAGAGATCCGGAGGTAGGTGGACAGGGAATGCCGACAAGCGTTTCCACTGCATGCTTTGAACTTTTTCAGGCCGCCAACTATCCCCTCATCATGTATCCTATGTTGACCACCGGAGCCGCCTCGCTCATAGAAGGTTTTGGCACGGAAGAACAGAAGAATAAATATATGTACAAGATGTATGCCGGTGAATGGGCCGGAACCATGTGTCTGACGGAACCTGGAGCAGGGACCGATGTGGGCGCCCTAAAGACAACGGCAAAGAAATTACCCGACGGTACATACAGCATCACGGGGACCAAGATTTTTATCTCCGGCGGAGACCATGACCTTTGCCCGAATATCATCCATCCCGTTCTCGCCAGGATCGAAGGAGATTCGCCGGGAACGAAGGGTATTTCCATTTTCATTGTTCCCAAGTACCGGGTTAATGATGACGGCAGCCTGGGGGAATCGAATGATGTGCGTACAGGAAACATCGAGCACAAGATGGGAATCAAGGGTTCTGCCACCTGTACACTCAACTTCGGCGACGAGGGGAAATGTATTGGAGAGCTCCTCGGAAAAGAGAGAGCCGGAATGGCAATCATGTTCCAGATGATGAACGGCGCCAGGCTTGAGGTCGGCGTGCAGGCGCTGGGCGTTGCGACGGCGGCGTATGAACATGCCGTGGCGTATGCAAAGGAAAGAATTCAGGGCGTCGCCATATGGGACATGAAAAATCCCGATGCCAAGCCCGTACCCATTATCCAGCATCCCGATGTCAAACGAACGCTTCTCTGGATGAAAGCCCATGTGGAAGGAATAAGGGTATTGCTTTATTATACGGCCTACTGCCTTGATATGGCAGATATCTCGGAAACCAAGATAGATAAAGAAAAATGGCAGGGATTGGCGGAACTTTTGATCCCGATCTGCAAGGCCTATTCCTCGGACAAGGCAATGCAGGTATGTTCGAAAGCTATCGACATATATGGTGGTTACGGTTACTGCAGCGAATATCCCGTTGAGCAGTACTTACGCGACTGCAAGATAACGACCATCTATGAGGGAACGAACGCGATTCAGGCCCTTGACCTTGTTGGGAGAAAACTGGCGCAGAGAAGAGGCGAGTTTATGATGAGCCTCTATAGTGAAGTATACAGTGTCATAACAAAGAGCAAGGGGTTTGAAGATCTCACTGTGCCGTGCAACTACCTGGAAGAGGCCCTGAAGGCCTTCTCCGATCTGACAACACATTTTTACCGGCTGAGCAGGGGTGCAAGCTTTTTGATTCCCGTCCTTAATGCTTCTCCATACCTGGAGCTCTTTGGTGATGTTGCTGTTGGATCGCTCTTGATGCAGGCGGCTGTCATTGCGAATGAACGGTTGAACACCATATATTCGGAAAATGACGCAAAAGGATCGAAGGCAAGACAGAGGGCCCTTATCCGTGAAAACAAGGACGTCGCCTTCTATAACGGGAAGATCGCCGCTGCCAGATTCTTCGCGCTGAATGTTCTTTCCACAGTCAAGGCCCGGTGCGAAGCCATAAAGGTCGGAGACAGGACACCCATTGAAATGGCGGAGGAGTTATTCACGATATAAAGACTTGATGCTCTCCCGGCTACCGCCCATTGCAACTTTCTGATCTCTCGCGGTAGGGGATAGTTTTGCATGATTATTGAGTGATTATTTTTTACGAGTCAATGGTGTTCGATTTGGAATTGAAGTGAGGATTAACAATTTGAATGATTGACCCCGAACGACCGCAGTCACCAGCCATGAGGTACGAGCGGTCTCGTCGTGCACTCTGAGGTTAGCAGTTAAATTACTTATGATAAATCAATCGTTCCAGTAGGATATCTTCAACATTCTGCCTTGCATCCAAAACAGATAAAACATAAACTTTTATCTCTGATATCCTGTATATAATTCTCCATGGTGGGATGATCAATTCACGATATATCAGGATGCCTTGATCTTTAAGCTCAGGTACTATGCGGCCTCTTTCAGGAAGGGCATAAAGACTGGAACTGGAAGCTTTTTGTTTTATCTTTTTTAATGTTTTTAATGCATTAGCGGGACTCTCTGTTGCAATATATTCAACAATCTCTTTTAAATCATTTTCCGCAACACCAGCCCAAATAATGTCATACTTGTGGCTCATTTAAGCTTCTCTTTCAGCGAGATTTCAATATCTTTGAAAACATTCTCCTGAAATTTTACCCTCCCGTTCCTTATATCCCCTTCACCCTGCGAGACAAGCTTTAGTATGCCAATCGCGTTACGCATGTTTTCATAGCTTTTAGGATCTTGAAGCACCGCTCTCGGTTCCCCATTTTGTGTTATGATGACAGGGCGGTGGGTTTCGTTGATTTGCTTAAGCAAATCGGCCGCTTTTGCCTTAAGGTAAGTAACCGGCTTTATATCCGTTGAAATATTCATTTCATATCACCTCCGGTCCTTTTATAGTACTAAATTAAGACCGAATGTCAAGGTTTATTTTGTGTCTTGTTTATTTTGTTTCTCATATCTTCGATAACACCCTTGACAATTTCGCGGATACCCTTCAGAGCCAATTCGGGTGTCCTTATAATTATGGACAGCGACCGTTTTTTTGAGGTGAAATAAATGGGAGCTGTCCCTATTTAAAACAGATCTGTATTAAACAATCATTATTGAAAAAACGAGAAGTTATCCAAGCGTTCGCAGGGAAAATTGTCTTTATAAGTCTAACCCCGTAGTCTAAAAGGTCTTCAGCCATTTCAACTCACATTCAAGTTCACAATCCTGGAGACAAAAACAGACATTCATCTTTATTTTGTAAGGTCATTAATCATAAAGCCGAATTAAGATTATGTATATAGCCCCTTAGGCTATGCTTTTAACGATCTCCTCCACCAGTCCCGGTTCAGCTATATCTGAGCCTGCGTTCGGAGTGCGCGTTTTTATATTAGCTTTCTGCTGTTTAGCCATTATGCGCTTTGAAGCCTTATCTATTTGTTTCTGCTGTCTTGCTTTTTCTTTCACCTGTTTGCCAAAGTCGTACATGGACTTTCCCATTTTTAAGCTCCTATTTTTGTCTCTCTTTCAAACGTTACAGAATATGCTGAAAATGGAGAGACGCTCCAAGACAGAATATCGTAATGGAACGCCTCTTTCCTTACCCAAGGTTTAATTAACTGAGTTTCACGTTTTCTGCTGCAGGGCCTTTTTTACCCTGGACAACATCGAAGCTTACAGACTGGCCCTCAGTTAAAGTCTTGAAACCAGCGGCTTGAATGGCACTGTAATGGACGAAAA
>PLLV01000198.1 GCA_003142295.1 Syntrophaceae bacterium
ACATGGCGCGTCAACAAGGATTCTGTCGAAACTCTCGGCGAAGGCCTTCCCCGGTTTCTCTCTGGCATCTCCCACCTGTGTGTCCACAATGGCAACATCGAGCCTCTTTACGTTCTTACACAGGGCGTCGATTTTTTTCTTACACATGTCGAGGGCCAGAATGCTCCCGCGATTCTCCATGATCGCGGCAAGATGGGTCGTTTTTCCCCCCATGCCTGCGCACATATCGAGGATGTTTTCTCCCGGTTTCGGAGCGACGAGGCGGGCAATCAGCTGAGAGGCCTCGTCCTGAACCTGAATCTTTCCTGAGGCATAACTGTCTGTTTCTCTCGCGGACATTGCCGGATTGGATATAATCAGACCATCAGGAGAAAAAGCGGTCTCCTTTACTTCAAATCCATGCTGCGACAGTTCTTCCTTTGTCCTCTCACGGGTTGTCTTCAGTGTATTCACCCGCACGGCAGCGGGGGGGATTTGATTGTTCGCCTTGCAGAGCGCCGCAGTTTCTTCGACGCCGAACATTTCAATCCATTTTTTTACCATCCACAAAGGATGCGAATGGACAATGGAGATATTAAGTGCCGGATCTTTTCCAATCTCGGGATATGCGATCTGATCTTTCTTCCGGATGAAATTTCTCAGGATGGCATTAACCAGTCCTGATCCTCTCCGGTGCATTTTTTTTGTTATCTCAACGGCCTCATCGACGATGGCGAAATCCGGTATCCTTTCGGTGAACAGCAATTGGTAGAGGCCTGTCCTCAGGATGTTTCTTATGCTCACGTCCATGGTGTTGAACTTTCCCCTGTAGAGGCGCTCGATAACCCAATCCAAGTGTCCCCTCATCCTCAGTGTGCCATAGACAATCTCGGTGATTAACCTTCTGTCCTGGAGTTTTGTCTGAGGATGACCCGAAAGAGAGGCATCCAGGAGTGGTTCTGCATATGCGCTTTCTTCCTCCACGCGATTTAAGATTTCAACGGCCATGTGGCGAGGCGTTTTTATCATCATTGTTCTCAACCCAGGGTGTCCCCCGGTGTCATGCGAAAGCCCCTCAGAAAATCCAGGATAGACATTCTCTTTTTGTTTTCCAGTTGAACCTCCTGCAAATACACATATCCGTTCCTTGCGGCAACGGGAAGGCCTTTTTCCGTCACTGTGCCGATTCTTCCCGGGAATTCCGCAGAGGGAATTTCTTCTCCAAGAGCAGAGAATATCTTCAGCATCTTTCCCTTGAAGAGGGTATATGCACAGGGTGCCGGCGAGAGGCCTTTGATGAGGTTAACCGTTTGATGGACATCGGCGTCCCACCGGATCAGGCCATCTTCCTTCGTGAGCCGGGGGGCATATGTGGCAAGCGATGCATCCTGGGGTCTTCGTGTGGAGTTACCGCTAACGACCATATCAATTGTCTTTAAGAGGAGCCTCGCCCCCATATCTGCCAGCTTGTCATTGAGCTTCCCGAACGTTTCCATAGGCTCGATCATGGTCTCTTCCTGTGTGAGAATATCACCCGTATCCATCCCTTCATCCATCAGCATGATGGTTACGCCAGTCTTCACTTCTCCTCTTATGAGAGCCCAGTTGATCGGAGCTGCGCCTCTATATTTCGGGAGCAGTGATGGATGTACATTTATGCAGCCTATTTTCGGGGTTTCAAGAATCTCACGGGGCAGTATCTGGCCGAAGGCCGCAACAACAGCCAGATCCGGATAGATGCCGCTGAAATAATCCAGGAATTCCTTGTTTTTCAAACGTTCGGGTTGAACGACAGGAAGTCGGTATTTCTCGGCGATCACCTTTACCGGTGGTGGAGCGGGGACTCTGCCTCTGCCCTTTGGTCTGTCGGGCTGGGTTACAACACCGACAATCGGGTAATCATGCCTGATCAGGATC
The DNA here is from genome assembly GCA_003142295.1 of Syntrophaceae bacterium. Taxonomy (GTDB): domain Bacteria; phylum Desulfobacterota; class Syntrophia; order Syntrophales; family UBA2185; genus Fen-1135. The sequence continues at coordinate 1,897 of PLLV01000198.1, forward strand.
TCAAGGGATGGAACGGCGAATTCCGGCGTTCCCATGAAAACTATTTTAGGCTTGGACATCTTTCCAATCTCTCAAGTGCAGAAATTAAATTTATCTCTTGCCCACCCCCTTTTAAGGAAGGGGAAGGGGGATTTTCTTGTAATCCCCTTTTAAAATTTTCCCTAAATCCCTCTTTGCGCAAGGGAGGATTGTGAGGAGTGAGCCTCATTATTAATAATGTCATAGCGTTGGGAACTATAAGAGAACATGCCTCGTATGTCAAGGAAAAGGCAGGGAAGGGGGATTAGTAAATTTAAAGGGGTCGGAATTGCATAGAGGGAATGCAGAAATGACAGAGAGAAAATTTTTCAAAGCCGCCTGATCATCTTACAGATAAATTTTTTGCACAAAAAAAGGCCGGGATGAATTTCCCGGCCCTTTGTAATTTTATTTTACGAGATGTCAGCTTTTCGCTCTCACGTATGCATCGATTGCGCCGGCTGCCTGTCTTCCGGCTCCCATGGCAAGGATGACGGTTGCTGATCCGGTTACGATATCGCCTCCAGCGTAAATACCTTCCCGGCCCGTCTCTCCCGTTTCACCTTTCGTGACGATATAGCCCCACTTATTTACCTCCAGGCCTGGCGTCGTCCTCGGTATAACCGGGTTCGCTTCCGTCCCGATGGCTACGACAACCGTATCCACATCAATAGTGAACTCGGATCCCTTTATGGGTATCGGTCTTCGCCTTCCCGAATCATCAGGTTCGCCCAGTTCCATGCGGATACATCTGATCTGTTTCACCCAGCCGTTCTCATCGCCGATATACTCGACAGGGTTGTGGAGTATCTTGAATTGAACACCTTCTTCGTGGGCATGATGAACCTCTTCCTTCCTCGCTGGCAGCTCCACTTCGCTGCGGCGATAGATGATATAGGCATTTTCCGCCCCCAGGCGGAGGGCTGTTCTCACTGAATCCATGGCCACATTACCGCCGCCGATAACCGCTACATTCTTACCTTTTGCTATGGGCGTGTCATATTCCGGGAACAGATAGGCTTTCATTAAGTTTGATCTTGTTAGATATTCATTGGCGGAATATATACCACTTAAGTTTTCACCGGGGATATTCATGAACACGGGGGCTCCGGCGCCGACTCCCAGAAATACCGCATGGAATCCTTCCGCAAAAAGGTCATCCACCGTTTTAAGTCTGCCGATGGCCGCGTTCAGTACAATTTTCACGCCCAGTTTTTCCAAATAATTTACCTCGGCATCCACGATCGCCTTGGGAAGACGGAACTCCGGAATGCCGTAAATTAGAACCCCACCCGACTTATGGAGGGCTTCAAAAATCGTAACGTCATGGCCCACTTTAACCAGGTCGCCCGCGATTGTAAGACCGGCGGGCCCGGCTCCCACGATAGCGACCCTTTTGCCCGTTGGCGGCGCCACCTTTGGAATTACAATATTGCCGCGCTCACGCTCAAAATCCGCGGCAAAACGCTCAAGCCTTCCAACTGCAACGGGTTCGCCCTTCTTGCCGAGGACACAGAGTTTTTCACACTGATCTTCCTGCGGGCAAACGCGCCCGCAGACGGCGGGAAGGGTGTTTGTTTCCTTGAGCTTCCATGCGGCTTCGATGAAGTGCCCTTCGGCAATCAGCTTGACGAAGTCCGGAATGGCCACATCCACAGGACACCCTTCAATGCAAGTGGGTTTCTTGCATTGAATGCACCTGCTTGCCTCCTTCAAGGCAAGCTCCGCGTTATATCCGTACGGCACCTCGTTAAAGTTGCGGATTCTCTTCTTGGGATCCTGTTCAGGCATGGCCTGTCGGGGAACTTTTTCCTTTTTCTCTTTCTTTTCAGTTTTTTCTTTATTTTCCATCACATTCACACCTATAATGTTGCAGGGCCTGCCTTTCCTCATCGCAATACATCCTGAGGCGGCTCATTAATAAAGCGAAATCTACCTGATGACCGTCGAACTCCGGACCATCCACACAGCCGAATTTTGTCTTGCCGCCCACGGAAACACGGCAGGCGCCGCACATCCCGGTGGCATCGACCATGATAGGGTTCAGACTTACAATAGTCTTGATGCCGTAAGGTTTCGTCAAATTGGCGAGAACCCGCATCATCGGCACCGGTCCGATGGCGTACACGATGTCCAGCTTCTGTCCTGAATCAATCACATTCTGCAATACCTGACTGGTAAATCCGCAGAACCCATAACTGCCGTCGTCGGTCGATACGAGCAATTCGTCGCTGACAGCCTTCATTTCATCTTCAAGAATGAGGATATCCTTGGTCCTTGCCCCGATAATGGATATGACCTTGTTCCCCGCTTTCTTGAGCGCCGCCGCTATGGGATATGCCACGCCAATACCCACTCCCCCGCCGACAACGACTGCTGTACCGAAGTTTTCTATCTCCGTGGGATGGCCAAGGGGACCGAGTATGTGCATGATATAATCCCCTTTTTTAAGTGAGGCCAGGTGAGTCGTGGTCTTCCCGACGATTTGAAAGATAATAGTTATTGTTCCCTTTTCACTGTCAGAATCCACTATGGTCAGAGGAATCCTTTCTCCCTTGTCGTCTATCATCAGAGTGACGAACTGCCCTGCCTTCCTCTTGCGGGCGATCTCTGGAGCCTCGATAACCGTTCTGACAATAATCTCCTGCAAAAAAGTCTTCTCTAATACCTTGTACAATGCTCCATCTCCTATCGTTTATTAATATTCACGGGAGATTGTATATTTTCTCGCGCACAAGAACTCCCACCGTGAACACTTTTCATTTTTCATTCCTGATCTTACGACAAGCGGTCACTCTGATACCATATTTCGTCCGAAAGTCAAGAAATAATAAAAGATACATTGTTTAAGAAATATTTTTTGAGAGCAGTAATATCTCATAATATCATTGCATTAATATGTACAGACATACAAAGATCTTCCAGATCCCCGGGTGCCGTTTCGGTTAAGGAGATTTCTCCGCGGCAAAAATTTTTCCTTGACTTGCGGATAGGCTTAAAGTTATAGAGCGCGAAAAAGAGGAATGCCTATGTATTTCAACAAAATTTTTTGTATGCATGCATTCGTCGGGCAATGTGGTTTCAAGATCTACACTGAACACCTTGGTGGCCTCCCCATTCGGCTTTAGGATACTGCCCTAATACCATAAATGGAGTTCGTTCGGCCAAGGGTGATTTCCCAAGTAAAAAAGATGTGTCGATTAGCAATCCATTCGGTTGAAAATTATCGCATAATGTATATAACCTTTCTTGCAGCATCGGAAAAAGGAAAAGGAAGCTGTAGGATTTTGGGGACGATGCAAGCAAACATTAAGGAGGCAGAAAATTGGCTGACCAAATGATGGCAATCGCCATCTTGCTACCTGTTGCGGCAGGATTTCTCGTACTGGCTGTTCGTAATTACTATGTGCGAAACATCATTGTTATTGCAACAGCCATAGTTTTAATTGCTAACAGCATTCTTCTTTCACTAAGAGGTCCTTTCACATATACACCAGGCGGGTTTGACTGGGGCTTACTTATCACCATCTTGGACTATGCTATTCTCATCTTCTATCTATACGTGGGCATATCATTGCGGAACTGGTTGGTTCTCATTTTCGCCCTCACACAGATTCTCCCACTTGCATATTTTGAATTCGTCATGAAGGCCCATATTGAAGTGGCGCCTGCGTTTGTCGTTGATCATTTGGCCCTTGTCATGACCATGGTTATTTCCATAATAGGGTCACTCATCTGCATTTTTGCCCTGCGATACATGTATGACCATGAACACCACGCTAACATTAAAAAATCCAGACAGTCGAGGTTCCTTTTCTGGCTCGTTCTGTTTTTGGGAGCCATGAATGGCCTGGTGTTTGCGAATAATTTGGTCTGGCTATACTTCTTCTGGGAAGTGACCACATTATGCAGCTTCCAGCTAATATCGCACGATAGAACGAAAGAGGCCATACACAACGCGGCACGTGCCGTATGGATGAATTCCACGGGAGGAACGGCCTTTATTCTGGCCATTATTTATCTTTACGCCACCCAGGGAGGATCATCCGCCCTTTCCGTACAGAGCCTTATCGGTGGAGGTATCCAGTCCTCTGTTGCCGTACTGCCGATCGCGCTTCTCTGCTATACCGGTTTCACGAAAGCAGCCCAGATGCCCTTTCAGAGCTGGCTTTTGGGGGCTATGGTGGCGCCTACCCCCGTATCTGCCTTGCTGCATTCCAGCACGATGGTCAAAGCCGGGGTCTACCTTGTTCTCAGGCTCGCTCCTGTGTATGCAGGAACGTATTTGAGCGTCATAATTGCAATCGCCGGGGCATTTACCTTCTTTGCCACATCAGCACTGGCAGTCAGCCAGTCAACGGGGAAGAGGGTCTTGGCATATTCCACAATTGCCAATCTGGGACTGATCATTGCCTGCGCCGGGATTAATACACCTCTTTCCATTGCCGCAGCAATTCTGCTCATCATTTTCCACGCCATATCCAAAGGACTGCTATTTCTCTGTGCCGGCACGATCGAGCATCAGATCTGGAGTCGTGATATTGAAGACATGGAAGGTCTTGCNNAAGGCGCCTCTTACCACACTGATTACCGCTGTAGGCATACTGTCCATGTTCCTTCCGCCCTTCGGCATGCTCCTGGGCAAATGGATTGCCCTGGAAGCTGCCTACACCGTGCCGCTGGCAGCAGTGTTCTTTGTTCTGGCAAGTACCCTTACGATAGTTTTCTGGACAAAATGGCTCGGGCGGCTCCTTCAGGTCCTGCCGAAGATAGAGAGGCCTTTTGAAAAATTATCACTGAGCTACTCTGTTCCGTTATGGACTTTGCTCGCCGGTATATTTGTCGTTGGCATAGGGGTCGGTCCGATTTACCAGAATTTCCTTCGTGCTGCGACGAACGACGTTATTTCCGGAAATCAGATCATTGCCCTGGGTTTGAATAACTTGATACTGACAACGCCCTCTTTTATGCAGAGAGATATTTTGGGTCTTTTCCCCGTGTGGCCTCTCTACTTGATTCTGATTGTTGCCTTGCTCCTGCCCTTGCTTTTGATCGGACTGAAACCCACGGAACTGCGGCCCGTCTACATGTGCGGTGAACAGACCGGTGGTACTGATACTGATGAATGGCTAGCCGAAGCGGATCGCAAAACTAAATTACAACTTGGCGGCTATTATTATCAGAGCACATTGGGTGAAAAAAGGGTAAATCCCTGGGCAAACGCCATAGCCATCTTACTCTTAGTCATTATGCTTGGATGCGGGGTGATCGTTATATGATGATTAAACAGTTTCTTTTTGTCCTTGTCACTTTAGTCGGTGCTCCTATCGTTGGCGGTTTGCTTTTTGGCATAGACCGTAAGATTACAGCGCGCATGCAGGGTCGGTATGGTCCTCCCATCATTCAGCCATTTTATGATTTCTTTAAGCTCTTGGGGAAAGAACATATTGCCGTAAGCAAATTGCAGTTTGTCTGGATCTACGGATACCTGGTTTTTATGATAGCGAGTCTAATTTTTCTCGTCATGAAATCGGATTTTCTCCTCCTCGTGTTTCTCCTCGGGTTTGCCAGTGTCTGTCTGGTTTTGGGTGGATTCAGTACGAAATCCCCCTATGCCCATTTCGGAGCGAACCGGGAGCTGATGCAGATTCTGGCGTATGAACCCGTACTTCTACTTCTGGCGATCGCGATTTACGCCCAGAATGGAAGCTTTCTCATCAGCGAAATATTCAGACAGGATAAACCTTTGCTCTTCACTCTTTGGCCGTTATTCTTAGCAGTTCTTTACGTATTAACCATAAAGATGCGTAAATCGCCGTTTGATATTTCGACATCACACCACGGCCATCAGGAAATTGTGAAAGGAGTGACTACCGAATACTCCGGTCCTTATTTCGCTCTCTTTCATCTGGCGGAGTGGTACGAGATCATCCTGCTTCTGGGAATAATCTCTCTCTTTTGGACGAACCCGCTATGGGTGGGTATCTTAATTGCTTTGGCTGCATTTTTACTGGAGCTCCTCATTGACAATATTACTGCGAGAATGACTGTCGGCTGGATGGTTCGCTTGAGCTGGTCAGTAGGATTGATCCTGGGAATAATTAATATTGCTTACATCTATTTCACCAAGGGGGTGTCTTGATAACTATGGGATTGATACAAAGATCTCGCGTTAAATCGCCGTGGATCCTGCACTTTGACAACAGTTCCTGCAATGGTTGTGACATAGAGATACTTGCCTGTCTGACTCCTCTTTATGATGTGGAACGATTCGGTATGGTTAATATGGGAAATCCCAAGCATGCTGACATACTTCTCATTACGGGGCCCGTTAACAGGCGCACAGCCCGGGTCTTGAAGAATCTGTATGAGCAGGTTCCTGATCCTAAAGTAGTCGTCAGTGTAGGAACATGCGCCGCTACGGGCGGTGTATTCCACAATTGTTATAATGTTCTGGGCGGTGTAGATAAGGTGATTCCGGTTGACGTATATGTTCCCGGCTGCTCTGTAAGGCCGGAGGCCATCATAGATGGCGTTGTAATGGCCCTGCAGAAATTAGCGAAACTTTGAGGAAGAAGGGGATGGAAAATATAAGGGAGATTAAGAAGGAAGAATTATTAGCCGAGGGCAAGAAATTTCTGGATGCAGGCGGCAAATTCGTGACGGCCGTATGCAGCGACCTGAACGAACTGCTGGAAGTGACCTACTTCTTCAGCCTTAACAGTGGTACTGAAATGACCGGCCTGCGGTATAAAGTGGCAAAGGATGAAGAGGTCGATAGCCTCTCCCGCGTTACTCTTGCAACGGTGCTTATTGAAAATGAAATGAAGGAACTGTTCGGCTTGAAAGTGAAAGATCTCGCCATTGACTACGGCGGACATTTGCTTTTGGCTCAGGATAGTCCTGTTACGCCTCTTTTGAAAACAAAAAAGGATGTGTCGAAAGGAGAGAGTTAATGGTTGCACGCACAACAGTACCCTTTGGGCCACAACACCCGGTACTGCCTGAACCGGTACAATTGAGAATCTCTTATGAAGATGAAACAGTTGTAGAAGTGGTTCCGGTAATCGGCTATGCCCATCGGGGAATAGAAAAAGCATGTGAACTGAACGAATACGCCAAGAATATCTACCTCTGTGAGCGTGTTTGAGGGATCTGCAGCTACATCCACAGCGTGTCTGTGGTCGAAGCGATGGAGAGATTGTGGCCGGTGGAATTATCACCCCGGACAAAATACCTGCGTACCATCTGGGCGGAGATGGCGCGCGCCCATAGTCACCTTCTATGGTTAGGGCTGTTGGCAGACGCCTTCGGTTTTGAAAGCATGTTCCTGCAGTTCTGGCGCATACGGGAGCGGGTTCTGGATCTCATAGAGATGACTGCCGGACACAGAGTTATTCCCTCAGTGAATGTGGTCGGCGGTGTACGCCGGGATATTAATGCGGAACAGAAAAAAGTGGTTTTGGACGCATTGCCTGTCATCCGCAAAGAGTGCGAGGATCTAATAAAGGTTGTGGTCAACGACTATACAGTGAAGGCCAGGACCGTAGGCGTCGGCGTTGTGACGAAGGAGCAGGCCATTTTGTTGGGATGTGTCGGTCCTGTGCTTAGAGCGAGCGGGGTCGGCGAAGATGTTCGCTTAACCAAATACCATGCGTACGGCGAGCTCAATTTTGAACCTATAGTAGAAACTGCCGGAGACTGCTATGCCCGTGCGATGGTGAGGGCGAGGGAACTCCTCCAGTCTATCGATTTGCAGATTGAGGCGCTAAATAAATTACCCGAAGGCGAAATAGCCGTGAAAGTGAGGGGAAACCCCCCGGCCAATGAGGCAGTCATGCGTACGGAAGCTCCGCGGGGAGAGCTTTTCTATTATGCAAAAGGAAACGGTACACGCAATTTGGAGCGTATGAAAATCAGAACGCCCACTTTCGCAAATCTTCCCTCGTTGTTGGTCATGTTGCCCGGCAATCAATTGCCGGATGTACCTGTTATTGTCCTCTCCATTGATCCATGCATCTGCTGCATGGAGAGATAAACGGCGAAAGGAGTGTATGAATAAATGCCCTACATGTTACCGACCATCTTGAAAAACCTCTTCACCGGATATGCCACCAGACTCTATCCGGTTCAGGTACGGGAGCCTTTTGAAAACGCCCGGGGCCACGTAGTATTCTTAGACGATAAGTGTACTATGTGCGGGGTATGTGCTCTTCGCTGTCCGTCAGTCGCTCTTACAACAGATAAGGAAAAGAACGAGCTCGCATTCTACCCGTTGCGGTGCATAGTCTGCGAGGTTTGCGTGGAAGTCTGTCCCTCTGATGCCATAGAATTGATTTATAAATGGCGGCCCTCCTTCTATGACAAACCTGTCGAGTTGCATAAGTCTACTCGTCTGGCGCATCTTCGTGAAAGCGCGGACAAAGCCAAGGAAGGGGTGGAAAAGGGGAACGACTGAAGGTCAACTTCTCAGCGCGAAATAATGAAGCAGGCAAAACGAGCCTTGGTGTCTTGCCTGCTTTTTTTGCGGCCGGTTATGTTCAGCTTAACAAATTCGAGGAACAAGTTCACCCGTCGGCAGGTCAATTTCCCTTGCTCCACCGATGACAGTATTCAGCAAGAGACGCCCACGGCCTCTCTTGCCCACTTCTCCTATGATGGCGGCGGCTCTGCCATACTTGTGTTCTGCCATTACCTTCATGACTTTCTCAGTATCTTCAGGCGGGCAGAATACTACCATCTTTCCCTCATTTGCCAGAAATAGCGGATCGACGCCAAGAATCTCACACACGCCCCTTACCTCTTCCTGCACCGGAATATGTCTTTCCTCGATTATGATTTGGCACTCTGACTGGGTTGCAATTTCGCACATGATTGCACCGAGACCTCCTCTTGTTACATCCCTCATGCAGTGAATATTGGGACTGGCACAGAGGATGCTTTCCACGAGCGAATTTAGCGGGGCTGAATCCGATACGATCTCGGACTTAAAACCCAGGTCCTGCCGCTTACATAATATGGCGGCTCCATGATCTCCAATAGTCCCGTTAATGATCACTTTATCTCCGGGCATCACACTTCTGGGAGAGATTACTCCTTCGTACTTGATAACGCCGATGCCGGAAACATTGATAAAAATTCCGTCGGCCGCCCCCCTCGCCACAACCTTGGTATCTCCTGTAACAATCTGTACACCCGCGTTTGCAGCTGCCTGCGCCATGGATGCAATAATCTTTTCCAAATCATCCATGCTGAAACCTTCTTCGAGAATGAAGCCGGCGCTGAGAAAAAGGGGAATTCCTCCACACACGGCAATATCATTGACTGTACCGTGTACAGATAGGGAACCGATATCGCCGCCGGGGAAGAAAATAGGACTCACTACATAAGAATCGGTGGAAAAACAGAGCTTAATATTGCCTATATCAAAGACGGCGCCGTCTTCCATGCGTTCCAGATATGTATTTTTCAATTTGGGGAGGAACGTATGGGCAATCAGTTCATTCATCAATAAACCGCCCCCGCCATGATCCAGTAGAATCTTGTCATATTGCATCGTTAGATACCTTTCTGAAACTATGGATGATTTTCTAAGAATTTAAGAATTGGATAAAAAAGGATAGCTTTGTAAAAAGCATAAATTACGGGTCTCACAATTGCCGGGGTATGCTTATAAATAGATATGACAAAGCCTGCCCTGCGCCTGACACGGGCAGGGATGAAATGAAGCTCGGCAGGCACCTGTCCCGGCCAAATCTAAATTTATGCCTCCGACAAAAGGCTTGGAGGGCAGGATGCGGCGGGAAGGGGACATTTTCATGAGCTGTCAACTGCTATGTTGAAGGATCGTCAATTTGTTTCACTTTCAACGATCGCTTTCAGGCAATCCAGCATCTCCCGCGCCAGATCCTCATCTATCTTATGAATGGCGTAACCCGCGTGGCAGATTACATAGTCACCGGGCACTGTGTCGTCATCAATCAGGTCGAGGCGGGCTTCCCGCCGCGTACCGCTGATATCGATAATAGCGAGCTTATTCTCATCTATCGAAATTATTTTTCCGGGAAATCCGATACACATTTTCTATTCTTTCTCCTGTTTCATAACATCAACTTCTTCAACATTTCTGATCACGAAACCCGATTTGCGCGATCAAGACACATGAAGTTATGGATTTCTTTTTGTACCAGAAAGTATATGGATTTGCATACTGCGTGTCAAGTCAATATATCTTCCACGAATTGCCTCACATTAAATG
>PLLV01000202.1 GCA_003142295.1 Syntrophaceae bacterium
TCGCTCAAAGACGGAGGACTGGGCGGTCGATACCCGTGTGCCGGATCGCATGGCGCCGTAGAGTTCCTCCGGGCTGAAATAGGTCTCCGGCAGAGAGCGTTCCCCGATGACGATGTAGCTGTCCAGGAGGCTCATCCCCAGGGTCTTCGCCTCCTGCCTCGTCAGTGAACCGGCTGCATCGGTCATGATATGGATGACGGGTTCTCTGACTGATTCGACGAATGCAGACGTTTGTTGATACAGATCATCCTCAGCCCAGTCGATTACCCGGCCAAGATGGATAAGCTTCCGGCGGGCATCCTCCCGGTCATGGGTATGGAAATGGACTTTCAGATAGGCATCCTTCCGGGTTACGACAACGGATTCACAAAGAGAGGCAAGCACCTGTGCAGCTTCTCCCGCATCCGCCCCGCTGTGGANNACTTGAATTCCATCCCGAAATGTCTCTGTCACGTCACGGAGGGGTATCCGGCCGCCTGTGAGGACATGGAAGAATCCCTCAAAGTAAAGGAACATGCCCAGAGCGCCCGCATCCACAACCCCGGCTTTTTGCAGCTTAGGCTGCTGGCTAATCGTATCCCGGACAGCGGCCTCCAAGTGCATCAGGATTGCTGCGATCCCCTCGTGATTGGATGAGGCATCGACGTCGGAAAGAGCCGCCGCGAGGGCATCGAAGAAGCTCAGCATCGTCCCCGGGCGGGGATCGTGCACAGCCTGCCAGGCGCGGTCACGCCCCAGCCGGACGGCATTGCACAGGTCTTTCCTTGAGCTTGCATGAATGAAATATTGGAAGAACCAGGAGGCGATGTTCCCCGAATTCCCACGTGCCGAGAGAAGAAGATCACGGGAGAGGGACTGCATATCCCGGTCAGGCCGGCGGAGCGGCGCTAAACTTATGACAAGGTTCCGTCCTGTGTCCCCATCGGCAATGGGAAAGACATTGATCTGGTCAAGAATATCCGCCCAGGCTGAGAGGCGCTCAACGCCGGTGACAAGGGCCTGCCGGAAATCCTTCATCATGGCTCGAAACCAAAAGTCTGTTTCATCTCATGCCACTTAGGGGTTATCATGTTTCCCCTCGAAAAGGTCTGATTCGGCGATAGCAGTGGCAATGCGTTCGATGTCAGCATCCATCTCCCGGTCTTCCATGAGAATTGCTGAAAGTGACCGAATTTGTCCGATAAGGGTAACCAGCATGGGACGGGCATCGAGGTTCCCCCGGATCTCGCAGCCCTGACCGGCAGCGAGGAGATGGATGGCCAGGACCCGTTCCGCCAGGGTGCAGATCCGTTCCGCATCCCTGGCTGCGATGGTCCCCATACTGACCTTGTCTTGGTTGTGAGATTCCGTGGAGCGAGAGAAGGAAGCGGCAGGCATGGTCAACTTCAGCGCCTCTGCCGCCAGTGCCGACGTGGAAATGGACATGGCTTTGAAGCCGTGGTGAAACACGGAGTCCTCCCCCGTGATCCGAACCAGGTCTGCCGGGAGACCGCGGTTGAGAAGCGGGTCCACCAGAAGGACCACCTGCCGGTCAGACATATCCGCTACGGATGCCAGGGCGGCCTTCAAGGAATCCATGGCGAAGGCCATGTGTCCGCCGTAGAAATTACCACTCATGAGCGGATGACCTGTCTCCGGATCGAAGATGGGATTGTCATTGGCGCTATTAGCCTCTGTTTCCACCCATTTGCGAATCCATGTCAGGGCATCATAGAGAACGCCTGCGATCTGCGGTGCGCACCGGAGGGAATAGGGATCCTGCAAGGCCCCCCTGGCTTGGGATTCAAGATCGCCATTATCTATATCCACCTGGAGCAGCTCTGTCAGCCGCCGAGCCACATGGATCTGCCCCGGGAAGGGTTTAGCCTTGCCGATGGTGGGATGGAAGTGGAGGAATTTACCTTTCAGGGCATGCACGGTGAGGGCCGTGGCGCATACGGAAGCATCAAGGATATGCCCCGCTCTCTCAACTGCGAGAGCGGCTATCCCCGTCATGGTGGATGTGCCGTTCATCATGGAGATGGCCTCTTTGGGTGCAAAGGCATAAGGAACAAGTCCAGATAGTCTCAATGCCTCAGCGGCGGGCATGCGCTCGCCCCGGTAAAAAACCTCCCGCTCTCCTGTCAGTGCCGCCGCTACGTAGGACATAGGGGTAAGGTCCCCGGAAGCCCCTACGGAACCCTCACAGGGAACGACAGGTGTAATGCCGTGGTTGAGAAAAGATGCCAGCCTCTCCAGAAGTCCAAAGGACACACCGGAATACCCCGTGGCGAGACAGAGGAGACGACAGAGCATCGCCGCCCGTGTAGGGGGAATGCTGATGGGTTCGCCGGTGCCGCAACCATGAAACCGGATGAGATTGGCCCCCCGGTTCTTCCGCACCTGGTCCCGCTTCAAACGCTTTCCGCAGGACTTGCCAAACCCCGTAGAAACGCCGTAGACGGGAATACCGTCATGGATGGCGGTATGGAGCATAGCCTCGCTCCGGCGGATCCGCTCTTGGAAGGAGTGAGTCTGGCTGAGCTTAACGGAAGATTTTCCCCGGGCGACGGCGACAATCTGAGGGAGTGTAACCGGTCCCTCGCCAATAATCACTTCTTCTGTTGTACGTCGTTTCATGACTGATCTCCGGTGCTCCCTTCCATTTTTCCGAACCGGCTATCCATCAGTTCACGCCGCCGGCCCCGGAACGTCCCGTCGGCCTTCTCCTTTTCCATCACTTTCTGCAAGAGCTTAAACATCTTGTAGCTCTGAGGTTCACTCTTATAAAATGCATCCCAGGCGTGTGTGTAAAGATCCTGGAGCTTCTCCGGCGTCATATTCTTTGGCTGGAACACTACCTTGTCCGCTGTGTAATCGTTCCAGTCGTAGGAGATGATACGCCCTGCCTGGCGCAGGTCGTCAAAGGCCTGAGTTTGGGGAAACGGTGTGAGGACGGTAAACTCTGCGAGGTCCAGATTGATCTTCATGAGAAAATCAACGAGCCGCCGGATGTCGTCCTCCGTATGGTTATCAAGTCCCAATAAGATCGTCCCCTCCACGGCGATGCCATGGTCATGGTAGCGCCGGATGCGGTCCCGGATATAGTCAGACGTATCGAAAATGGCCTGATAGACATACCAGGCNNTCCACGATGAATAGGCGGTTGTTATCTATTGCCTCCAGTTCCTCCGTCACCCGATCGATGGGGCGGGGGCGGAACTTCTTCCCTCCCAGAAAGGCCACGCAGCAAGGGTAGCAGTCGAAGCGGCATCCCCGCGATGCATGAACGAGATCGACCATCTGTACACCCCTGTAATAGTAATATTTCCTTTTTAATATGCTTCGCCTGGCAGTCCCGATAGATTCAGCGGATGGAAAATCGGTCATGTAATCATATCGCTTATGGAGTCGGCCGTCTCTGAAATCACGAAATACCCCCTCCATTCTCCCTTCCGCTTCGCCGAGAAAGACGGCATCAGCATGTTGCATCGTTTCTTCGGAATGAAGCATCGTCGCGATACCGCCGAAAATGACTTTGATACCCTTCTGCCTATACCTGTCGGCTATTTCCCAGCCACGTTTTACCTGACTCGTAAGCATCATTGATATACCGACGAAATCAGGGGAATCGTCGAAGTTGATGGATTCAACATTTTCATCTATAAAATCTACTTCAACATCATCGGGTAATGTTGCAGCGAAGACGACGGGACCGTGGGGTGGAAGGTGGAATTCCGTCTGCCTTTCCAGTTTTTTCCATCTTGGATAGATAAGTTTGAACTTCACATCTGTAACCTGTTTTTTAAATAAATTACTCAGCTCTTTGAAAATCTACACCCAATATCATTCTTTTACAACGTTGCACCTTGTTCCTTGATCCGCTCACCTCGAATCCTATTCATCATCTTCCGGGGCATCATCGGGGCGCAGCCGCAGCGCCTCAGGGGAAACAGGTTCTGCATTGATCAAATTCAAGCGTAGAGTGTATTCCCGAAATCCAAAGGCGTTCAGTTCCACCATGCCGGGAATCCTGTCCCGTACGGAAAATGTCATGACCTTCCGCAGGAGTTCATGACTGTCGCTATATCTTTCTATCTCCCATGTGTTATCCTTATGGACGATCACATCGATAACCCAATTCTGTTTCACATAATATCGGCAGACGGTTGATCCGTCCTCAAATACACCGGTATCCGAGAGTCGTCCATCGGGGGTAAGAAAAATGAGACGGACATCATCCATCATGTATCCGGCAAAATGTTCTGCATTAAATGGCGGCACCGCTCGATTCACGCGCACTTCTTTCTCATAACTGGCGTCAAATAGAACGAATCCCTCAATAGTCATGATCACACTTTGGATTGTTTTAGTCACCGGATCAAAGGCGGTGACGCCCACAACCGTTCCAGTCCTGCCGCCGCCGGGCAAGGCTACCTCGATGGTATGAATAAACCGATAGGGAATATCGAGGAACGGCAGGTGACATCGCCGCATGGTGTCCGGCGCCATCGCCGTATCCACAGGTTTGATAACGGGGAGCCGGCTGCAAGAAATGATGAAAAACGCTGACATCAATATGAGAAAACAGCGTTTATGCAACGCGAAAGCCTTCATTCCACTTCCCTGAACATCGTTTCAGAGATTTTCCCATTAATCTGCACATCCGTAAATTCAAAGAGGGTATAATTACCTTTATTTTCTATTATTTTAACGGAGCTTATAACACCCCGTCTGTCCGGCGAGAGCGTTATCACGATACGCGATATCATGGCCGAAAGCCCTTTTTCCTTTGGCGTAAGAATAATCTTTGGTACTTGTCCCCCTTTCAAAGTCGCCGAAAAATGTTCATTCCCGGTGAATTGGCCCCTGCTCCACTTGCTGATCTCTTGAAGTACGATTTGCATCGACTCAAGGGAACCGCCCGAATCCTCAACAAAACCTCTTCTTCCCAAGGTATATCGTTTTATATCACCCTTGCGCATAAGCAGAACGCTCTTCACGGGAGATGTATATTCCCATCTGACCGAATCTGGCGCCAGAAAATAAAAGTGTCCCTTTGAAATAAGGGCTTTTGTAAGGATATGCATGTGTTTTTCCTGAGAGAAATGAGCGCTTACCGATTTTATATTTGATGATTTCCTTTGAATATCCTCCCAGTTATCCGCCCATCCAAGCATAACAGCACAGCAAAAAAGTATACCGACGAGGAGGACACCTCTTTTTGCACTGCCTTTTGTCGTCATGAATCTCATTAAAACATGCCGCCATTGACGGAAATGACCTGGCCCGTGATATAAGAGGCGTCATCGGAACACAGGAAACGCACGACCTTCGCGACTTCTTCCGGCTTTCCAATTCTTGCCATGGGAATGATCTCCTTAATTTTATCTACCGGCGCCCCCTGGATCATTTCTGTATCGATCAAACCCGGAGCAACAACATTGACCCGGACACCCAACCTTGCCACTTCGGATGCCAGGGAACGGCTGGCGGCGATCAATCCTGATTTTGCGGCAGCGTAATTTGCCTGCCCCCTGTTCCCGATAAGGGCTGCCACAGATGAGATAGATACCACGGACCCCCTGTGGTTTCGTACCATTCTCTTTATGACCGGTTTCGTCACATTGTAAAAGCCTTTCAGGGTCGTTTGAATCACCCTATCCCAATCTTCCTCTGACATCATAATAAAGAGGCCATCAGCGGTGACGCCGGCATTATTGACCAGAACTCGAATGTCTTTATACTGCAAGATGATTTCATCCATATGCTTCATCGCTTCTTTCGAGTCGGCCACATCAAACCGGACTTTTTCTCCACTGCCGCCCTTAGATCGGATAATTTCCACGGTTTCATCGGCTGCCAGATCATTCGATTTGTAAGTGATAATGACCTTATATCCTGCTTCAGACAGTTCAACTGCGATGGCACGGCCAATGCCTCGACTGCCCCCCGTCACGAGGGCGACATGCTCTTCGTTCATGCCGGTTACTCCTAATGTTTAAAGTACGTCTCCGGTGGGATTTATACTAAACCGGATTCTGAACGGAACACCTGTATCTGAATCCTGCACAGAATGTCCTCTCCCGACGTGACATTTCCTTCCAGAACATTATAATTTTCAGCGCAGTACAAATTATTCACAGTAGTTATCAGCGGCGTGAAAAGCGGAATCCGATACAGAAAAAAATCGGCGCTCTTAATACCAACAATCCATCCTGTACCGCCGCCGCCCTTGTCATCTCCCTTTTTCCAGCTTATATGGATCCCTGCGGTCTGAGCTACGAGTTCGATGAGGATTATGGGATCTACAGAAGAACCATTAAAGAGGGGCCATTGATCAGAGACGAGCGATGACGTTACGGCTGTATCGGCGTTTATATCCAGAACATTGTCGATCAGCTTCATCCTGCCCCGGTGCGGGATCAGCTTCTCAATATCCAGGTGAAGATTATTCAAAGCTCTCAGGTTTTTTCCAGATGTTCAAACTCATCAAAGTATGATAATGATCGATGCTATAATGGGAAAATGCAAAAGAAGTCAAGGGGAATTATTGATGACAAAGCATCCCATCATCACAAAAAGCAACACCGTACCTGAGTTGTATCGGGATATCTTC
>PLLV01000160.1:0-5195 GCA_003142295.1 Syntrophaceae bacterium
CTAACGGGAAATGCGAAGTAACTGGTTGTGGGCAGCTAAATTAAACCACCATCATCGATACCGCACCCCATATTTTGTGGCCAGAAATTCCATTGACGCATAAGACCGTTCTTCATATACTCCCACTGTAAAAAAGGAAATTATTATCAAAGTCTATCAGTTCAGGGAAAGAGAAAACATGAGATATATAAGAGTTATTTTATTAACCGCCGTGCTGTTTATGAGCACCGGCTGCGCATCCGTGTTCATTTCTGAAAAAGGCAGATTATTGGCAAGCGGAGATTACTCAAAAGCGGAGAGCCATTTTGAAAGCCAGATACAGGACATGTCTTCAGCAAAGAGCAAGGATATTCTCTGGCTGTGCCAATCGTACTCAAAGTCGAAAAAATACGACAAACTCTTTTCGTGCGTCGAACATCTTGAGCGCAATATAAAAAACGGGGACAAGGAAAGTGGATCTACGGGCTTTCACTATACGTTTCCCGCCGATATAACCATTCTTCCCTATCTGTTAAAGGCGGAGGCCTATATTGAGCTGGGAAATTATGAAAAGGCAGTTGAATTATCCCAGAAGGCGTATGAATTGTCGCTGGCTATGTCCTGGCCTTTCGCGGACAGATATAACGCGTGGGATACCCGCATGAAGATTCGTTCCCAGGGCATGCTGGCTTTGGCCTACGCGCTTAAGGGTGATCACAAAAATGCGCTGCAATATGCGAAAAAAATAGATGACATGAGCCTCTTTTCCTGGACGGCATCTCCCGCTTTTTCATCAATTCCCACGAGCAAGGAGAAGACGCTGGCCCTGGCAAGAGTGTACATGGCAACCGGAAAGTACGAAAAGATTTTGGAAAATAAAGAGAAGTTCTGGGAGGGACTGGGTGTCATCAGCGAGGCCCTGGTGGCCTCTAGTATTTATGCCTTTGTGGATTTGCCGAAAGAGTTCATGATGAACAAAGCCCTTTATGAAACAGGGCACCTTCAGGAAGCAAAAAAAGGATATGATAAACTTTTGAGCAACCCTGAAACCAAATCTAACGGAGAAATCTACTGGCCCATGCTGTTCGACAGAGCCAGGATTTTTCAAACAGAAGGCAACGTCGACATGTCCATCGAGTACTACAAAAAGTCCATTGACGTGATTGAGTCTCAGCGCTCTACCATCAATACGGAGGCGGCTAAAATAGGATTTGTCGGTGACAAGCAACGGGTTTATCATGATCTGATTAATGCATTGTTTTCATCGGGACGATATTCCGAAGCATTTGAATATGTCGAACGGTCGAAATCACGGGCCCTCGTTGATTTACTGGCATCAAAGAAGGACTTCGCCGTGAGGAATGATAACAGACAGGAAGTGGCATCGGCCTTGAACGAGATAGCAAACCTCGAATCGGCAAACAAGGCTCTGGATTCCACCCAGGGTGTGGAACAAATAAGTCAGAGAACGACCCGCAGCATAGAGATCAAGCAAACACTGACAACCGAAGCACCTGAGCTGGCATCGCTGGTGACGGTGACCGTGGTTTCGGCCGGGGATATCCAGAAAAGCCTTCCCGGGAATGAGACGCTGGTTGAATATTACTCTCAGGGGGATGATATATTCGTTTTTATATTGACAAATAACAATGTGACAGCGGTAAGGATAGATGGGAAAGGCATCTTCGGTACGATTGCCGATTTCCGCAAAGCGCTGCAGGATCCGCAATCGAATCAGTATCTGGAATTGTCACAGAATATCTACGGAAAGCTGGTGAAGCCTGTAGAAAAATTCATGGAAGGCCGGAACATCGTTTTAGTTCCCCATGGGGCGTTGCATTATCTGCCGTTCAATGCCCTGCATGACGGCAAGGGCTATCTTATAGATCGCTACAGTATTCGCATAATGCCCAGTTCCAGCGCCATAAAGTATCTGAGCGGGAGGAAAGCGGGAAAGTCGGGCGGTATTCTAATCTTCGGCAACCCGGATCTCGGTGATCCCAAGTATGATCTGGAGTATGCTCAGAAAGAGGCAACAGAGGTTGCCAATATCAATCCCAACTCCAGGGTGCTCCTAAGGAAGGAGGCCACGGAAGGTGCTCTGCGAAAGTACGGTAACAGCTATAGCTATATCCACTTTGCCACCCATGGCCAGTTCAATCCGGAGTACCCATTGCAATCAGCGCTCCTGCTGGCTCCGGATTCTCAATACAACGGGATGCTCACGGCAGACAAACTTTATTCACTTCATCTGGATGCCGATCTTGTAACCCTGAGCGCCTGTGAGACAGGATTGGGCAAGGTCGCCAATGGCGATGACGTTGTGGGTCTGACCAGGGGATTCCTTTATGCCGGTTCCAGTTCTATCGTAGCCAGCCTCTGGAAGGTGGATGACCTTGCTACGTCTCAACTCATGACCCGCTTCTACAAGGAAATGTACCGGACTGATAAGCGTGAAGCCTTAAGAACAGCCCAGTTGGAGACTAAGAAGAAATACCCCCATCCTTATTACTGGGCGTCGTTTCAGCTAACGGGAAATGCGAAGTAACTAAAATTTTCTCCCTTCCCTACAGGGCGGCAACGAAGGTTCGTAGGTTGATTAAGCATTTGCTTCTTCCTGAAAGCAGTAGATCGTCAACTTCGATTAAAACACACTATTTCAAACGATAGTCATTTGTAATTATGTAATGTTTTCCTTTTGGGAAAAAATGCCATATGTTATCATAATACCTAAATCATCGAAAAAAGCGAGGTTCGGATATTAATTGTTCGGTGGCAGATGAAGGCAGTTTACGTCATGGTAATAACGCCTTGGTGCTATCGACGGTGTGGATACTACAATAGCGTTGGTCGCTAAGGAGGCAACGGGATGGCTATATTCACCACGGATGAACGTAATACATTAGGTATGGGCATGCATTGGCAAAATGTCTGGTTCAGCAGTAACCTGCTGACCCCTGTGAGAAATGAATGCTACTACACCGCGGAGGAAATTGATCAGGCGAATTTGCAGATCACGGTGGCGCGGGATCACCTGGCCAGCTTTTCCCAGAGGACTGACAGCGTTGACTTGGACGACACGCATCTGCCCGTCTACAAACAGGCCGTCATTGTCGGCAGGCGGCATGTCGCTACCTCCATCAAGTTGCGCGGACAGAATGTCCACCATGGAGGCATCAAGAGCGCCCTCCAGAAAGAACTCGAACCTTACGATCGCCTCATAGAACAAGAATGGTTTCAGAACACACCTTCTATGGTGGTTCCGCGACTGACTGCCTTCATTTCCCTTCAGCGTGCTGAGATGCTGTTGATGCAGTCGGAGCCGGCGACTGCTCTGTCACCAAGAGTTTATGATGAAAAGTTCCACATTCTCCAGGCGCCTGACCTTTTTCAGAAGGATCTGCACTATTTCGGGAGCCAGTGTGACTTACGGGGTAGTTTCGTAGCTGCGGCTTTCATTGATATTGACGACTTAAAAACGCGGTTTAACTCGCCATATGGCAATGACCGAATCGATCGGGATGTACTGCCTCGTTTCATGGAGACAATTGAGTCTCATGTATTTGGCCGAGGCTATGGTTACCGCCAAGGAGGGGATGAATACCTCGTACTCCTGCCGAGCGTTCCCTTTGATGGTGCAATAAGAACTCTTGATGAATTGCGGCAGAAGGTGGCTGGACTGGAGTATGTCAACATTTCCGAACGCACGACGGTGTCCATAGGGCTATGCCATGTCGGCCAAGGGTGCTTTTTGACTGATAAGGAGGTACGTGAAAGGGCAACCCAAGCGAGCGCGCACGCTAAGCAGCCTGAGAACGATAGACCCGGGAAGAACTGCATTGCGACGTACGGGGGTAGCCGGTTCAGGTCACAAGATCTCTATGTGGCTACTCCAGCGTGAGATAATAGGGCGGGGAAGATAAGTATTTTAAGATTATGACCGAGCCTTTCATTGGAGCCAATCGGCGGGAAAGAGCGCCCGCCTCTGGCTCAATTCTTCGTTACTCTCTTTCGATCCGCAATACTCAATTTAGATGAATCCCCTCAACTGAAACTTTGTAGGTGTACTCGCTAACTGCGTATTTTCTGCAATATCTTTCTGACCATTAAGCTATCCAATCGATGCGTCATCAAACGCTGAATCGGATGCTGAGAATATCGCCGTCCCGGACGATGTAATCTTTTCCTTCCAGCCGGAAGTGGCTGTTATCTCGCACCCTCTTTTCCGATCCGCACTCGATTAATTCATCGTAGGTAAAGCACTCGGCACGGATAAATCCCCATGCCAAATCGGTATGAATGGCGCCGGCTGCATTCACCGCAGTATCTCCTCCGCAAATACTCCATGCCCGAACTTCATCTTCACCGACGGTGAAAAAGCTCACGTATCCGAGCGTCTTGTATGCGAATTGTGTCAATCTATCCCGAGCCGACTTTCTTATGCCCATATCCTCCATGAAGATTTCCGCTTCTTCATCGTTGAGTTGATGGCGGACTCGAAAGTCAGGCCTATCGATCAAGCGGTTATATTTATCTTGTTCTCTCTCTTCGGTTATATTATGATCTGCGAGTAAGTTGTGAAGCTTTCGGCTGATTGATTTAAACAAGGCTTTGTATTGTAGAGGAATGGGTATTGCGGTATAATTTTGCCAAGGGAGAGAGGGGTAAATTTTACAGGCCGGATATTCAATTGAATCTGCCTGTTTATCTGGAGCCGGATGTGAAGAAGTATTTTCCCGATTCCGATGCGGTCAACGAGGCCCTCCGTTGCCTGCTGCCTTTAGTGGGAAAGAAGAAAATCAAGCCTTCGACAAAACATATCTAACGTTCATCATTTCAGTTATTATTTAAGCAGGTGGTCAACCAGATCAGCTTTCTTCTTCAATTCCCCTTGATCGGACAACAAACATTCTCAAGGTGAGATCGTCTCGTATGAATTAAAACACTACAAATGGTTATCATTGATTCTCAGTGACGTAGCCAGTTGTAGATAAGTCGGTGGACTCGTTAGCGGCGTGTTTTCTGGAATATTGTTTTGCCCATTAAGTCATCCAATCGATGCGTCATCAAACGCTGAATCGAATGCTGAGTATATCGCCGTCCCGGACGATGTAATCTTTTCCTTCCAGCCGGAAATGGCCGTTCTCGCGTACCCCCTTTTCCGATCCGCATTCAATTAATTCATCGTAGGTAAAGCACTCCGCACGGATAAATCC
>PLLV01000160.1:5221-5783 GCA_003142295.1 Syntrophaceae bacterium
TCCCGCGCCGACTTTCTTATGCCCATATCCTCCATGAAGACTTCAGCTTCCTCGTCATTGAGGCGGGATAATTCCATTTCGAAGCGACCGGCGAATTCAATGACGTTGTAACGCGATTCGATTTCGGTGATTAAACTCTTATTGTGTCCGAAGACCGCCTCATCCGAATTCAGGATAACGAGGATCGGCTTTTTTGTAAGAAATTGAAACCCGCGTATTATTCTCTCCTCATCTTCATCAAGCTCGACGTTCCGGATGGGTATATTGTCGTTGAGGTACTCCGCAATCTTTTGGAGGGCTTTTTCTTCGAGGGCAAGGGCATTTGTTTTTTGCCCACGTTTTTGGAACCATGCAATTTTCTCAAGCCTGTTTTCCAGGAGTATAAGATCGGCGAGGAGCAGTTCCGTGGCGATCTCCTCAATGTCGCGAAGCGGTGTCGCATCTCCATTTACGTCATCATGAAAGTTACGCACAACGAGGGCCAGGGCATCGATGCCTTTGATCCATCCCATGGAGTTGCCTGTAAAGAGACCGTTCTTCGCGGCGCCTTCCTTCAGGCCGG
>PLLV01000136.1:0-7780 GCA_003142295.1 Syntrophaceae bacterium
CCATTACAGAGGAGGAAAACGAAAAGGTAATCGAGGATTTTACTAACCGCCATCCTGATTTTATTTGTATTCGTCCGCCGGATACGATAAATTCCAGCCTGGTCGACGACCACGGGTATTTCAGGAGCTATCCCCACCGGCATGGCACGGATGGCTTCTTCGGGGCGGTGCTTGTAAAAGGCATGGAGGGGGAAAAACAGAATGACTGATGGAAGATTTCCATGGAGGCCGCCGATGAAAAAAGTTTTTCTCTTGATCGCCGTTTTGATAGCATCGGGCTGTGCATCACACGGCCCGGTTCTCTACCCTAACGAACACTTCAAGATGGTCGGGGAAAATCAGGCACATAAGGATATTGCAGACTGCGATCGTCTGGCTGCTGAATATGTTAAGTCAGACGCCGGCAAGACCGTGGCAAAGAACACGGCGGTCGGTGGAGCAGCCGGTACCGTCGTTGGAGGGGCTGCGGGTGCCGTTACGGGACATCTGGGGAGGGGAGCGGCAGTGGGAGCAGCTGCAGGCGCCGCAGCCGGCCTGGTGAGAGGGGTATCCAAGGCATCCGAACCAAGCCCGATCCACAAGAGGTTTGTAGAGAAATGCCTGAGAGAGCGGGGATACGAGCCTTTAGGATGGGAATAAGGGCAATAGTTGTGGACATTGACTACCATTGACTCTAAGGATACAAACATGTTAGGTGGCGTCGGGAGGAAATATATATGTTTCTAACGCAGATGCAGGTCGGCCACATGGCGATATTTGCCTACATTGTGGGCGATCCGGAAAGCGGTGAAGCGCTGGTCATTGATCCGGCGGCAAATTGCGGCGGCATCATCAAGGTGGCCCAACAAAANNGATGATGCCGAGTTGCTCGTGTTCACTCCACCCATGGTCTTCAAGATGTTCGGGGCCGAACAATCCCCGCCTGCCGATATCACTGTCAATGACGGCGATCTTATAACTGTGGGAGGCCTTTCACTAAAGGTCATCCACACCCCCGGGCATTCCCCCGGCGGCATGTCCCTCTACACAAAAGGGTATGTCTTCACCGGAGATACCCTCTTTGTTGAAGCTGTGGGAAGAACCGACCTCCCCGGAGGCTCATGGCCTGTGATGCACCGCTCTATCACGGAAAGGCTCTGCACACTGCCTGATGACACGAAGGTGCTGCCTGGACATAACTACGGAAGGATGCCGACTTCCACGATAGGTCACGAAAAGATGTACAACCCTTATATAAGATAGACATCGGAAAGTTCATGATGGACGCTAAAGAACTAATCTCAACAGATTTCAAAGGATTAAAACTGCAAAGCAGGGGAAAGGTCCGTGATATCTATGAAGTTGCTAATTCCCTCCTTGTCGTCGCAACAGACAGAATATCCGCTTTTGACGTCATCATGCCCAATCCCATTCCGGGAAAAGGTGAGATACTCACAAGAATGTCTGTCTTCTGCTTTAACATGATGACAGATATTGTCGAAAACCATCTCTTATCTACAGATCCCTTCGATTTCCCCGGTGAGTGCGGTCCTTACAGGAAGGAACTCGCAGGAAGGGCCATGCTCGTAAAGAAGGCAAAGCCGTTTCCTGTCGAATGCGTTGTCCGTGGATACCTGAGCGGCTCAGGCTGGAAGGATTATCTGGAGAGCAGAACTATTTCAGGCATCAAGCTTCCAACCGGATTAAGAGAATCCGCAAAACTGTCTGAACCCCTGTTTACACCTTCCACCAAGGCCCCGGAAGGAAAGCATGACATGCCAATAACAAGAAGAGAGATGGAAAATACCGTCGGTTCCGAACAGACGGAGAAGATCATTGAAATAAGCCTTGCGATTTATGCGAGGGCGTCAAGGCATGCCGAAGAGGCCGGTATCATTATTGCTGACACCAAGATGGAATTTGGCATCATAGAAGACAGGCTGATCCTGATTGATGAGCTGCTGACGCCGGATTCCTCGAGATTCTGGCCAAAAGAGGACTACGAAGAGGGGAGACCCCAGAAGAGTTTTGACAAACAGTTCTTGAGGGATTATCTCATCTCCATCAAATGGAACCAAAAACCGCCGGCCCCGAACCTTCCTGATGAGATTATCGAACAAACAAGGAAAAAGTATGAGGAAGCCCTAAATAGACTTGTCAGATAAGCATATCCATCTCTCTTGACATGTCCAAAAAGGTTATTAATTTAAGTAACAATTTATACATGCGCATTAGCTGTTGAAGAATGTCGAAAAAGTTGCCCAATTATCAAGAAAAAGAGCATATCCTTTACATAAAACACCACTCCGAGAAGGATCTCGTCGCATACGGAGATGCGTTTCTTGAGGAGGGAAAAATCTCCGACGCCATTGATTTTTACCAGAAGGCAAATTACGTTCACGGCCTTGAAACAATCAAAGGCATGGCTGAACTATCGGGGGATGTCATGCTTCTTCAACAGGTTCTGAAGTCTTTGAAACAAACTATTACGGAGGAAACCTGGACCGCAATAGGACAGCGCGCCCTGGAGTTTAAGAAATACTTATTCGCCCTTTATGCCTTTGAAAAGGGCAATAATAATAGTATGGTCGGACGCATAAAGGAAATAATCAAATCGGAGGACGACGGTAAGCATTGATGACAAAGCGCTGCTACTATGANNAGAAAACTGGCTATGCAGTATCATCCGGACAGAAACCCGGGCGATAAAGATGCGGAGGAAAAATTCAAAGAAGCGGCGGAGGCTTACGAAGTCTTAAGCGATAAAGAGAAGAGGGATATCTATGACCGTTACGGCCATGAAGGTCTTAATGGCATAGGATTCAGGGGCTTCTCGGGTTTTGACGATATATTCGCAAGTTTTAGTGATGTCTTCGAGGACATCTTTGGATTTGGCACTGGACGTACAAGATCAAGAACATCGCGGCGTGCCGGGGCCGATTTCCGTTATGACCTCAAAATATCGTTCATGGACGCTGCCTTCGGTACCTCCAGAGATATCGACGTGCAGAAAACTCAGAGTTGTTCTCTATGCCATGGTACGGGTGCTGCACCGGGAAGTGCGCCCGAAACATGCCGCCAATGCTCCGGCAGAGGCCAGGTAACACAGTCAAGCGGCTTCTTCATGATCAGTACTACATGCCCTCAATGCAGGGGACAGGGCAGAGTTATAACAAAATTGTGCTCGGACTGCATGGGAGCGGGCAGGGAAAAAGTTACGAAAACTGTCCATCTGAAGATACCAGCCGGTGTCGAAACAGGTTCGCGGTTGAGACTTCGCGGGGAAGGCGAAGATGGAGAATATGGCGGACCACAGGGCGATCTCTATGTGTTCATCCATGTGGAGGCCCATGAATTTTTTGAGAGAAGAGATAACAATATATACTGCCAGATCCCTATCTCATTTGTCCAGGCGACCATGGGAGCGACAATCGAGGTACCAACTCTAAATGGCACAGAAAAGCTCAAGATTTCGCGGGGAACCCAGAATGGCGCCATATTCCGTCTGAAAGGAAAGGGCATTCCAAACCTGAGAGGATACGGCCGTGGGGACCAGATTATTGAAACTGTAGTCAAGATACCTGTCAATCTTAATAAGAAGCAGGAAGAGCTTCTGAGAGAATTTGCTAAATTGAGCGCCGAATTATGATCCCCTGAAGCCAGCAAATCGGCGTTTCTAAGATCTACTGCAAAAAGTCTCCATAATACCAACCATCGGCACGGCCCGCCTATACGAAGTTCGTAATAAGAAAAAATGGACAATTGGTAAAACATCATTTATAAGGATACTGGTCGCTGTCTCTATGTGTCGTCATACGAACTCAGACATGATTATGCGAAACCAGGGTCCCTGCGCCGTTCTTCGCACTGCTGTTACGCCGGGATCAATCTATATTCATGTTGAGGAATAAAACAACTGCGAAAAAGCAAAAAAGACAACAACCGATTTTTCTTGGAAAGGAGGTTCTATGATTACACGAAAAAACTGGTTAGCATTATTAATCATGGGTATTTTATTTACTTCCGGCTGCCCTGCAGCGGTAGTAGGCGGCGCTGCCGTCGGCGCAGGTTCGGGGACGTACTTCTACATCAATGGCGAGCTAAAAACGGATTACTACCATTCTTTTGATAAGGTATGGTCAGCCTGTGAAAAAACAGTGGCGGATATGCGCGGTTTGGATGTTGAACCCCTCAAAGAAATAGGTTCAGGCAAGATATCTGCGCTGATTGAGAATGAAAAAGTTCAGATCACCGCAAATTATAAGGCGAAAAATCTTACCACCGTTTCCGTACGGGTGGGCGTCATGGGTGACAGACTTGCATCGCAGCTCCTGCATGACAAAATCGCTGACAATCTCACGAAAAAGAAGTGACGATAATATCCATACCGTCTATATTCATTGACAGGAATATGTGATGAAAAAAAAACTGGCGGTGGGAATAATTCTCGGCGCTATTCTCGTCTATCTATCTATCAGGGGAATCCATTTCCAAGACGTCGCTCAAGGCTTCAAAACTATCAGGTATGGATATGTGCTACCTGTATTGATAATCATGTTTATCATGCAGGCCTTAAGATCCTTGCGATGGGGAGTCATACTTAGTCCCATAGTCAAAGTGGATCAGCTTTCTCTTTTCTCCGTCACAAGCGTAGGATTCTTAGCCATTATCGCCATCCCGGCGCGTCTCGGTGAACTGGCGCGTCCTTATCTGATCACAAGAAAAAGTCATATCCGGATGACCGCCGCCGTCGGCACTATTCTCGTGGAGCGCGTCTTTGATTGCCTGACAGTACTGCTAATTTTTCTTCTTGCGTTATTCTTTACGCCCTTTCCCCCATGGCTGATCAGATCCGGTATTGTTTTTTTCCTGCTCATTCTGATCATATTAGTCGGCATGATATTCATGATATTGAAAAGAGAGGTCTCTCTTAGGGCCCTAAATTCGACTTGCAGGAAACTACCCGAAAGATATACTCTGAAACTGAACCATTTGTTCCATCAATTTATCGACGGATTCAAGATCATAACTGATCCCAAACTCCTCTTCCATGTGATCTCTCTATCCATCGTTATATGGCTGATGGAGGTCGTTGCGATATATTTCATGTTTTTAGCCTGCGGCTTTGCCCTGCCACTTGCCGCTCCCTTTGTCGTGATGATTATTCTTATGATCGGAATTACCATACCTGCGGCGCCGGGGTTCGTCGGAAATTGGCATTATTCCTGTATCCTGGGACTTTCCCTCTTCGGAATTCCCAAGGCAGAGGCCTTCACCTTCTCTGTTGTGTTTCATGTTATATGCGTAGGGATTATAATCATTCTGGGATTGATGTTTTTACCCTCAAACAAATTCTCTCTCTCCGATCTGAGCCGGCAGGAAAATTAACCTTCTATTGCTTCAGGATATCGTCAAGACCGTATCTTTTGATTTTCCTGTGAAGATTGCTGCGCTCCAAGCCAATGGCCTCCGCAGTTTTTGAAATATTTCCATCAAATTCCTTCAGTTTTTTTATGATATATTCTTTTTCAAAATCTATTTTTGCCGTTCTGAAAGATTCTGACGCAAATAAAGGAAGAGTTGCTTCCGGAATTTCATGGTTTTCTTCCGCCAACAAAGGAATGTCATTCGCCGTAATCACGTCTTGGGGAACCATGATGACAAGGCGTTCGATGAAATTTTTCAATTCCCTCACATTGCCCGGCCAATCATGCTCTATCAGTTTGGTTAAGGCGTCATCGGCGATTGTCTTTCCCTCCTCACATTCTTTCAGGCTGAATTCTCTGAGAAACCAGTTAGTCAATACGGGAATATCCTCTTTCCTTTCTCTCAATGGGGGAACTCTCAGAGGTATGACGTTAAGCCTGTAGTACAGATCCTGCCTGAATCTTCCCGCTTCCATCTCCAGTTCAAGGTCTTTGTTAGTGGCAGCAAGCACTCTGACATCCGCGGGTATGAAAGTATTTCCTCCTACCCTCTCGAATTTCTTCTCCTGAAGAATTCTGAGAATTTTCGCCTGGGCCTTCAGGCTCATATCTGCCACTTCATCGAGGAAGATAGTCCCTTCATGAGCAAGATCAAACTTGCCTCTCTTTTTCTCCGTCGCACCTGTAAACGCACCTTTTTCATGGCCGAAAAGTTCACTTTCTATCAGGTCCTCCGGAATAGCTGCGCAGTTAACTTCAACAAAAGGCTTGTATGCCCTCTTACTCAACCTGTGTATCGATCGGGCGACGAGTTCCTTTCCCGTCCCATTTTCCCCCATGATTAAGATCCACGCATTCGTGGGCGCAACAATACTGATCATTTCTTTCAATTCGAGTATCGGTGCACTGTTACCCGTAAGTTCATAGTCCTGGCTGATCTTCTGTTTTAATAATTTATTTTCCTCTTCCAAATTAATCAACTCAAACACGTGATTGACAATGAGTATCACCTTTTCCATGGACAGGGGCTTTTCAAAAAAATCAAAAGCCCCGAGCTTCGTAGCCTTGACAGCCGTTTCAATAGTCCCATGGCCCGATATCATTATAACCCTTATCTGAGAGTATTGTGATTTAATCATCTTAAGGGTCTCAATGCCGTCAATGCCGGGAAGCCATATATCCAGGATGACAAGGCTGGGCAGTTCTTCCTTGATTATTTTAAGGGCTTCTTCGCCAGAGGCCGCTGTCAGGACTTCATATCCCTCATCGGTAAGAATGGACCCCAGGGATTGGCATATACTCTTTTCATCATCTACAATCAGTATCGTTCTCTGCATAATTCAACAATAACCTGTTTATGTATTTTACATCGGGAAAATAGCGGTTTACCTTTAGCCCGAATCAGTACCCTCCGGAATCGGCAATTCGAAAGCCACAATGGTCCCTGTGGGTACATTATCCCTGACGCTCACATGACCATGATGGTCCGATATAATCGAACTCACAATGGCAAGACCCAGCCCCGTGCCCGTTCTTTTCGTGGAAAAGTAGGGTTCGAACATCTTCACCTTATAACTGTAAGGTACACCATAACCATTGTCGGCAACCTCGACTTTTGCCTTCTTATGGTTCTTGTCATAGGCAGTCCTGACCACAATATGACCATCATTTTTACTCACGGCGGCAACGGCATTATCGAGAAGATTGACCATGACGCGCTTAATTTGCTCTGAGTCGAGATTCAATTTTGGTATATCCTGATCTGTCTGAAATTCAAAATTAATGTCTTTGTGAGCATCCTGAAACAGAACAACAGAATCGCTTATAACCTCATTAAGATCGCTGAGAACAGGGTTGGTGACAGGAAGTTGAGCATAGCGGGAAAAGGCATTGACCAGGTTTTTTAACACGTCAACCTGATCTATTATTGTCTTGGTGCATTCGTGGAAAATAGCTCCGTCATCACCCAGCCTTTCAGCGTATTTCTTCTGCAATCGCTGGGCTGAGAGTTGGACAGGCGTCAATGGATTCTTGATCTCGTGGGCCATTCTCCGGGCAACCTCCCTCCATGCCGCTGCTCTTTCGGCCTTACGAATCTGCGTGAGGTCTTCAAAGACAACCACCATGCCCATATAATTCCCGTCATCGTCGTTTATGAGCGTTATCGTCATCAACACCGTCAACACCTTGCCTTTAAGCATCAATTCCAATTGTCTTTCTATGAAATTTGTTCCGTTCTCTTTCAGTTCCTTGGACAATTCATCCACTACAGCCAGATGTTCGGCAATTAATACATTCTGGAATCGTCTGTTGAGGACTTTTTCCGTCTTTATGTCTAACATCCTTTCGGCAGCTTTGTTGATGATTGTAATGAC
>PLLV01000136.1:7811-11319 GCA_003142295.1 Syntrophaceae bacterium
TCGTCCGCCACGATATCGATCTGATGGTCCAGCTCCCCCCTGGCTATCTTATTTGTTGCCAGAGCGAGATCCTGTATGGGTACTGTGATGCCCTTGGCAAGATATAGTCCAAACCATGTGGCGGAAAAAATGACTAAAAACGTTACGATGAAAAGCGTAATAATATAGGTGAACTTTATGGGATTCTTTAGCAGCGTAATCTGTCCATACTGCTCGGACGTCTTAGAAATGATTCCCATCCTATTTACAAGTTCTTTGGGGATGTGATAATTGACCGCAACGACGCCGATGACCTCCCCCGGACTCACATAGGAATAGATGGGAGCCACGCCGCGAATCAAATCGCCAACCTCTGATGATTCCACAACAGACACTTCCTGACCTGTAAAAACGTCTTCGAGCATCTTCGGGCTGAGCGGTTTAGGCTCGATGTTGGGATTGTCGGGATCCCTTACGAGGAGGCTCCTTTTTTGGTTATTAAAATAAACCTCAAGCAACCCCAGCTTATAATTCTTCTGACGCTGTTCAATTAAGGCTTTCAGATATTCTGCCCTCTCCTGATCGTAGAGGCGATTTTTCGTGATGTCGGAACTGATCTGCCTGGCATAATATTTCGCTTGATCCGCAGACTGCTGATAATAGAGGTGGGCGACCTCGACGGTTTTGTTCAATGCGTCTCCGATTGTGATGTTAAACCAGTTCTCTATGCTGTATGAAAAGACACTGATGGCTACTAAAAACAGTGTTACCGTAGGAATCAAAGATAAGCCGACAAATGCGGCCACGAGCTTAGTTCGGAGTTTCGATCCCAGGACGCCGCGCTTGCTTTCGAAAAGCAGTTTGACGACATTTCTGACTATCAGAAAAACGAGCAGAAGTATCAGAATTACGAGGATCAGAATGATGTTGATATTTACTATCAGACCGATGATAAGCACGTTGCTCGAAATGGGAAGAATGGCTCCCATGCGAGAGAGTTGAATTCCCAGTAAACTCACCATGACAATGAGAAAGATAATGACAACGATGATTATGCGTTCTCTCTTACGCCTTCTTAATTCCCGATCATCTTTGATTAAATGGTCCTTAAACATGCCTATTAAACAATCCTCTGTCGATACCAATCAGTCTCAAAATCCCAGAGTGAAACGAAGAATAAGACATATTCCATATGCATGGGAAGCCGTATTTTATCCAGTTTTGCCTTGACCATGACGTAATAAGATTCGTCCTTCGGCAAATCTTTCAGTGAGGCCAATACAATGCCATTCAGTTCTGACATGGCCTTTTTGGCTGCATCAAAATCTTGAAATTCCGATTGCTTATATCCTTCCATTGACGATATATAAAAAACCTTCTTCACATTATCATACTTAATTGTTTGTTTGACAATCACACTGGATATCTTCTCGTCGATCCATCTCGGCCTCTCCTGATAAAGATCAAGCAAGAAAGTAAACGTCGTAGGGACGCCTGCGAGGATGGCTGACTCCATCCTTTTTGTATAACAGTTAGTCACTTTCGCATAGACCATCACGTGATCATCACTGTCAGTAATGACAATATCCGCTATCCTCGCGTCCCGACGATATGAGCTTAGGGGAAAAACAAGAAAAAAATAACAGGCAAAGAATACAGCCAAAAGAAGAATTGGTTTACGCATACAAGCGCCCTGCGCCACCATGAGTCATCATACAGGCACATAAATATATTGTGATAAATTTCCTGGTCATTACTCAAAGCACATTGCTAAGCAGGAACATGCGCCTCATGTTCCCTCTTCATCAAACTATAGATTTATTTACTGTTTTGATTATTTACACGGTATACTAAGAAACTGCGCTATAAAAAGCAAGTGTAATTTATGGAAGGGTCAGCGGATAAAAGGCAGTATATATGCCTCACGCGACGGGCATCGGAGCATTTACTGTATCGAGGATACTGAAAGATGGAATATTGAGAGACTTGAATTCTTCTTCACCGCTGTCTCTGTCAATATGACTTACCATCTTCCAGCATTCTTGGTGAGCCATCAATTCCTTGAGGAGAAGATTGTTTAACCGGTGTCCTGATTTGTAAGCTACAAAATGGCCGATGATTGGCATACCTAAAAGCGAAAGGTCGCCGATGGCATCAAGAATCTTATGCTTCACAAATTCATCGTGGCATCTCAAACCTTCTTTATTGATAACCCTCCGTTCGTCCAGAACTACAGCATTCCGGAGAGATCCCCCGAGCGCCAGACCTTTTGCCTGAAGATATTCGACATCCTTTAAAAACCCAAAAGTCCGCGCTTGGCAGATATCCCTTTCGTAAGCGACATCGGAAAAAGTCATATCATAAGACTGCTGACGGATAAGGGGGTGCTCAAAATCAATCCCGCAGGTAATCTTAAACTCCGGAGACGGCAGCAGCATAGCTGTGCCATCTCCTTCAGAGACAAAAATCCTCTTTTGAATCACCAGCAATCTCTTACATTTATTTTGTATCGTCGTGCCAACGTCCTTTAAGAGATTAACGAAAGGAAGAGCACTACCATCCATGATGGGAATCTCAGGAGCATCCACTTCTACAACGGCATTATCAACGCCCATACCGCAAAGTGCAGACAGCAAATGTTCAACTGTTGATACCGTCGCCCCATTAAGACCTATAGTTGTAGCCAATATAGTGTCACGGACATTCTCGAAATCCGCCTTTATCCTTACACCACCCGGTAAATCCTTGCGAATAAAGACAACGCCCTCATCGACTTCGGAAGGCCTTATTGTCATGCTGACTTTTCTTCCCGAGTGTAGGCCAATATTGCGGCAGTTAATTTCTTGTTTGATAGTTCTCTGCAGGTGCATGTTTCCTGTCGTCCAAACTAAGGATGCTTACTCAATAGCAATTAATATACCAAGAGATATTGAATCAAGTAGGCGTATTCTATAACATATGTAACGAACTAAATATACATATTATTTGTTGATAAACCGTTCATGATTGTGAAGAACGCACACCCATAATTGTGTGTTGTAAAAGACACAGTATGTACACAACATCACAACATGGACGGCAACTGTAAGAGTGCAACAGTTCATCCTGAACTGCATCCCGAAAATTTCGCCGACTCCCCTTTGGATTCTCTCTTAGCGGGATAAAATCTGTCCTTTTCACTATAGATGCACCCGCAATAGGGCTGTCTATACATGCCCATTTCCTTAGAAATCATTATTCCGTGGAGCCAGCCCACGCGAAAATCCTGATAGTAGAACCTGATCTGATGCTCAATCGCCAGGCTCTCTCCAATTTCTTTAACCATCGCGTGATTTTGAAACTTGCTATAGAGCAGGGTCGTGGTAAATCCATCAAACCTTCCCTCCTTTGCTCTATAAACCGTGCGTTGTAAACGGTCATAATAACAATAATGACACCTGTCCTTTTCCCTGAACGCAATATTCCTGAGAAACTCCTCCAAATTATATTCTTCCTGGTACGTCACACGCAGTCCACATTGATTGGCGTA
>PLLV01000177.1 GCA_003142295.1 Syntrophaceae bacterium
ATCCTGAACAATTGGGCATGATACTTGTCCATAATGGCATAGTGCGGGCATCCTCAAAGGACGGGAAGCACGTAAGAGGCATGATGTTGTCCTTCGATAAACAGAAGCTGGATTCTTGCGTAAGCGAATTCAAGAGGCGGGATGGAATTGAAGACATCAGGGTGTGGATCAATCAAGGTACATTGAACGTAGGAGATGACATTATGCATGTCCTCGTTGCGGGAAGATTCAGAACAGATGTGATGCCCGTTCTTCAGGAACTTCTAACTATCATTAAAAAAGAGATCGTAAAGGAAGAAGAGGTCTATCCATAGGTGCGCATCCCGATAGAAGAAGAATCTTTGGCTGGCATTTTTGTGGCTCTCCCGACCGCCCGAACCCGGATGGATTTGCAGTAGTAGATATTCTCAGTATTGAGGGCGCCAGGCTCATCGTGAGAGGCCTCGATGCCTTTGAAGGAACACCGGTGCTCGACATCAAGCCCTACTCTCCGGAGATTGACTGCGTAAAGGAATGAATACATCCTCTATGTACGGCATAAGCTTTAGCGACAGGTCAATGGAAAGGATTTGGCCTCGACTAAAAAGGCCGCGCACGAGGAAAGGAGTAAGTTATGACGGTTAGAGTTTTTCAAGATTATTATCCTGATGAGTTTGCGCATTGCTATGGTTGCGGCCGACTCAATAAAGAGGGGTTGCAAATTAAGAGTCACTGGGATGGTAAAGAAAGCATCTGTCATTATACTCCCATGCCTCATCACACGGGCGGTTTTCCCGGATACGTCTATGGGGGGCTTATCGCTTCATTGATAGATTGTCATGCCGCTGCTACTGCGTCGGCAGCTAAATTACGAGATGAGGGCTTATCCCTGGAGGACCTACCGCTTCCCCGCTTTGTTTCAGCATCGTTAAAAGTTGATTTTCTAAAACCAACGCCGATGGGAAAAGTCTTGGAGCTAAGGGGAATGGTTAAAGAAATTAAAAACCGAAAAATCATTGTGAGTGTTACGGTATCCGCGGAAGGCCAAATCAGCGCAAAAGGCGAAGTAGTAATGGTGCAGCTCCCGGAAAGCGGTAAGTGACATGGGATAAATGCATTCCTCTCCTCAGCGTCGATTTATTGAGTACAGTGAGGACGCCTTGTCTGTTTCCCCCTTTCTTTCCGGTATGAGGATTTAATGTTACACTGCACGGCAGGTAATTATTAGATTCCCGCAAATGACTTGCTTCTCATTAGAATGATCGACTGAACCCTGTTTCTGTCCCTGGTTTTCCCTGATCTCCGGTTTCCTGCCTTCCGAGCACTGCTCAAGCAGCAGCAGAGGGATGGCTGCACTGGCGGTCATGCCTACCAGGAACCATAAAAAGTTCAACAATATTTTCTTTTTTTTCATTTTGTTTTCTCTGTTCTCTCGTGGATCAGGTCAATCACAGTGATTTCCGGAGGTGATAAAAAACGGATCGGCGGCCCCCACGTGCCGGCGCCCCTGCTTACGTATAAATGCGCATCATTCGGCAGGTTGAAGTATCCGGTGATGAGGGGATAAAGGCGCCGCACAACAAAGGTGAAAGGAAAAATCTGGCCATTGTGGGTGTGCCCGGAAAGCTGGAGATCAAAATACCCGACACTATCTTTTTCTATGACCGGCCGGTGCTTGAGAAGCACCGTGAAGTGCTGACGGGAAAGTCCTGACAGCAATTCCGTTTCAGAAATCTCTTTGGCAAGACCGTAAGCATCTACTGTGGGATCGTCGACACCGGCGATATTGATCACTCCCGCCACATTGATGCCTTCTTCCCTGAGAACTACAAATCCTGCGGCCCGCGTGAAATCGACGGCATGGTCCAGACCGGCGTAGAATTCATGATTGCCCGTGATGGCGAATTTGCCGTACCGCGGATGTACGTCCCGCAAGAACATCAGGTGCTCCGTGAGGCTGTTAATCTGTCCGTCCACGAGGTCTCCCGTAGATACGAGGATATCCGGTTCCGCTTTTTTTACCTCTTCGACGATGCGCTTCAGGCGTTCCCCCCTAACGATGATTCCGATATGGACATCGGATATCTGCACGATCCTTATCCTTCCCGCTGCCTCAGGGATTTTGGGAGATGCTATTGTTATCTTTTCTGTCCTGATGTCCTTTGCCTCAAAATAGCCGTACGCATTGATGCCCGATGAAATTATAAGGGGCAACAGAAACGCATATAAAGGTGAAAGGACCAGATGAGAGAAATCCCTATGGGGAATAAGGGCGCCTGCACGGATCAGGAGGTGGTATATGTCAATAAGGAGGGAAGAGACGAAAAACACGAACAATACGCCCATCCATATGTATCCCGTGTACGACATGATTAAGGCAAGGGTATCGTAGCCATACCGCTCGCACAACCGCACGATGAAGGGGGCGAGGATCATGAACACAAGGAGAATAATCAGGATTACATTAGCGGCGGCGCCTGGATGAAATGCCCCTTTGATCTTCGCGAAAAGATATAGGTGCACACCGCCGTAGATGAGAAAAAAGGTGAGTAGGAAAAGGCTCATTGACATCTCGACAGATAAAACACGATTTACCGTCTACTCTTTCTAATATTGCCGCGAGTTGGCCTGGCTCAAGGCGGCTGTCTCCCGGCATGAACTTTAGCTGGTTGCAGGCGTTACTGCCGAGGTCAGAGGATTCTTTAAGCTTACTATTGGTAAATCACCTAATAGCAAACAAAGCTGCACTTTAGCAGCTTTATATTGAAAATAATCGATAATTAAAATATATTTGTCAAGAAGAATGTCTTTTCTTGCAGGGGTAAGTCTTGAAAGAAATCCTCATCTTGCCTATGCTTCAAAACGGTCCGCCCAGGCAAATATTCACTTGACCTTTAATGGGCTGGTGTATATAGTATACACCAAAGGAGAAATTCCATGTCTATCTTAAAGAGAACGCAAATGTATTTTCCCGAAGAAATGCTGAGAGAATTAAGGGGAATCGCTAAGCGCGAAAAGAGCTCCATCTCCGATATTGTGAGAAATGCAGTCCGGGAATTTCTTGGCAAAGAAAAACCAAAGAACTGGCAGGATGATCCCTTATGGAACATGATCGGCGCCGGAGCCTCGAAGGATGGAGATCTTTCTGTCCGCCACGATCAATACCTGTACGGGGATACCCGGAAAATATCATGAAGATATTTGTCGATACCTCTGCATGGCTTGCTCTGAATGACAGAAATGACAGTCATCATAAAGATTCCATCACAAAAGCAGCAACCATCAAGAGCAAGAAGATTAGTTTGATAACATCTGACTATGTTATTGATGAAAGCTTGACCATTATTCGATTCAGGGTTTCCCATGAAGCTGCAGTTCTTTTTGGGGAATCGGTGTTTAACAGCAACATCATTCAATCAGTAAACATAGCCGAAGATGATAAATATGCCTCCTGGGAATTGTTTAAGCGGTATAGAGACAGGCAATTCAGTTTTACCGATTGCACGAGTTTTATTTTGATGAGACGTTTGAAACTTGATAAATGCTTTACGTTCGATAGCCATTTCAGTCAAATGGGATTTATGTTTTTTTAAAGCTTCGGAATGACCCGCTACTGTCCTTTTAGAAGAGAATACAACTTTACTTTTTGGAGGAATTGAAAATGGATTGGGGAATGCAGAATCGTATGTCACAGCTCATCCAGGCTGATGGCCATTGTTTTTTTCTTCCCATAGACCACGGTTATTTCCAGGGCCCGACGTCATGCCTGGAAAAGCCCGGAGAAACCATAGCACCGCTCCTTCCCTATTGCGACGCCATCTTTGTAACCAGGGGTGTATTGCGGGCGGCAGTGGATCCCGCAGGGAGTAAACCGATCATCCTCAGGGTATCCGGAGGCACCAGCGTGGTTGGTAAGGACCTGGCAAATGAAAGCATTACCACATCCATAGAGGAGATTATACGCCTCAATGCGGCTGCTGTGGGAATTTCCATCTTTGTAGGGAGCGACTACGAACGCGAGTCCTTGACTAACCTGTCAGAGCTTGTCAACGAATGTGAGAATTTCGGTATCCCTGTAATGGCTGTCACGGCGGTCGGTAAGGAATTGGAAAAGCGGGATGCCAGGTATCTGGGACTCAGCTCTCGCATCGCCGCGGAGCTCGGAGCGAGGGTAGTGAAAACCTACTGGTGCAAAGACTTCGACAAGGTCGTATGCGGCTGCCCCGTCCCGGTAGTTATGGCGGGCGGTCCGAAATGTGAAACGGAGCTCGAAGTCATGGAGTTTGTTTATGATGGCATGCAGAATGGGGCGATCGGTATCAATCTCGGAAGAAACGTATGGCAGAATCCCCACCCGGTAGCCATGATAAGGGCTTTGCGGTCCATCATTCATGAGAACTATACGGCCAAGGAAGCATGGGATTTGTTCAACAGTCTCAAAAAATGAGTGACGAACTGCCTCGCGGTTTCATGAATATCCCCCTCTATCTTATATAGCGGCCTTTTAGGTCCGTGCTACATTCCCCCTTTCGGAAAGGG
>PLLV01000148.1 GCA_003142295.1 Syntrophaceae bacterium
CCGCTTTTTCGGGGGAACATCAATACTGTCAAGGTCTTTATGTAGAAGGCGGGTATCTCTCTTACACAAAGACCTTGACATAATCCAAAACAGTGATATAAGAATTCTCCATAAAAAGAATTCAATTCCATTTTTTTATGAGTTTTTTGTCCGAACAAATCCCGATTCTTCAATCGGTGTTGTGCAAAGGTTTCATATCGCATGGGACGAAGTGTTGTAATCCCCCGTATCAAATTCCCTCCTCCCGCATATAGGTTACAGAAAAATCCAGATTGACCCGGATTTGAAACTGACTTTAAGCGATCCTTACTGACATCAACGATGAGGGCATATTACCTGAAGAGAGATGCACTAAACAAGGAAGCGTTAAGATAAACAAGATAAAGAAGAGGATTTTCACTCCTTTATTCTTCAAAAGCATTTAGGAAAAGCCCCATGTCACATGAATCTAAGTTTGAATGGCTCTCACATATCGACAGAGCCTTGCTTGATGCCTTTGTTGATAATCCTTTCGAGTGCCCCTTAGTAATCGATAAAGACGGAATTGTGCGCTTTATGAGCAGGCACAATACCCGCCTTTTCGGTTTTACGCCGGAGCAGGCAGTAGGCAAACACATAAGAGAAGTAAATAAAAATAGCCACTTACCAGAAACCCTGATTACGGGAAAAGTCAAGGTTGGCGACGCTATGAGTGGAGGCCGCCGGCAGATCATTGCATGGATTCCCTTATTGGACGAGAGCGGAAAGATTATTGGCGCTCTCGGCAAGAGGGTATTCCATAAAATTGATACGCTCAAGAATCTGTATCAGAAGCTGGAAATTCTAGAAGGACAGGTGGAGTATTATCATAAGGAAGTTTCAAACCTGAAAAATTCTTACAAATTCTATAAGATCATTGGCCATTCGGCGCTGATTCAGGAGGCGCTCAGGGGCGCCCACCAATCGGCAAAAAGCGATGCCTCGGTTTTGATATCGGGAGAATCAGGGACGGGCAAGGAGTCCTGCGCTTATTTCATTCATCGATCGAGTAAAAGGCAGAACGGCCCTTACATAAGAGTAAATTGTGCCGCCCTTCCTACGGAATTGATCGAAAGTGAGCTTTTCGGTTATGAGAAAGGGGCATTTACCGGGGCCAATTTTGGAGGAAAACCAGGAAAGTTTGAGCTTGCAAATAAGGGGACGATACTACTCGATGAGATCGGTGACATGCCCCTGAACGTGCAGGCAAAGCTCCTGCGCGTCTTGCAGGAGCGCGAAATAGAGCGCCTGGGTGGGACAAAGCCTATCAAAATCGATTTCCGGCTTATTGCATCGACCAACAAAGATCTTCAGGAAATGATGAGAGTGGGCACATTCAGGATGGACCTTTTTTATCGGCTCAATACATTTAACGTAGTTATGCCGAGCCTTCGCTCGATCCCAGAGGATATACCCGAGATAACGTTGTTCCTCATCGAGGAATTGGGCAGGCAGACAAATAGTTCCGTAAGGGTGATTTCCGACGAGGCCATGATCGCCATGCAGCGTTATCAATGGCCGGGGAATGTCCGGGAGCTGAAGAATGTGATCGAAAGGGCCATGATCATCGCCGAAGGGCCCATGCTGCAGCTTGAGCACCTGCCCGTTAGCATAGCAGAATTGGGCCAGGTTCAAAATTCGGGCGGCGCCGCTTCCTTGGGGTATTTAGCGCCTCTACGGGACGCCATGTCCGATACAGAGAAGAAGATCATAACCGAAGTCCTGCGCTCTGCCGGTGGGAATAAAGTCAAGGCAGCAAAGATCCTCGGCATTCAACGGTCGATATTGTACCAGAAGATAAAACGATACAAAATCGCCACGTAATACATCAATGCGATACTGCATTCCGACGTCGGTCTTAAGTAATAAGCTGAGTTTCTAAATTCGTTTGCACATTTTTTGCTTTAGAATAGTTGGAAAAAGTTTCCTTCCCACAATTCTGGTTTCAAGAAGCTCAAAATTTCAACCCCTTGGATATTGAGTTTGATTTTCCGTACGCTATTGATTTTTGCAGAGACACTTTCAATTTCATTGATTCTATCTATTCCC
Organism: Syntrophaceae bacterium; assembly: GCA_003142295.1. Classification (GTDB taxonomy): domain Bacteria; phylum Desulfobacterota; class Syntrophia; order Syntrophales; family UBA2185; genus Fen-1135. The sequence goes on from PLLV01000148.1 coordinate 2,068, forward strand.
ATCGATTGTTGCCTTTTCCTTTTTGGTCTGGAACAAACTTAGTGCATTTTATAAGCGACTATTATCGACACCCTTTACAGCTCCTGAGGAGACAATATGTCCATAAAATAGGACATGTCTTGTTCTATGGACAACTATGAAATTTTATCTTATAATTATAATAGTTACGATTTACCTTACTGAATATCTGTACTGATATTCGTACAATTTTGATAAGGAAACGCTCATTCCTCTTATCACTTCTTCGGCACGGATACGTTCATCGCCGCGGCAACCCACCGAATATTCTAATAAAATTCAATTAATTCTTCGTGGCATAATCATTGCACTTTGGTCACAAGTTACCAAGTTTCTTACGAAAAAAACGCAAGTACTTATGTGAAAAGCTCGATAGCAAGCTGAGATCGCTATGCAAAACGCGTATGGCGGGGTTTGCCCCACCCATGAATACGTCAGAAGATCGGCTAAATAATATAAGAAAAGGAGGTGTAAATCGTATTTAAATTTGTTCTGTGCATTTTTTAAGGAGCGGTTAGGCGATATCCCTGCCGGAGAGCCCTTGAACTACCTTCGGCGGATGATAGTGGGGCAAACGGTTGTTTTCCCCCAGGACACTCTACTATATGAATTAGGAGGACAGCTATGGAAATGAATTTGGTTACTACGATGCCTCGGTTGATAAAAATGAAGGCAGAGCAGTACAAAGACAAGGTGGCGTTTATTGATGATACTCGACAGATCACGTATAAGCAGCTTGATGAAAACACCTCGGCTGTGGCGAAAGGCATAGTAGATTTAGGACTTAAAAAGGGTGATCGGGTACTCACCTATATGGGGAACTCAATCGACCTCGTTGAATTATATTTGGGCCTGCCAAGAAGCGGAACGGTGTGCGTGTTTACCAATCCCGCCTTTACTCCCAGAGAAATGAATCATCTGCTGACTGATTCGAAGGCGAGGGCCATCGTGACGGACATGCCGCTCTATGAAAGAATAAAAAGCCTTTACAACGAACTACCTGATCTCAAATACATCATCATTAGCTGCGATGAACTGCCGAAGGACGTTTACCCGGGCAAGAAGATGTTGAAATTTGACCAACTCAAGGCAGGTGGGCCGCTTGCGAAAGAGCTGGATATAGACATCCTTGATCCCGTCTGGCTTCAATATACATCTGGAACGACGGGGACTCCGAAGGGCGCGGAACTGACTCACGAAGGCCTTACCTTTATAATGTCGGCCATGATCGAAGCGATGGCGATAACCGACAAGGATATGCTCATCTGTTCTCTGCCCCTTTTCCATGCCTATGCGGCGAATTTCTGTTGTATGATGATCGTTGCTGCTGGGGCCACGGAAGTGATAGAGGCGAGGTTTTCTCCCACCGGAACACCGGATACGATTCAAAAGTATGGAGTCACCGTTTACCCGGCTGTCCCGACGATGCTCACGTATATTCTCAATGCCAAGATACCTAAGGAAAAACTCAGTTCCCTCAGGTATTGTATGTCGGGAGGCTCTGTTCTTAACCTTCAGATGGTAGCTGAATTCGAAAAGACATACGGCATTAAAATACACGATGCATGGGGAACCACCGAGGTATCTTCATTCTCCCTCATGACCAGGGCAGGCGCGTTCAAGAATAAGACCGGACAGGGGTCATGCGGCATCGCCCTTTCTGGCACCTTTGTCAAGGTTTTTGACAAGGACGGGAAAGAAGTGCCCAGGGGCCAGGAAGGCGAGATGGTGATCAAGGGACCGCACGTCATGACCCAATATATCAACCAACCCGAGGCGACAGTCGAGGCGTTCAGACATGGGCACTTCTGGACAGGCGATCTGGTAATTCAAGACGAGGATGGCTTTTTCTATATCAAAGGCAGAAATAAGGAGTTGATCATCTCCGGTGGGTACAACATCTATCCCAAAGAGATTGAAGATGTCCTCCTCTCAAAGAAAGGCATTCTGGAGGCTGCCGTCGTCGGTGTAGCAGATCCGGGCAAAGGCGAAGTGCCTAAGGCGTTCGTTGTCTTGGAAGAGGGGAGTAAATTGACTGAGGAAGAAATTCTAAATTATCTTAAGGAAAATGTCGCACGGTATAAACAGCCCAAGTATGTTCAGATCATTAAAGAGATACCGAAAACTCCTTCAGGCAAGACAAAGAAGTTCATGTTGAAATAATTGGATGGAGGAGGCTTAATAGCGGAAAGAGTCGCATCTGTCACTAAAGAGGCTCTCGTCGAAAGTCAGAGATGGCCGTTTTTCAGTTTGTAAGCGTCTGAATCGGTTGACTGCAGATTTTCAAAAAGATCCGTTTGGCGGCTTTTGACGAGAGCGTCAATAAAGATTATTTTACATGATCAAAGTCTTTGCCTGGAACATGGCCTCATTCTGGGTAGCCGGACTTACGACCGGGTTCGTCCCGGGGGCTGAGCGTTGATGTGTGGAAAGTTGGTCAGCAAATTGGTGCCGTCAAAGTGGCGGGCGCGGTTGGCAAGTCTTAAGGTCAGTGGTTTTTGTTGAGGCTCGGTGGGGGATGAAAGAGTGAAGGAGGTATAATGATGTGCCAAGTTATGGATCAAATGGCGGGTAAAACTTTGGGCAGGTTGCGAAGGCTGCCTGAGATTGAGTGCTTATTTCCGAAAACAGTGAAGAAAGCCTTATCTCAGCTCGAGAAGCATAATGGTTTGGCCAGTGTCATTGCCGGAGGAACGGATTTGATAAACTGCATGAAGAGGCGCGATATCATCCCGAAATACATAATTGACCTGAAAGGAATTGCCGCCCTTAATTTCATTGAAAAAGACAAGAATGGGAAGCTGGGGCTAAGGATTGGGGCAATGACAACGCTGAGCGAGATTTTAGAATCATCGTTAATCCGTGAAGTTTACCCGATCCTTACGGACGCTGTCTCTGTGCTGGCAAACCCTCAAATCAGGAACACCGCGACTATGGTTGGAAATCTGTGTAATGCCCTTCCGTCCGCTGATTCGGCGCCGCCATTGATTGTCCTGCAGGCAAAATTGAAGATCGTTGGCCTTGCGAAAGAAAGGACGATTTTAGTGGAGGACTTTTTCAAAGGTCCTCGGGAGACAATACTCGGCCCGTGTGAACTGGTGACCGAGATTATGATCCCCCCTCCTGTTGGATACGGTGTTTATCTGAAACATATGCTGAGAGCTGAGGGGGATCTGGCCATGGTTGGAGTGGCTGTCTATCTGACCTTGGATTCTAAAAAGGAAATTTGTCGCAATGCCAAAATTGCACTGGGGGCGGTGGCCCCTACTCCGATGCGGGCCATTAAAGCGGAGGATGCCCTGAAAGGGAAACCGCTTAACGATGATGTGATCGAGACTGTCGCGAGGATCGCATCGGAAGAGGCAAAGCCCATCGATGATATAAGGAGCTCGGCTGAGTATAGAAGAGAAATAGTAAGAGCGCTGACGAAGAGAGCGATCAAACAATCTATCAAGAAGGCATGAACAGGGATTGTCGGTGAAACAGCAAATGTCGAGGCAGGATATGTCCATGATATCCTCAAAAGGAAAGGCGTTTTCTTCCACCGGCTATTTTAAGATTATTCAAAGAATTAAGTTTCACCTGGACGGTCGAAGGAAACGGAATGTTCCGGTGAGGTGGGACCGCTAAGCACGGATTGAAAATTAAGGATACAAAGCTGGAGGATAAGAAGAATGAAACAGATGATGAGTTTTACAATAAATGGAGCGATTTTTGAAGGAGAGATCGATCATCGAAGAACGCTTCTGGAGGTCCTCCGGGAGAGTTTTGGATTATTTGGCACACATAAGGGTTGTGATGAAGGGCATTGTGGTGCTTGCACTGTTATTGTTGACGGCAAGGCTGTCAACTCCTGCCTGGTTCTGGCGGCTACTGTTCAGGGGAAGGAAATTACTACTATTGAAGGCCTGGCGCAGGAAGATAAGCTTCATCCAATCCAGGATGCGTTTGTGAAGGCAGGGGCTATCCAATGCGGTTTTTGTACCCCCGGGATGATTATGACAACTAAGGCCTTTTTACATAAAAATCCTAATCCATCTGAAGAAGAAATCAAATATGCTTTGTCCGGCAATCTATGCCGGTGCACGGGCTACTATCAAATCGTAGAAGCGGTGAAAATCGCGGCGGCGCAGATGAGGAAGGAGGCATAGATCATGAGCGAAGAATTTTCAATTATTGGCAAGGGTGTGCCAAGAGTCGATGCTGTATTGAAGGCCACAGGTAAGGCAGTTTTCGGCGCCGACGTTTCTCTGCCCGGGATGCTCTATGGGAAGATTTTGAGAAGCACAGTCCCCCATGCAAAGATTCTGGATATTGACGCAAGCAGGGCGCTGAAGCTTCCCGGCGTCAAAGCCGTTATTACGGGCAGGGATTTTCCGTGGGGCCTAAAATACGGATTCAGTGCACTCTATCGCGACCAGACGCCTTTGGCTCAGGATAAAGTCCGCTACATAGGTGATGAGGTGGCGGCCGTTGCGGCCATTGATGAGGATACCGCTGAGGAAGCCTTGGATCTAATCAAGGTTGAATATGAGATCCTCCCTGCCGTTCTTGATCCCTTCGAAGCGATGAAGGATGGAGCTCCGCTGGTTCATGATGATAAACCGAACAATATTTGTTCGGTAGCAAATATCGGATTTGGTGATGTGGAACAGGGATTCCGGGAATCAGATTATGTCAGAGAGGATGAATTCAGTACACAGGCAATTAAGCACGGATTCATAGAGCCTCATGCTGCGTTAAGCCACTGGCTGGATAAGGCAACGATCTGGGCGAACAAGCAGAGCCCCTACGTTGCAAGCAGGAAGATGGCCATGGCCTTGGGCCTCAAGCCTAGTCAACTGAGACTCATTCAAACATACGTGGGCGCCGGGTTTGGTTCAGTCAAATCAGATCCCCAATCTCTCGATTTCTGTTCCCTGGTGCTGTCTAAGAAAACCGGCCGGCCTGTGAAAATTGTTAACACTATGGAAGATGTCCTGGTTATGGGAGAGGGGCGACATCCATTCTATGTTAAAGTCAAGACCGGGATGACGAAAGACGGTATGTTGAAAGCCATGCAGGTATATGCGGTGGCTGATGGTGGGGCCTATACCAGTATAGGCCCGATCACGATCGCCCTCGCGGCTATTTCCACTGATTTGCCGTACCGCATTCCCAATGCGAAATACGACGCTGTTCGCGTTTTCACGAACAAGGCTTACTGCGGCTCATTGAGAGGACACGGCGTTCCCCAGGTGAGATGGGCATTGGGGCAGCAACTGGATATGATGTGCGATGATCTGCGACTCGATTTTGCCGAAGTCAGTCTTAAGAATGCCGTTCATACAGGGGATGTAACTCCCAGGGGTTTGAAGCTTTATAGTTGCGGCTTGTCGGAGTGCATCGAAAAGGCGGTAGGGGCGTCAGAATGGAAACAGAAAAGAGGCAAGCTGCCTCCCTATCGCGGGATTGGTATGTCAGTCGGTACGTATGTTTCAGGGGTGAAGATCAGCGGTCATAATTCAGCTTCGTGTATAGTAAGAATAAACGAAGATGGAACGGCTTCAATACAGACAGGGGCCACGGATGTCGGTCAGGGTTCAAGCACGATCGTGTCGATGATTGTGGCGGAAGTCCTTGGCCTAAGGATGGAGGATATTACCATCAATTCCGGAATCGATACGGACTTTACGCCTATCGATCCCGGTACCTATGGATCGCGAGTCAGTTTCTTTTCCGGAAATGCGGCTAAACTGGCTGCCGAGGATGCTAAGAGGCAACTGGCTGAAGAGGCGAGTAAACTCTTAGGGGTGCCGTCAGAAGACATTATCTTCAGAGATCGCAAAGTGTATACCGCGAACAATCCGGAAAAAGTTTTAAAGATAGACTCCCTTGTGAGGCATGTCGGGCAAAAGATTTCAGCAGAGAACAAGACCGTTTGGGGGCGGGGTAGCTTCGACTTTGACTCTCCTTATATGGATTTTACGAAAGGGGAAGGTAATCTCTCGCCGGCTTATGCCTTTGGAGTAGACGTCATCGAAGTGGAAGTTGATCCTGAGACAGGAAAGATCACGATACTCAATATCGTCGGCGCTCATGACGTGGGCAAGGTACTGAATCCGTTAGGCTGCGAAGGCCAGGTGAGCGGTTGCTGGCTGATGTGTCTTGGGCAGTGTATGTTTGAAGACCTGAAGAGGGACAAAGTGGATGGACATGTGCTCAATCCTTCCTTTTTGGATTATAAGCTTCCTACTGCAATGGATATCCCCTTGAAAGCCAAACATATATTTGTGGAGAGCAATGACCCGAATGGTCCATTCGGAGCTAAGGAAGCAGGCGAAGGGGCATCTACCGGCCTGTTGCATGCATTCAGGAATGCTGTAGCCGATGCAATCGGGGTGAGGATTCATGATCTGCCGATCACTCCGGAAAAGGTCTTAAAGGCGATCAACCAGAAAAAGGGATAGGTGGGGTCTGCTCCAAATACCTGGCAAAATGGAGTCCGATAAATAATAAAAAGTAGAACACACAAAGGAGGTTCATATGGATTTAAGACTTAAAGACAAAGTAGCATTTATCTGTGGTGGGGCATCCCCCACAGGGCGAGAGATTTCTGCAAATTTCGTCAAAGAAGGGGCGAAATTATTCCTAACTGACATCATGATCGACCAAGGGAAAGAGCTGGCGGATGAATTAATTTCAAAGGGTGGCGATGTTTTGTTTGCCAAGATGGATGTCAGCGGATATCAAGAAGTTGCCTCTACTGTAAAACAGGCTGAAGCTCACTTCGGGAGGGTGGACATTCTCGTATTTGTTACCGGATATGCAATTCCCGGAAAATTTGTGGAATCCGGTCTCGAAAGCTGGAAAAAACAAGTGGACGTCAACCTGTATGGGATGCTCAACGTCACTCATGCCCTTCTTCCCGGCATGATTGAAAGGAAATATGGAAAGGTTGTCAGCCTCATGGGCGATTCAAGCAGAATTGGGGAAAATAATCTATCAGTGCTAGCCGCGGCGCGGGCTGGACAAATCGGCTTGATTAAATCCCTTGCCAAGGAAGTTGGACGCTTTAATATTACCCTGAATGGAGTTTCTTTGGGTATATTAGATACGTCCCATCACAAACCTGGCTTTATTGAAAAGAATAGAGAAAAACTAGTTCGTCCATATCCCCTGGGAAGGCTGGGAATGCCAGAAGATGTTGCGCCGATGGTCTTGCTTCTATGCTCTGATCGATCTTCATGGATCACCGGGCAGATCATAAGTGTAAATGGTGGCTTTGCAATGGTGTAATGCCCTACCTTACATTCATCATCATTAGATGGCTCTATATGAGAATGTGAAGCTCCCCGTGGCAAGCCGCAGGGGATTCGTAAAGGACTTCGCTAAACTATGGCAGTTATCATTGACTTCTCCTCCCGACAAGGGAGGGGAAGTCAATCCGGTAAACGGTGGCGCCTTTTTTAGACAATTCACTGGAGACAGTTCATGAGAAAAAGAGACTGGGAATCATTACTAACTGAGCTAGATGAAATGGAGGAAAAGGCACGTATCAGCGGCGGTCTGGAAAAACAACAAAAAGAACGTCAAAAGGGAAAGATGACAGCAAGAGAAAGGGTTTTCGCCCTCCTTGATCCAAATACATTTGTCGAGATTAACATGCTGGCGGAAACCCAGACCTTCGATTTTGATATGCAGAAGAAGAAGATTGTCGGTGATGGGGTTATTACGGGATATGGTCGCATTGAGGATAGACGTGTCTTTGTTTTTTCCCAAGATGTGACAGTTTTTGGTGGAGCAACGGGAAGGGCACAGGGAGAGCAGATTAATTACCTTCTTCGTCTAGCCCGCAAAACGAAGGCGCCCATTATTGGGTTATATGAGTCGGCGGGAGGAAGGCTCCAGGATGGCATTGAGAACGAATCCGGATATGGTCGGACGTTCTGGGAAAATACCCAATGCTCCGGGGTTATCCCCCAGATTTCAGCGGTTCTGGGCGCCTGCACGGGAGGAGGCGTTTATTCGCCAGCGCTAACAGATTTCATTATCCAGGTTGAGAAGACGAGTCATATGTTCATTACAGGGCCCACGGTTATTAAGGCTGTAATGGGAGAAGATGTCTCGTTTGAGGACCTGGGTGGAACAAAAATTCATACCGAGAAATCAGGCGTCGTTCATTTCTCCGTGAAGAGAGAAGAATATCTTGCCGGGACGATTAGAAGACTGCTCTCTTTTCTTCCTGCGAATAACATGGAAAAGCCTCCCATAGTCGAAACCAATGATAGTAATGATCGAGACGTGCCCCGCTTGCAAGAGATCGTCCCTGCAGCCCATAACAAGTGTTATAACATGCATGAGGTCATAAGGGAAATTGTCGATAACGGGGATTATATGGAGGTTCAAGCCGCCTTCGCCAGAAATATCATCATTTGCTTTGCCCGAATGGCCGGGAGAACCGTCGGAATCGTTGCGAATCAACCCAATGTCACAGCAGGCGTTATCGATATTGATGCGGCAGATAAAGCGGCTCGGTTCATCAGATTCTGTGACGCATTCAATATTCCTCTTGTCACTTTGGTGGATGTGCCGGGATATATGCCAGGGACCCAACAGGAATGTCAGGGAATTATTCGCCATGGCGCCAAAATGCTTTATGCCTATTCAGAAGCTACCGTACCAATGATCAGCGTCGTTTTACGTAAATCCTATGGAGGAGCAATTCCGGCAATGTGTTGTCATGAAACGGGGGCAGACCAATTTTTCGCATGGCCCACTGCCGAGTTCGCCATGATGGGTTCTGAGGCGGCAGTGGAGATTCTTTATCGAACGGAAATAAAACAGGCGAAAGATCCAGAGGTCGTTCGGCAAGAGAAGATTAAGGAATACGAAGATACTTTTTCCACCCCCTATTTCGCGGCATCAAAACAGTATGTCGATGCCGTGATAAGACCCAAAGATACGCGAAGCACAATTATCAATGCGCTACTTATGCTGGAAAATAAGGAAGCAGATCCCCGTCCTTGGAGAAAGCACGGGAATATTCCTCTTTAAAAATAGACTCAGTTATAAGATATGGCCAAAGTTTATTCGATTGACGGCATTGTTCCAGTAATCGACCCATCTGCGTTTGTCCATCCTGATGCGGTACTTATCGGTGATGTTATTGTTGGGCCGGGCTGTTACATTGGTCCCTGTGCATGCCTGCGCGGCGACTACGGTCGCATCAGACTTGAAGCAGGTGTCAATATCCAAGACACATGTGTGATCCACGCGTTTCCCGAGGTTTATGTAGTCATTGAGAAAGATGCCCACATTGGACACGGCGCGGTCATTCATGGTGGCATCATCAAAAGCAACGCGATGGTTGGAATGAACGCTGTGGTGATGGATAATGCGGTGATTGGCGAAAATGCGATTGTCGCGGCAGTTGCTTTCGTTAAGGCCGGCATGAAGGTGCCTTCAGCCACTCTGGTGGCGGGTATTCCTGCTAAGGTGATTCGCGCGTTGAGCGACGAGGAGATGGCTTGGAAGTCTAACGCCACAAGGGTTTATCAAAAACTTGTGATCCGCTCCTTGAGATCGATGAAACCCGTGGAGCCCCTGGTTTGCGAAGAGCAAAACCGTGGCCGGGTTTCAGTGTCGAGTGCGGACTTAGTATCTTTAGACATTAAGAAATTGGGGAAATAGTCTTTCACTGGTGAACGAAATATCGTATATCTAAAGAGTGCAGCGCACAAATCATTCAGTCGGGAAATGAAAAGATATGAGAGACCGTGGGGCAGCCTTGATCGATAATATCGCCCATCCCAAGTTCAGGGATCAGCTCCGTGAAGAATGCAAAAAGTCATACGGCTTCTGATCAGGACTCTGCGCACGAGAAGAGAATAATACCGGACGTACATAAAAACGCTCATCGAGCGATGATGTTGCATGAGAGGAGGAGAAGACATGGCAGATTGTGAAGCAAAAGTGGACCGGAAAGCCGGTCACATGGTCAGGACAGCCACGCAGAGTGGTATTGAGCTAAGTCCATTCTATAACGAGGACAGCATCAAACATCTGTCCTATACAGCGGACTTGGGGGATCCAGGGATCTATCCATTTACGCGGGGTTTGTATCCAGAGATGTACCGGGATCGTCTCTGGTTGAAATCGTTCATCGTTAGCTATGCGACGGCGGAGGAGACCAATCAGGCGTTCCGGCAATACATCGCCAACGGTCTGACTGATTTGCGGCTCTTGTGTGATTTACCCACGCAGTCGGGAATCGATCCAGATCATCCATCCGCTTGGAACAGCATGATGTGCGGGGGCGTGGCCACGTATGCGATCAATGTGTATGAGAAAATGCTGGAGGGTCTCCCCCTTGGGGAAGCCGTTTTTGAATTTGCTCATGCCGGCATGTCGAGCTTTCTTTATTTTTACGCGCTGCTCGTCGGGGTGATGGAGAATAAGGGTATAGACATCAAGAACCTGCGCGGCAACAGCATCAACGATCCTATCCGCACGAAACTGGTATATGGTTGCCCCGATTTTCCCACAAGGGTTGATCGGCGAATCTGCTTGGATCATATTGAGTACTCGGTTCGACATACGCCGAACTGGCGTCCGATCGCTCCTAATGGGGTCGATCCCTGCCAGGGAGGTATGGATGCGATCAAGGAATTGGGCGGTGCTCTGGCGGTAGCGACCCAGGTTATGGCGGACCTGGCAGAGCGCGGCGTCACGATCGATGAATTTGGTCCAATGGTATTCGCCTTAGATGCCGAGTCGGATTTTTTTGAGACGATTGCCAAATTCAGACTGGCGCGAAAGATGTGGGCCAAGATCGCCAAGGATATATTTAGCGCTAAAACAAAGAGGGCCATGCAGTTGAAAATCGGGATTCGCACATCGGGACTTTCCCTGACCCATCAAAAGCCCTTAAACAACGCTGCCCGCGTCGCACTACAAATCCTGAGTTGTGTTTTGGGGGGCGTGAACTCTTTGGATGCTTCCAGCATTGATGAGGCCATCGGGTTGCCCTCTCTCGAGGCTCGGATCTTCAATCTCGACACCCAGCATATTATCACTCACGAGGCGAATGTTCCTCTGGTGGCCGATCCTTTGGGAGGTTCTTATTATTTGGAATGGCTGACGAGCCATATGGAAGACGAAGTCAATAAATACCTGCAGGAAATTGAAGCGAGAGGCGGTATTTTTGCGTGCCTTGAGACTGGGTGGCTTAACGAGGTTATGGAAGCTGGCCGTCTGAAGGTGCAACGGGAAAAGGCTGATGGAAAAAGACTAATAGTCGGCGTCAACGCCTTCCGGGAAGAGGGAGAGGAAGGTCCGATCAATAGTGCCATCCGCAATGTGGCATACAAAGCCCCCACACTGGCCATGCGCGCAGAGAAGGTTGCCGAAGTCAAGGCGTATAAGGCAAGCCGCGACATGAAGCGGTTAAAGCCTTTGGTTAAGGAGCTTTATCAGGCTACGAAGGAAGGGCGCAACACGCAGCGCGCCGTTATCGAGGCAGGCAAAGCGGGAATGACAATCGGGGAGTGCGTCGGTGTAATCCGGACGGGCTACGGTATCCATTATGATCCTCTTGCAGAAATCGAAATGCCGGATTTTATCCGTGAAATCACAAAGGAGTGAGATGTCATGAGCGACGAAAAAAAGATCAGGGTGTTGATTGCAAAGGTTGGGTGCGACATTCACGAGCGAGGGGCCTTAACCCTATTAACCACGCTTCGCGACGAAGGGATGGAAGTCATCTACACGGGCCGTTATCAGACACCGAAAGGGGTGGCCAATGCCGCCGTATCGGAAGATGTTGACGTGCTTGCACTGAGTGATCATACCGGCAGTCTCCCGATCATCGCGGAAGCGGTGCTCGGAGAATTAAAAAAGCTTGGCATTACGGATATGAAAGTGATTGCGGGGGGCCTCTTGGCGCCGGATGATATCAAAAGCCTAGAAAAAATGGGTGTAACCGGGAATTACGGACCAGGCACGCCCTTGGATGAGATTGTCTATCATATCCAGAGCGTAGCGAAATGAAAATGCCGGCTGCATAGATAGCTTTAATACCTTCGTATTCGAAAGAAGATCTTTTTACAATGACCATGAATTTAAACAGAACAGCGAAGTCGTCACGTGTAGATGAAATTATCAAGCTGATGAAAAACCGCAATATCCGGGGACTAACCCGGGCGATTTCCATTGTGGAGAATAATGAGGAAGCGAAAAAATACCTTCTGAGCGATGCTTTCAGGAGAGGCTTGAATTCCTGCTTAACCGTAGGTTTTACCGGCGCTCCGGGAACCGGGAAAAGTACGCTCATTAACTCCGTTATCAAGCGCTATCGCCAGGCGGGTAAAACCGTCGGAGTCATTGCTGTGGATCCCACGTCGCCGTATTCCGGTGGGGCGGTTCTGGGCGACCGGATTCGCATGCAGGAACACAATCCGGATTCCGGCGTCTATATTCGGAGCCTCGCAAGCCGCAAGGCTCTGGGAGGGCTCTCAGAAGCCACGAAATTTGCATTGTATCTGTATAAGGCATTCGTCTTCGATGTCATCATTGTAGAAACCCTTGGCGTGGGTCAGGATGAAATAGACGTCGCCAAATATGTTGACGTAACCGTAGTCCTATTGGTTCCGGGCTATGGAGATACCATCCAAATGGCCAAAGCCGGCATTATGGAAATCGCGGATGTCTTCGTCATCAATAAATCAGACCGCCCTGGGGCCGACCTGCTGAAGAAACAGATTTTAAATATTCTTTATATGAAGCCGGAAAACGAAAGACCTCCTGTCGTCAATACGATCGCGGACAGAAACGAAGGGATAGATGAAGTCATTGAAGCGATTGAGCTGGTCAAGCACCGGTCTGCGTCGGACACGGAAGAGAGATACCACCGGAGGATCGCCGAAGAGATCCGCTCGTCGGTCCTCTCGCAACTGACGAGAGAAGCAGATCGTCATCTGGATAAGATGGTTAAAAGGGTTATGAACGCTTCAATAACCCCAATCGAGGCGTCAGAGGAGATTTTAAGACTTCTGTGCAACCGACAGGAAGACCCGATAGACCCGGATTTATAACTAACCCAGGCCAGTTATAAGAACAAACTAATGTCGCCATAGAGCGTGCAATGGACTGACTATTTTCGTTCGAAATAGATACTACAATCTTATAATCCACTATTTAGAATTGAAAATAATTCCACAGAATGATATTATAACTGCAAATATAGTATAAGGATAAAATCGAAATAGGTAATCATCGGGTTCTAAATTTTTTCCCGAGAAACGAAGATGACGACAAACGAACGTTATCCCTCTCAATATGAAAGCTGGCTCACGCTTAAGGATGGAAGGGAAGTATTTCTCAGGCCTATTCTGCGGACAGATGGACCCCTTCTCGTCGATTTATTCAACAATCTTTCTTCTCAGTCTGTATATCTGCGTTTTCTAAGTCCGCTTCATGCCCTTCCGGAAGATCTGCTTTATCGCGTGGCGCACATCAACTACGATAGCGAATTTGCGCTTGTCGCGGTGATCAAAGAGGATGGAAGAGACGCCATTATTGCTGTAGGTCGTTATGCTCATGATCCACATGATAATTGTACGGAGCTTGCAATTGCGGTCCGTGACGACTGGCAGCATGTTGGGCTTGGCAAATCATTATTAGCAAAAACCGTTGCTATCGGCAAGGAGCACGGTATTTCCCGTTTCGAGAGTGTGATTAGTCCCCAGAACAATATCATGATGAAGACCCTTGAGAGCCTCGGGTATGAGGTTAACTATTTTTCGCGGAGTGGGGTCTATCAAGTTGAGATTCTCGTCTGAGATTTGGCCTGCACCCTAACACCGGTCCAGTTCTTATGTTAGGATTGGGGCATAGAATTAGGTTTACAAGGGGGTCAGGATGAGTCGTAAGCATTCTACGACGGGATGAAGACCGCTCAGATCAAGAGACTAAAGAATCTGAGCTAGGAGAACGGACGTCTCAAGAAAACGGTGGCGGAGCTCACCCTGGAAGCTATTAAGTCACGACAGGCGCGGGCGCTTCTCGTCATACACCAAGAACAGCTATCATGGAAAAGTGGAAGTCACAGAGAATCAAGGAGGCTCTTTATCCGAAAAGTGTCGCCGTACTCGGCGTCTCTGACGCGGCAAACAATCTCGGCACGCAGGTCGTGGATGTTCTCATGCTGGAAGGATTTCCCGGTGCCATATACCCTGTCCATCCCCGCCTGAAAAACCTTTTGGGCCTCAAGGTTTATTCCACACTGGAAGAGATCGGCCATCCGGTCGATCTGGTCATCAGCGGTTTGAATGCGAAACTGACGACGGAATCCGTGATTGAGAGCTGCGCGAAAATCGGCGTCAAAGGACTCGCCTGTCTTGCCGGAGGCTTCAAGGAGGTCGGCAGTGAGGGTTCGCGATATGAAAAGAAACTGAAGGAGGTAGCAGACAAAAATCAGATCATCATCTTCGGGCCGAATATCCTCGGCGTGATCAACAACAACCAGCGTCTATACGCGACCTTCTGGTCTTTCAAGAAGGGAAACCCGCTGGGTCCGGTATCTATCGTAAGCCAGAGCGGCGGTACGGCATGCACCATGTTCAATGATTTAATCGACCGACATGTGGGCGTGAATAAATGGGTCTGCCTGGGGAACCGCACCAACCTTGAGTTCAGTGACATGTTTCATTACTTCGCAGATGACGATGACACACGGGTGGTTGCGGCGTTCGTGGAAGGCATCGAAGACGGCCGCGGGTTCATGGAGGCCGCGAGAACCCTGTCGCAGAAGAAACCCCTCGTCGTACTGAAGGGCGCGAGATCTGAATCGGTGAGCGTCGCCGCGGCAAGCCACACGGGCACTATGGGGGGAACATACCGGATTTTCAAAGACGCCTGCCAGCAATACAAGATCCTCGAAGTGAGAAACTCGCAAGAACTGGCAACGGTCTGCAAGGCTCTGGCCATAGCTCCCCGTCCCGCTGGAACACGGGTGGCAGTTATAACGCACACCGCAGGCCCAAGCATTCTCGCACTGGATACACTGATCGAAAACGGTTGTTCCTTGGCACACGCGTCGGAACAGACTCTTCGCAGGATAAAGAAGATCATCGGGGAACATGCTCCTATCGTTCTCTCTCCGAATCCCATAGACCTCACGGGCTCCGGTATTTTCGTCGATATTTATCCAAAGTGTGTGGAAGCACTATTAGCGGATGAGGGCGTCGATATGGTCATTCCAATTTACGCCATCCACAGGAACTTTGAGACATCTGCAAGAGCGCTCGTGGAACTGAAGCGACGGACGTCTAAACCGATTATCGTTTGCATCGTTGCGTCCCGGGAAGAGATAAGCGAGGATGAGCGGATCATGCAGGAGGCTGGGATCCCCGTTTTTCAGGCGCCTGAGGACGCAGCCCTTGCCGCGAGCTACTTGGCGAGGTATAACGATTACATGCTGCAGGGAGGAGACAATGGGCGTGATTGAGCAGGCGCGGAAGGAAGGGCGCAAGACGTTGACCGAGTATGAAGCCAAGATGATCCTCAGTCATCGCGGCATTCCTGTCGTCAGGGAACGACTGGCTTACGATCGAGATCAATGCCGTGTAGCCATCCAGGAAATGGGCTTTCCCCTCGTCATGAAAGGATGCGCCCCGGAGATTTCTCATAAGTCGGAGCTCGGAGTCGTCATGCTGAATATCCAGAGCGAAGGAGAAGCCGAGGCGGCATTTGAAAAGATTATGAAGTCTATGCCCGCAAAGACGCCGGCCGTCCTCATCCAGGAGATGGTAAACGGAAAGCGCGAACTGGTCGTGGGACTCACGCGCGACGCTCAATTCGGTCCGGCGGTCATGTTCGGGCTGGGCGGCATCTTCACGGAGATCCTGTCGGACGTCGTCTTCAGGCTGGCGCCGTTCGGAAAACGGGAAGCCCTCGACATGCTCGGGGAGATAAAAGGCCGGAAAATACTCGATGCCGTCCGGGGCATGGAGGCTGTGGACCGCGACGTCCTCGCACATATCCTTGTCAGCGTGGGCGAGATCGCTATGGAATATCCGGACATCAGGGAAATTGACATCAATCCATTAGTCGTTTCCGGGCGAATCCCTATCGCCGTTGATGCCCTGATTGTCGTTTCTTGAACCCTCTCCTTCGTCTCTCAAAAAACAACAAGCATCCCCACCCAGGATACTTGTTGTCAACTTCGTAGAACACACTATTCTTGAGAAAACATACAAAAGAATATTTTCTCTATAACCGATATTTTCTTATAAATATTAGACAGTTTCCTAAAAATGCGTAAAGTTACTTTTAATTAATAGAACCCAGGAAAAAACTTGACGATAGTATTATTTAGATGTATTTTTTGGTTAGATTCCAAGTATATAATGAGAACAATAATATAATGCCCCCGGTTCGACAGGTACAGTCAGCGATAATTTAAAAGGTTTGTTTAGTATGTTGCCTGCTCTACGTATTGGGGAAACAATAATTGTCGGAGAGGCTGTTCAGCTTCCTTTGTGAGTACTTATTGACGCACCAGCAAAGAATAGGAGGCAGATAGTAATGATCAAATGATTTATGAATCCATCAATGGAATCCGGTTGGAATCGTTCAGAACAAAATAAAAATTATAATGAGGTTCTCCAAGGTATGGCGTGGAGAAGATCCAAAGAGTGGCTAAATAGAGAGAATCCAGTATGGATAGAATACCTGTTCAATCATCAAACGTGGCAGAAGTCGGGTATGAACCTGAGACAATGATACTCGAAGTTCTTTTTCACGACGGCAACATTTACCAGTACTTTGATGTTCACTATTTACTTTATGAGGAGCTATTGAGAACTGATTCAGTTGATAGCTTTCTCAATGCTCAGATTAAAAACGTTTGCAGATACGTTAGATTGTAATGGGAGGCATCATTGGCATCAGGTGCTTGGCCAGTATCTCTTCCCGTAATACAGCATCGTCTTCTATAAGCATCCTTTACGCGCCCCTTGTGCATCTTCAGCAAGCATGAG
>PLLV01000107.1 GCA_003142295.1 Syntrophaceae bacterium
GTGCTTTGCATAAATTCACCTTACTGTCTCAGTTTTCGTAATAGCGGTCGCAGCTGGAAAATCTTGAAACCAATGCATCGATGAAACTAATCGACATCATAGATGCAGCAATGGCTCTTGCTTTCCCGCGCGTCTCCGCGTATATGCACAGCGATCCCTCTTGGGGGCCATTTTTGCGATAGCCTATCCACGCTTTCATGATGTTCTCCTTTCAGGCGTGCTATTTCAGGCAGGGAAACTCCCCATAATTGAAATAGCCGCCTTTAGATGTATTTGATGTTTTTTTAAATAGACAGAAACACAGTCCAGCCGGACGTAAAATCGTTAATAGATTGCAGTCAGGCTTTCGGTTTCTATTTCCAGGCTCTTCATGCGTTGAATTTCGTCCGGGTCGTCTTCCACTTGCATATTGTCGTAATCCAGGACGTCAATGTTAACGTCGTGCGGATTACTCGCGTATATGGCTTGGACAAGACCGCCGCGGACAACAACGATTATTCTGTTTTCCATCTTGAACCGCTCAATCTTCGTAAGGCAGCATTACCGTCATTACGGGTTTTCCGTCATCTCCGGGGCCGCATACGATCTTCAATGTATGCTCCTTCCCGCCTAGAGGGATACCGACTCTGAACAATACTGTCGAAGGATCTATCTGCTTTATTTGACAGTTGACGGCCATGAAGCAGATATCCCATACAGTTGCCCCGTATTCCTGTCCCGATTTTTCATGGGCATCCTCAATGAGCTGCCATACCGCAGAGGTACAGGCTACCGGATACTTGAAAACTCGGGTGTCGATTGAAAACGGCCCTGACAGGTCGACAAGGACTCCGTCTTCTATTGCCTGGGCCCTCGTGTAAGAGAAAATAATCTCCGCACCTTCCCATAAACCCTCTTCTTTTATTGCTTTGCACATGATTCCACCTTTCATTTGTTCGGGCATACCGTTCCATGTAGATGAAGATCATCCGACATGGAAATAGGAGCCTCTGAATTTGATTAATTTTTATTACGCTGCTGGGGCGAGCCTGTAGTTGTAGACGTTTAACAGGGATAGAAACACGGACCAGTCTGACACGAAATGAGACTTGATCTCCGTGAATTCCAATTTTATCGGGTCTCGCGGCTTGGATATCTTCATAAGCCATCTCCTGACATATCTGCCGTACACCATCTGACAGTACGCCGCAGTCTGTATTCCAACGGTCTCGCTCCCGCCGGTTTTGATATCGACTATGCCTTCGGAAACGCCTATCCGACAAACGATGTCGGGAGTTCCGGCATAACGGTACCTGGCGGAGTAGCAAGGTTGTTCTACAGAGACTATTTCCGGCTTATATATATCCTGCCACTTCCTGACTTCGTTCCTTACTTCCACGAGCTCCGGGGGCGCTTCGGTTTCGTCAATGTCGTCGCCGCTCAAAACAATCGCGACAACCTGATGAACGGCTATACCCCAGTCGGACGCTTTTTCCATTATCTCCGGTTCAACGATGTCGCCGGTATAAGGAGAATAATAATACTCTCTCCTGCCAATGGTGATCTTCGTCCACGTGCCGATGACTTGCGTCACGGACGGGACCGGTGAACCGTTCCACGTATAGAGGTGGTTTTCGCTGTTGAAATTCAGCATAGTTACTCATCTTTACAGACCCAAAGCGGTTTTTCCGATGCAAAGGGCCACTCTGACAAAAATTCAATCTTTGCTTCCTTAAATTTTAAGAANNTCCCCTGTTTCCTCGGATACGTCGGACAGATGAAAAAGATCGAGAAGCCCGATGCACTTTCCGTTTACCCATATTTCGGCACCGGATCCTGATCTTCGCAAAGCAACAGTTCCCTTTACCTCTGGGTAATCAAAATGCATCGTCACAACCTCTATGCCGTCTTTACCCATCAGCAATCCGTCTTTTCCAATGTTGTCTTGGATAAACTTGTCCTGTTCGTCGAGTTCAATTACCTCGGCAATTGCATTATCAACAGTATTCATAGACCTCGTTGTTTTGGGTTTAAGCCAAAAGATCTGGCCAGGCTTTCGGCATTGATAACACCATCCTGCAATACACATGCAATGCAGACGCCGATTTCGTAGCGAAATTTTTCAGCGGTCAGATGATCCAACGTGCCATATTCAAGTCTCATGTATGCTTCGATATGCCGGGGATCGATATCTCCATGACCGCGTCTCCACAATTCTTCCTTTATTCTTGCCTGATACATGTTGACATCCCGTTTGATACCCGCCGGATCAGAGAAGACCATGGCATGGGCAGCGGGTTTGTGGATTTATCATCATCCTGCCGGCATAAGTTGCCATAGGAACAGTAGGAGCACTGCCAGGAAGTACGAGAGAAAGAGCGCGGCGGCAGTATGGAAGAATTTGCGAATTCCTCCACTTTTTCAAACCATTCAATGCCGGCTCTGTATAAGCCGGTGAACCGGTTTTGAAGAGGTGTAATCAGGTCTCCCTGTGAAGATGAAACTGACAGAATTTCCAGGAAATCCGCCTTGCAGTCGTAGCCAAGAAGGAAATCCAGGTACGCGGACGTGTTCTTGTTCTTGAAGAGAAGAACACATTGCGTCAATCCGGCCCCTTTCATCAGGAAACAGCACTTTATCAATTTTTCGAGGTACGTTTCGCCTTCCAATAGTTCTTCAAAGGCTTTCTGTACAACCGGCTCAATCTGCAGCAGGTAGCGTCTGTTCATCATATCCGTCAGGACGCCATCGATATCGGCTTCCAGCGAATATTCCTTATTGCCCATAAATTCGACGAGGCCGCAGAGTACCCGCGTATTCTCACACGATAGACGATAAGCTGATTTCTCGCGTATCGTCCGCAGGGTGAGCTCTCTCAGCGCTTTGTGCTCGCATGAAAGACTTTGTGCCCGATCGGCGAGCGTTCGCGGGATTCCCATACGCCAGTATACAGTCGCTCGCAGGCATCTGTTTTTAGCACCGACGAACGACGGGTGCGGCTTATAGGGAATTTCCTGCGGGTCAACGCCGTTTATGGCGTGTAGAACGTTGGCTAACATTAAGATGTATCTCTTACTCGTAACACAAGTACTTTATGGGTAAGAAGTCTTCCTCAGGCTTCAAGATTTCCTCTTTTGAAAAAATCCGTCCGCAGAAGTTGACGACAACCCTTCTCTCAACGGTGACCGGTTTCCCGAAATCATAATCGGATCCCCTGAGGCTGTATACAAAAGGGTATCCTGCAGGAGGTTGGTCTTCGCGGCTTTCGACATACTTTACATTGTGTTCGGTTATCCTTCTGCCGCGTCCGTGTCCCAGNNCCGAAATCGTTGTAGTCGTCTCCGATTTTCAACAACTCGATCCTGAAGACATTGCCGCAGTTCTCGCAGATCTCCTCATCGTCTTTTGCCGGCGCATCCTCTATGAGGTTATCTTCCGGCAGCAAGACTCTGTCTGTCTTTGGTGTTGCCATGGCGTTTGTCTCCTTTATTCCCTTTTTGTGATTCTCTGAAATCAAAGAACCTGTCGAGGACGTCCCTGATGTTACAGAACTCATGTGTCATTTCACCGATCTTTTTTTCATCCGAAATCGCTTTGATTGACCTGCATAACAGTCCTGCCCGGCATATTGCCAGGATGGAGAGATATCTAAACCGAATGTCGCCGATTGCATGGTCGCCAAAGTGTTTGTTGAATCTGGCCTCAAGTCTTTCTGTCTCTTTATCCAGGACATCTATGACCTGATGGACGTTTTGCACTGCCGGAACACTGTCGGCGCTCTCTTTTACTCGCGTTTTTGTACGTGGCGCAGCCATTTCTCTAGGAGCTTCCCACACAGTTCTTAAAGTAATCATGGAGCTCGATATGCTTTTCCATGATTTCCTGGGGTGGGCTTGTTTTGAGTGATTCCGTAATGCAGTTGTAAAGGCTCCAGGCATTCCGGGGTTTGAATTCCGGGTATTGAGGCCTGAGCCATTGGGTCTTGGCAACCGCCATTTGCCTGGGACTGATGATGTCTTTTCCGTAAAGCACACCCATGTGGGAGAATCCCGCATCGGTGTCGTTAAAAGGGAAGGCCTTGAACTTATCCACATCATCGAGGATCTGCGCATAGTTGAGCTGTGCTCTGTAGCATGTGGTTATAGCCTTTTCCTCCAACTCCACCCATACCATTTTGGTATGTTTCCTCATGATGGTAATTGAACCGGAAAGGGCGAGGTTGTCACACACAAACACACTCGCACCGCACGCAAGGCCAACACTCATCGACTTGTCGTATGAATTGCGAAAGCCGATGGCAAGGCCGATATCATCAATGGTGTTCTTAAACTGAAGAACCCCGAAAAGCTGGTGTCCCTCCCTGGCAAGCCCATAGGATTCTTTTGACAGGGTAAAGCCTGTCAGAATGTCCCGGGCGATGGTCAATAGCTTGGATGTCAACCCATAATGGCTTACGGGCTGATACGTTTCTGTTTCCGGGGGGACGGGAATGAGGTCCAATTCGTCTCTGGTACATACCTTTGCCCCTTTGTGTAAGCATAAAATGCCCTCGTTCATAAAATCCTCCTGTTTTTTCTTTATTCAGTTATGTAGCGTGAATTTTACTCCAGGATGGTCTCGGAGTATTTGTTGAGTATTTGTGTGGCGGGGATAGCTATCAGGTCCTGATTTAGAGGCGTACACCAACAACTTTCATACGCGCCAGGTCGAGGGTCACAATGCATTTTTCAATGCATTCCGTTTTTAACAGTCTGAGGGCGCCTGAAAGAGTGAAGAGTCCTTTGAGCCCTTCGAACTTGACAGCCTTTCCTTTTCGGGAAGTAATTACTGCCGTCACTTTCAAGCCTCGTTCGGTTCCTATCGGATTGCCTTTTTTATTGAGCTCTATCGTCATGTGCTTTTCTCCTTNNGTGATTGAATTTCCGAGAAAGTATCCAAAGGTTACATGGTGTCCGCAATCGAGCCGGAATTTCCTTCCCTTGAGGCTTTTGACGATCTGCCTCAGGGATTCCTGGCTCTCGTAGACTTTTCTCTCTCTTTCGGTCATCGCTTATTTTTTTTGTTTTTCCCCGGGCGCATAACAAGGCACTCGAAAATGAAATGTTAAAGATTCTTTACAGTCAGAATTATTAACCAATCTTGACGAGGGAAATTTTTTGTATTGTAACGTCGCCATGTAAATGCCCCTCGTGCCGCGTCCTTTGTACTGCCGCGTCCAGATGCAATTCCCCAAACTTCTATCATGGTTTTACCTCTGGTTATCGCATCGTAACTACCAGGGTCAGGAAGAACGTTCCCCAGAACCCCAGAAAGAACAGATAGGCAAATCTCTTCATGTTCGTCTCTCTCCTTTTTAAGTTTGTTTAACCGGCCGGGAGAAAGACTATTGTGCCCCATCGGGGAACATAAATTCTTTCCCCTGACGGGTTTGTTGAGATGGGTTTTTCTTTTTTTAGCCTTGTTTGCTAAGCGGCCGCGAATGCCCTAAGACTTGTTATTACGGCCTGCTTTCCCCTGATGACGAAATCAAAAGATATCCTTGATCCCGTCTCTGGAATTTTCTGTTTGCCGATCATGAAAGGGATATCAATGTTTTCGATGAACAAAAATTCTTTGAAAAAACATCCCTTCACGATTGCGTCTTTCAAGAAATAACGATACCCTTTTCTTGTCTCTATTCTTCCGCCCATAGTCTCNNTGCTCTTCCCCCGACGGGTTTGAGTTATGGCAACCATGGGATATATTCCCGGTGTTGCCCCTTAACGATTTAGATGATTGTCTGCGTAACCGAAGAGGAAAAGCAGCTTAAACAGCAAACCGTTTTACCCCGGTTACATTTTGTCGGTAACCTCGCAGTATCTCATTGTGTGGAAATGGAATACGCAATAATACCGCAACGAGTGCCAGGACAAGTTTTCAAAAGACAACCTTATCCTGAAATGAAATGATTTAAANNAATACCCGCTGCTGCCTTCTTTAAATGACCCAGAATTAATTCCGAGCCGTAACGAGTGGGCATCGATGTTATCGATCTGGTTTATTCCAAAAAACGAAGCAGAACGAAGATGTAGTTCCACCGTGCCGGGGATAGTTCAATAATAGGTCGCGAGTTCAATAATATAGTTACCTATATATTACTTCCGGACATGACAATTTGAGGGGGAAACGATAAATTTTTTAAAATATTTTATGAATAAATCATTTCATATACTTATAGGGGTAGCGGCAGGCATATACGCACCCTTTGGCAGGAGAGGAGATGGTACATAGAGGTAAGGTCTCAAAGATATTTTTATTGTCGATAAAGATTTTTAAAAGACACCGGGAATGCCCGGTCCCCCAGAGGCGCGAGAACGTTCAAAGACAAAAGAGTTGGGTAGCCGTATTTTGATTGATTTTTACTTGCTAAGTATCTATACAGGTACAAAATAATTATAGAGGAGGATATTCTATGAATAAAGTAGAGCTTATCAATGAGGTTGCAAAAGCTACCTGCAGTAAGGCAGAGGCAGGGAAGGCTATAGACGCCTTTCTTGGGGCGGTTAAAAAGGCCCTTAAAAAGGGAGACANNAGCAGGGAAGGCATTAAAGGATGCTGTGAAGTAAATTATCGTTATTTTATCTGTCAACAAAGGGTGGGAGTATTCTTCCCACCCTTTCCTATCCAGACCAATCCTTATTCATTATTATTTATGTTTTGGACTACTGTAACCGCTGAAGAGGTGACGAAGGACAAATGGAAACTGTAAGAGACCTGATTAAACCACACTTGAAGGAAAATGATCATATCGTATCTGTTAAAATCGTTGCTCCCACGGATTTAGATGACCCGGCAATCCTGCGGGTTATTGTTGAATACAAAGGCAAACATGGGCAGACCATTACCCTGAAATGTTTTTATCCCCCCGACGATACTTCATCATAG
>PLLV01000126.1 GCA_003142295.1 Syntrophaceae bacterium
CCAACACTCTTAATGTCATTTTTGCGTAGCAGAGAGATGCTGTGTTCGAAGTCGGCCCGCTTAGCCCGTTTGTTCATATTGTTCAGGATGGAGTCGTTTGCCGATTCTATTCCTAGGTAAACAGCGCAGCAGCCGGAGTCACGCATCAGTTCGACTGTGTCTTCATCTATGAACTGGACACGCAGGAATGAATACCATTTGAAATCGTACTTGTTGAAAGCTTTACACATCTCCTTAAATCGCGCCTTGGGCACATTGAAAGTATCGTCAATAAAAACAATTCTGTTGACCCCCGGGATGCGAAGTATACTCTCAATAGACCTTTCAATAGCATCCGGGCTCATCGTCTGAAAACCGCGAGCCACAATTGGATAAGAGCAAAAAGAGCATGAAAAAGGACAGCCGCAAGATGTTCTCATCTGGACAGTATGTTTGACGAAGGGAAGATCCAGCTTGTCCCACATTACCGGCATATTGTCGAGTAGCGGTGGGTTCCACCTGCTTTCCGTCGTTATAAACTTTCCGGTTTGACCACTTTTGCTGTTGATATGGGCGAGGTTAAACACTTTATATATATCGGTATCTCCATTTCGTGCTAAAAGCAGATCCCGTAAGTCGGCCTCTGAATGAAAACCATGAAGAACATAGTCAATCCCGAATCGCCGCATTGTCTTTTCAAAACTTGTAACAGGTGAAGTGTGCGTCAGGGTATTCACAAAGGCTCCACCTGCCACTATATCCATATCTGGATCAAAGCTACGAAGTTTTTTGCAGATCTGTCCTGTTTCAGAATAAGACAGGTGAAATGTGGACGATATTCCTACCAGTGGCGGTTTTCTGTTTGCATTATAGACATCGCAAAATCGGTCCCATTCTGAATCAAAATTATTAATAATACAGGTTTTAAAACCTTCACTTAATAAATAGTTGGCCAGGTGCATCCCGCTTAATGCCGGCAGGTTCCATATACTTAACAGCCTGCGTCGGTCTTTAAAAGATGCATCCTGATAGGAAATTTTGTCTTTAAGTATGTTGAGAACGTCTATATGGGAGCGAAAAGCGCCCTGAAAGTAAACCATTCTAGGATAAACAAGTTCTCTATACAGTTCAACACGATCCAAGGGAAGCTTTGAATAGTCGCCGTAGTTTACCACTTCCGACTGGGCGATTATTATAAAGTCAACTTCCTGGTTCATTAGAGCTTTTCCTCAGTAAAGCCGACTTGGAGCTTGCCTCGGGCATGTAACTTGCCTGTGGCGATATTTTCTATATGAGCTTTAAGAACGATCGTATTGGCAGCAGTCGAAACCTGGTCAACCACTACGCCAATCCGAATCGTATCTCCTGCATATACAGGAAGAAGGAAATGGAGATTGATCGACTGTAGGAATGCATTTCGGCCGGGCAGGTGCACGCCGACTATACGGGATAGATATGACGCGAGTAAAAGCCCATGCGCGACTCTCTTAGGGAAACCCCGTTTCGAGGCAAAATTGTCGTCCATGTGTATGGGGCTGATATCTCCCGAAACCTTGGAATAGTTGTCGATATCTTCCGCTAATAATTTTATCTCTATGGAGAAAATCATCCCTTCCTTCAGATCATCAATATGGTAACTGGACAAATCGTCTATCATATTTTATGAGGGTGTCACCCATTAAAATGTTCTGCCAATGAGAAAATAATTCTCCTAATACAAGAGACGTTATCTCTTGTAGAGTCTACCGTGTTATTAGCACGGATGATTATCTTTCTCCGGTACCGCATCAATTATTTCTTTTCTTTTTTGGTTACGATTCATTTATCCTGAACCGCACCGGTCATCTATTTTTGATAAGAACTTACTTTTTGTGGGGTGAAGTATAAGAAACGCAATCTTGTATGTCAAGGAAATCTTGGCAATCTTGGCAACAAGATGCGGGGTGCGGTACCAATGCCCCAGTTTGTGATGCATTGCGACATGCGTCCTTATGAGAAATCTGTTCATCTTTTGGTCTTTTCACGCACAAGAGTGGTATTTTTTACAGAATTCAGACAGACCTATCATGCACACCTTCTTTCAAAATGCGTTATGACTGGATATATTCATCCCAAGTGTATTTGGGGTCGATAGTATAATCGTGTGTTTGAAGCTGGAGATCACAAGCGGCGTATTCCGGGATTGGAGGGGCATGAGCTTTTGGCGACGGCTTGGATCGGACGAGCCAGAGTCCCAGATGTTCGAGTATATCCCGGATAACTTGTCGGTCATCTATCGCACTGATGACCCGCATTGTCCCCTGACATTTCGTACAGATCAGAGGATCTACCTCGTAGATTTTCTGTATCAGTCTTGCCCAACTTTTTCAAATCCAGAAAAGGCGCGACGCGGAACATGCCCTTTTCACCATAGAAGCATCTATCTGTTACGAGAATGCGGCAGTGCGGATTGAATCCGAGGAAATCGCCAAAGGTCTGAATAGCAATGACTGCGCCGGGGTTTGGATCAGTTTCAGGCACTGAATGCTGTTTAAAAGCCTTCAGAGAGTCTCAGGCACAGCGGCTGAGGTCGGTAAGAAGTTTCCTGTCGTAAAGAAAATATCGACGGAGAATCTTCGGAATGCTGAATCTTGATTATCCGCCACAGGGGCGCAACCTTCATGTAATTTAAACGTGCTCCGACAAGCAATGCAATCTTCTTCATGGCAAGTCCTCACCCGTTCATCACAAACGGCGTATCTTTCGCATCCTCGTATCGAATCTCATCAACAGGCAGCTTCTTTCCCCGGCCGGCAAAAAGCCGGTTCGGGAAGTTGAGAACCATGGCATCCGTTGTCAAAACATTCCTGTAGCCATGTACAACGCCCGGCGGAACCATGACAATGACAGGATTAACATCGCCGGCATCAATCGTCTGCATCGTCCCATATGTGGAGGACGTCTTCCGGTTGTCCCACAACATGATCCGCAGACTGCCGGGCCCGATAAAACCGAAAGTATCAGTCTGTTCCCGATGCTCGTGGGGCCCCCTGGCCACACCTGGTTTCGTCACCGAAATATAACCCATTACTGGCATTGCATCTTCAGGCATTTCATCGGCGCGAAAGATTTCAGCAAGCCAACCCCGTTGATCCACATTCTTATTCACCGGCCCGATCCGGACACCGTCAATTTTCCCCTCTTTCCAGATCATCGGCCCCTCCTCCTGTGAAATATAGTCATGTCCTCAAGCACTGACTCCAGATATTTGCCATATTCATTGCGCTTCATATCAACAGCCAGCTTGGTGAGCTTCGCGGCATCAATCCACCCCATGCGAAACGCAATTTCCTCTATGCAGCCGATCTTCAGGCCCTGCCGGCTCTCGATGCTTGCCACAAAATTGCCCGCGTCAAGCAGGCTGCGCGGCGTACCAGTGTCAAGCCACGCCATCCCACGCCCGAGCAATTCCACCTGAAGGTCGCCTTTTTTCAGGTAAACCTTGTTGACATCCGTTATCTCCAGCTCGCCCCTCGGAGACGGTTTCATTGCGCCGGCGATCTTCACAACCTTGTTATCGTAACAATACAGGCCGGGTATCGCGTATTTGCTCTTTGGCTTCGTCGGCTTCTCTTCAATGCTCAACACCTTTCCCGACGCATCAAAATCCACCACGCCGTATCTCTCAGGATCATGGACCGGATACCCGAAAATCGTCGCCCCGCGCTTGCGGCCAAGCGCCTTCCTCAGGAAATCCATCTTCCCGTAAAAAATGTTGTCGCCAAGAATCAGGCAGACCGGCGATTTCCCGATAAATTCCTCACCCACCAGGAACGCCTGGGCAATGCCTTTCGGCTCAGGCTGGACAGCATAAGAAAAATTCGCGCCTATCCTTGAACCATCACCCAGCAGCTCCCTGAAACGGGGCAGATCATTCGGCGTGGATATGATAAGTATGTCCCTGATTCCCCCGAGCATCATGGTCGACAGCGGGTAATAAATCATCGGCTTGTCATAAACCGGAAGAATCTGCTTGCTCGAAACAAGGGTTATCGGATGTAGACGGCTTCCTGCCCCGCCTGCCAGCACAATCCCTTTCCATCCAGAACCAGTCTTTGCTTTCATTTCCACATCTCCTCGTATCGCACAATAGTTTCAACAGAACGCATCTTCTAACCAGGCCGGAAAATCAGCCTTTTCCAAGGTTCATTTGATAAGAACTTACTTTTTGTGGGGCGAAGTATAAGAAACACGATCTTGTATGTCAAGGAAATCTTGACCACCGAATTGCCTCAAATAAAATGTTACCGAAGGAGTGGATAAAAAAGGTACGTTGACTCATAAAACGATGTTACCGAAGAGAGATTCGGAAACGGAGGTATAAGGATATGAGTCCCCAGTCCAAACAAGAGTATTTTGAAGCCCTTCATAAGCGCTACAAAGGAGCATCCCGTAAAGAAAAGACTATGATCATCGATGAATGTTGCGCCATCTGTGGTTATCATCGGAAACATGCAATTCGCCGCTTAAGAGGATATAGACGGTTTACAAAACCAAAAGCAAAGAAAAGAGGAAAGCCTGCCGTTTACAATAAAGATAGCGTTATTCGGCCATTAAAGCAGATATGGCTGACAGCTAATCTTCCCTGCTCCAAAAGACTTAAAGCTATCTTGCCTATGTGGCTGCCTAAATATAACGAACATTTCGGCCAATTGGCGGAAGACATCATCAAGGTTCTTTTGGCCATATCTCCGGCAACCATCGACAGGATTTTAAAACCTGTTCGTATAAAGTATCAAAAAAGAGGTAAATCCACGACCAAACCGGGAACGCTTCTTCGAAAACAAATCCCCATCAACACTAACCAGTGGGATGAATCAAGACCGGGTTTTCTTGAAGCCGACACCGTAGCTCATTGTGGGGATTCTCTTATGGGCATGTTTGCCTACACCATCGATTTCGTCGATATCGCCACGGGATGGACTGAACAAAGGGCTGTCTGGGGCAAAGGAGAGAAAGGTGTACTGGAACAAATCAAAGACGTAGAAAAAATGCTCCCGTTTCCCCTCCTGGGCTTTGATTCTGACAATGGTGGTGAGTTTCTCAATTATCATCTGTTCCGCCATTTTACTGATCGTAAACAGCCCATAAGTTTTACCCGTAGCAGAGCCTATCACAAAGACGACAATGCCCACATCGAACAAAAAAACTGGACGCATGTCCGTCAATGGCTTGGTTATCAAAGATTAGACAACCCCAAAGGGGTCCCTCTGATGAACAATCTCTATCGTAATGAATGGCGTCTCTTTCACAACTTCTTTCTCCCCTCTGTCAAACTCATTGAAAAAGAACGAATTGGTTCTAAAACCATCAAGAAACATGACAACCCTAAAACGCCTTATCAGAGGATCATGGAATCGAAGTGTGTTGATAAAGAAGTCAAACTCTCTCTGACGAAACAACTTGAAAACTTAAACCCTTTTGAGTTAAACAATATCATGCAAATGAAACTCAAAAAGATTACCAGGCTTCGGTAACATTCTTTATGAGGCAACGTTTATCAAATAGCATCTCTCTTCGGTAACATTTATTTATGAG
>PLLV01000180.1:0-11093 GCA_003142295.1 Syntrophaceae bacterium
AATCCGGCTAAAACTGCCCTCAGCATGGGTCATTTTGGCGAAGTTGGGTTAAGCCCTTCTTTACCATAAAAACATATGGTAAAGATCTGGTCTCGCCATAGCTTACCGCATTGTCAAGAGCCGAGTGCGACAAGGTAAAGAAGCCAACATATATCTTCCGCTTACCAAGTTGGAAATAGTGAATATGATGTTAATACCGGTAGGCTAAACTTTTGTATGCAGCGTCAAGATTCAGGATAAATGAATGTATCTACCGACAAACAGCTTTGCGCTCTTTCTTTACGTAAGCGTCCAAGCCATCAATAAATTGCTTCCATGGTTTTTTACCCAACCTAAACCTAATAGGAATACAACAAATAAAGAAAAGGGGAGGAGAATATGGCAACCAAGGATTGTTTTAGGGGGCTGATTGTAGGCGGCCTGATCGGTGCAGCATTGGGTATCCTTTATGCTCCCAAAAGCGGCAAAGAAACAAGAGAGGGAATATGCAATTCTGCAAATGAATTATTAGAAAAAACAAAGAAACAGTATGAGGAGGCATGCAAAAAATTCGAGAAACTGAAAGGCCGTGAGAAGGAATTATATGCGGAGAAAAAGGAGTGACTAAAGAATGCCATAGAGGCTGGTGTAAAAGCCTTTAAACAAGCAAAAACCGATGCTCCTCAAGCATAGGAACTGATCTGTTACTCAGAAGATTGCCATATCCAGATAATACGAGCTTGTTTTCTTTTGATGATCGAACCAATTGAGAAGGAAAAGCTGAAGCAGGGAATAATAGATCGATTCGTGCAGGATGAAATATAACCAGCAGTTGCAGCCAATCGCCGGGAAACCCGGTTCTGGCTGACCCGTTGGCGTTACTCTCTCTCGATCCGTAATACTCAACGTCAAGACTTTTCAAAAACGTTTGTTTGTAGGTGCTACCAACAACCGGCGTATTTCATTTTTTCTTTTATTACTCCTGCGCATTACAGGACGAAAGCTGCTACCCAAGCGTATTTCCCCAAAATATTGACTTCAATAAATTATCAGCAATATCTCAACATGATCGAAGTTATTGATAAGCGGGTGCAGTCTATAATTTCGCAGGTTGTGCGATCTTGAAAAATCGGTAATTGGTTTTTTTGTTACATACATATATATATTCCTCCTGACATTCCTTTTAATACTGGTTTTCAAAACTGAAAAGTGATATTGAAAATCACAAAGGCAGCTTTATCCTGGTGCAGAATTAATCGAGTGTTTAACCCTATATGGGGAACTATACTGATGGCTGAAGCAAAGTTTCTCAATAGAGTGGGGTTTTCGATAAATGAGCGATTGGGTCCACGGGCAGTTCCCTGTTTTTCCCTGTTCGGAATTCAATCGATTTCTTTTTATCCTACGGTGCTGCAAAGAAAGACAGGAGTTATGATCAAATTTGAGGCGATGTTTAGGTCAAATACCCTGTAAATTTCCCTGTTAGCAGGGAAATGGTGAGACAAACTACTCCTAGACTGCCTGCACCACCATGATTTTACGGAGCGCCCATAGCTCAGCTGGATAGAGCGTTGGACTACGAATCCAAAGGCCCCAGGTTCGATTCCTGGTGGGCGCGCCAGTAAACGATACCCTTGTATTTTTGCTACAAATTTTTTAATATATTGTTCAATTTTGTCAATTCCATTCCCTCTCCCCGCCTTAGAGGGGACGGGGCAATGTCTTGTGTGTAAGTGGCTTACAGCGGAACCTTGTGTATATTTTCAAAGGTCTTTTCGGGAGAATTGGTAAAGGAGAATGGTGTCCCCAAAATCTGAAGAACACAGGCCATGGGGTTACTTCTGCGTCCTGGCTGATGAGCAGGACCATAAAGTGAAACGCATTGTTGTGTTTCCGAAGCAGCGTTTAAGCCTCCAGAGGCACCGTCACAGAATGGAACACTGGTATATAGTCCGGGGAAGCGCCATCGTGACCATCGACAAAGATCAAATCCGACTGGAGCGCGGCCAGGCTGTGGACATTCCCCAAGGTGCATGGCATAGGATCATGAACGCCGGGGAGGAGAACGTTGTTGTCATTGAAGTCCAAGGTGGAGATTACTTCGGAGAGGATGACATCGAGCGGTTGGAGGACGACTACGGCCGGGTTTGACGGCTTCATCATCAAACTCTGAGAAAGAACCCAACCCTCACACAGAGCGAATCACTATATGGCCAAAATTGTTGACTATATAGGCCGCCATCCATGAAGTGCCTGCTTATTTGGCAAGCAGGTGTGCCACAATATTTTAGGGAATATTTGGCATATTTATCTTGACAAGGGAAAAAAAGGGAGTATGTTGCGTGCCTAAAGAAATGGGTGAAACACCCAGCGTCTGAAAAATTTTGAAAGGAGGTACTACGTTGATGAAGAAGGTGTTTGCTTTCATGCTTTCGGTGCTGATGTTAATAGCATTTTCGTTCGTGTTGGTTGGCTGTCCGTCCGCACCAGAAAAGAAACCGGCAGAGCCTGCAAAGAAAGAAGCAGCAGCGCCAGCACCAGCGCCAGCGCCTGGAGCACCAGCTCCTGCAGCGCCAGCTCCTGCAGCGCCAGCTCCCGCAGCTCCTGCGCACAAGTAATATCCCTATTAAGATCTGATAAGAAAAAAACAACCGAGCATCTCAACAGTGCTCGGTTTGTTTTTTTTGGGAGGAAATCAGTTCTTACAGGCTGCGCTTTGTATATTTTGCCAGAGACTTCCCGAATAAATTATTTTCCATTCTTGATCGGCAGAGGCAGCAGAGTGGATTATGGCTCCTTCCGCGTTGAAATGAACAATCTGCAGGAACCTGATCCTGTTTCCTCTGCACTCAATCTCATTTAGTATCTCAGTGTACTTCAATCCTTTTGCGGATTTTTTTAACTTTTTTAACTCTCCTTTTACTTCCTGACGATATTTACTTTTTTCAGACGGGGCAATCAGTGACCAGACCATGGCGATATCAGGGGATGGATAGAAGATGCCTTTCTTTTCTATATAGAGAGCGTCTCTGTACTTCGTAAAACCCACAAAAGTCCATTGCTCTTTTCCTGCCTGTGCACAAACGGGAGTCGCTTCGAAGAAAGACATACAAACAAAGAAAATAAAAAAATATGATAACGGGGTTAATTTCATGGAGTGAATCTCTCCTTTATTTGCTTGCCACACTTCTTATAATACTCTATTTTGTCCCCATAATAAATAGTATATTTAACTTGCACATCATTGGATGCAAAGAAATGGAACTGAGTTACGTAGTAGTGAGGAGCAAAAAAAGAAAAAAGACGATTTCATTGCACGTGAAAGCAAACGGGACTGCAGTCGTCTATGCTCCGCATCGGACCCCGATTCCAGATATAGATAAATTCTTCAAGGAGAAAGAAAGTTGGTTATGGAGAAAGATCAGGGAGAACGGGGAAAGGCAAAAAGAAATCAAGGCAAAAAAATATGTAACAGGTGAAATATTTTTTTGCCTGGGAGAACCCTATCCGTTGAAAATCTTGGCGGCCGCTGATGGATATGACAAACTGGCTTTTTTCTGCGGCCAATTTGTCCTTGCCAGTGATAAGGTTTCACAGGGAAGGGAGCTTTTCATTGACTGGTATAGGAAAAGAGCACAGGAATATATTGGGGAAAGAGTCGATCATTTCAGCCATGCCCTTAAGCTCATTCCAAGAGGCATCAAGATAAGTAATGCACGCTGCCGTTGGGGTTCCTGTTCTCAGGATAATCAAGTGTATTTCAGCTGGCGGCTCATAATGGCGCCGTGTTCCGTTATTGATTACCTGGTTGTGCATGAGTTAGCGCACATGCAAGAAAAGAATCATTCGGGGCTTTTCTGGGGTCTTGTAGGAAATACCATCACCGACTATAAGAAACAGAGAAGCTGGTTAAAGGATAACGGGCATACACTGGATATTTAGAAATGACAGAATATGTGAATCCCCCGAGCTCGTGCCTTGCATATATCGTGTCTATCATTGCACTGGAACCTCGGGGAGAAGCTTCATTTTTGTGTATTTTCCGGCATAATTTTGATATAAGCGGGCACGTTAATTTTTTGGTTTATGAAAGAGGCACATGGGCACTGAGTTGATACCTGTCACATCGATGGGCGTAGGTGAAGAAGGAATTATTCAAGCCATCTCCGGAGGTGGGTCTCTCACAAGCAGACTCGCAGGCATGGGTATTGTATCTAACGCAAAGCTCAAAGTCCTCCGCAAAAGCGGAGGACTGATTATTGTCCAGGTAGTGGATACAAGGGTGGCCCTGGGAAGTGGAGAGGCATCGAAAATACTGGTATTTAAGGTTACGGCAGTGCGGGATGAAGGAGAGCAGAAAAGGGTTGAAAGGAAACTTCTTGTTGCACTTGCCGGTCAGCCCAATGTGGGGAAATCCACTGTATTCAATATTCTTACCGGATTATCACAGCATGTCGGCAACTGGCCGGGAAAAACGGTGGAGAAGAAAGAAGGCGCCCATGTTTCGGATAACGTGGAACTGCAGATAGTAGACTTGCCGGGCACCTACAGCCTGACGGCCTTCTCCGAAGAGGAGAGGGTTGCACGGGATTTTATCATCAGCGTAAATCCTGATGTTATTGTTCATCTCGTGAATGCATCTGCACTCGAAAGAAGCCTCTATCTCTTGTCAGAGCTGCTGCTTTTAGGTCCCCCTATTATTGTAGCCGTCAATATGATCGATGTTGCTGAAGCTCAGGGGATCCACGTTGATGTGAAGGCACTGCAAGAATCCCTGGGGATACCGGTCGTGCCGATGGTTGCCACAAAAAACAGGGGCATCAAGGAACTCGTATCCACGGTGATCGCTGCGGCAACGGGGGAACTGGATTACAAACCCAGGATGCCCGATGTTTCCCCGGA
Organism: Syntrophaceae bacterium; assembly: GCA_003142295.1. Classification (GTDB taxonomy): domain Bacteria; phylum Desulfobacterota; class Syntrophia; order Syntrophales; family UBA2185; genus Fen-1135. The sequence continues at coordinate 4,882 of PLLV01000180.1, forward strand.
TCACAGGGCGATTTTTGATAGTCTCATGAATCTCATCAAAGACTACGTCCCACCTCCGTTCACCGTCCACTGGACTGCTACGAAGCTCATGGAAGGCGATCCGGAAATATCGAAGGTGATGGAGGNNGTCAGCGGCAGGTATGACTGGATCGAAGAGGTTACCAGGGCTGCCGTTTCGAGGTTCAAAATGGGACAGGTTGTCATGACCGACAGAATCGATCATATTCTCACCCGCCCCATTCTTGGCATTCCTATACTCCTTGCAGTTTTTGCAGGCGTCTTCATGGTGACATATAAGATCGGGTTCCCCCTGCAAAAGCAGATTGAATGGATAGTCGGTGCCTTTGCCCGGTGGGTAGATGCGGCAATCGTCTCTTACCATCCCTGGGTCAGGGGAATCATCATCGACGGTATAATCGGCGGTGTGGGGTCCGTTTTAACATTGCTTCCCATATTGCTCATATTTTTTGCGGTCATGGCTTTTTTGGAAGACGTTGGATATATGGCAAGAGCGGCTTTTGTCATGGACAGATTCATGCACCTTGTCGGTCTTCACGGGAAGAGCTTTATTCCCATGTGTTTGGGTTTCGGGTGTAACGTGCCATCGGTTTTAGGCACGAGGATTGTGGAGTCCAAGCGGGAGCGGCTGCTCACAATATTTCTTATTCCCTTCGTCCCGTGTACGGCGCGGCTTGCCGTCCTGACATTTGTCGCTGCCGCTCTGTTTGCGGACAAGGCAGCCCTTGTTTCCTGGGCATTGCTGACCATGAACATACTTGTATTAGGCGTCATAGGCATGCTCATAGATAGATTTATTTTGAAGGATGAGCCTATGCCTTTCATCATGGAACTGCCGCTCTATCATAAACCTGACCCCAAAACTATCGGGATCGTTGTGTGGGCAAGGACAGTGGCATTTGTGAAGAGGGCGGGCACCGTTATACTGGCAGTTTCTGTCGTCATATGGGTTTTCTCCTATTTTCCGAACGGCAATCTAGAGGATAGCATTCTCGCGTGGTTGGGCCGTCTCTTGGAACCGGTGGGGAAACCGATGGGACTTGACTGGAAAATGCTGACCGCCTTGATTACGAGCTTCGTGGCGAAAGAGAATGCAATTGCCACCCTCGCAGTTCTTTATGGTGTTGGCGATCAGGGACTACTCAAGGTCTTGCCGAATGTTGTGAGCCACGCCTCGGCGCTGGCTTTCCTGGTTGTTCTCATGCTTTTTATTCCATGCGTTGCCACTTTGACAGTGATGAAGAAGGAAATGGGAAGCTCGAAATGGTTTGCGTCCTCTCTGCTCTTAATGCTTATTGTCTCTTTTTCCGGCGGCATCATTGCCTACCATGTGGCTCTGTGGGCGGGACTATAGGGATTTCTAACATTCTGAGCTATTTGGGTTGGCGGCAGTGAATACAAATCGTCATTTGAGGCATTCGCCGCGCTATGAATTCATTGCTGGCGTCAGGGCCATAATGCCGATCTTGTTAGGCGTGGTCCCGTTCGGAATGATTTACGGGGTGCTGGCCATGGGCGCCGGGCTGNNGCCCCAGGTGGAAGTGGCTGCTGGCCTACCTGCTCACCGACGAGGCCTACGCCATCACTATCACCCGTTACAATCAAGAATCGGCATCACCTGTCAAATCTGCCAACAGGCATTGGTATTTGCTGGGGGCGGGACTGGCGATGTGGGGCACTTGGCAGGTCAGTACCGCGGCGGGTATCTTCCTCGGCGCGCAAGTTCCATCCAGTTGGTCACTCGATTTCACCATAGCCCTCACGTTCATCGCGCTCGTCGTGCCGGCGTTGCGCGATCGGCCAAGCGTGGCCGCTGCGCTTTCTGCAGGTATCATCGCTGTGCTGGCTTTTGGCCTGCCCTACAAGCTGGGGTTGATAGTCGCGGCCATCGGCGGCATGGCTGTTGGCCTTTGGGTAGAAGCGCGACAGCTGTCGCGTGCCCACCGTCACGAGGGAGGGGACAACCAATGAATGTGTGGCTCCTTCTTATCTGCATGGGCTTAGTCACCTATGCGATTCGTCTATCGCTGATCGTGCTGATCGGGCGCGTGAATCTGCCGCCGATTATTCAATGGGGGTTGTGCCTTGTTCCTCCGGCAGTGCTGTCGGCGATTATCTTTCCGGAGTTGCTGATGCCCGGAGGCACGCTCGATTTGTCTCTCGGAAATCTGCGGCTTCTGGCCGGAACGCTGGCCGCCGCTGTTGCCTGGCGCACCAAAAACGTGCTGCTGACGATTGGAGTCGGCATGGTGGCTCTCTGGGTCTTGCAGGCCGTGATTCCTCATTGATGCAGTGCTGTTTCGGCCACGTGAGTTCGCCATCCGCCAGGATAGCTGAAGCTGTTGAGAGTGGATTCAGAACGGGGCTGCAAGTCTAGTAAAGTATTTTGATAGGTATCTTGCATCAGGGGTGTCATACCGGCGCTGCAATTCGTATGGTGATAAGGAGGAAAGATGAAAAAGAGAATCATAGTATCCATTTTGCTTGCGCTTGTTTTTGTTTCTGTAATTTGCGGAAACCTGCGCGCTGAAACAGTAGAACAGACCTTGACAAAAGAATTTCCCGGTGCAGATTTTGATTCAATTAAACCAACCGATATAAAGGGCATATACGAGGTCATTAAAGGTTCTGATATCATCTATTATGTTCTGGATCCGGGTTATCTCATCGTCGGGGATATCTTCGACAAAGAGGGAAGGAATGTCACCGGAGAGAGAAAGGGCGAGCTTTTTGCCGAAAGCGCAAAAAATCTCCCATTGGACAAGGCCATCAAGGTCGGAAGCGGCAAGAATACTATTGTAGAATTTACCGATCCCGATTGCTCCTACTGCAGGACTGCATCCTCCTTTTTAGGACAGAGAAAGGACGTAACGCGCTATATTTTCTTTTTCCCGCTCCCCATGCACCAGGACGCTGAGAATAAGATAAAATATATCTTTTGCGCCGCCGATCGGGTGAAAGCTTACGAAGATGCCATGCAGGGCAAGTTAGATGATCAGAAATATGAAAAATGCGCGAAACCTGAAGCAGTTGAACTCTTGGAGCTTCACAAACAGATCGGGCAAAAGATGCGCATAAGTGGCACACCATTCTTTATCATTAACGGGAAGAAGTCAGTCGTTGGGGCAAATATTCCAGAGATCGAAGAAGCTCTAGAGAAGTGATACTTATTTGTCCAGCATGGCATCTTCGTCGGCCGTCCCGTGGCGCTGTCACAGTTCGGGAACTTCCATGTACTATTGTCATTTCGNNATAATGAAATGATGTACTAAGTCTGAGATCTGAGGAACGGAAGCGATGAGGAGAATCTTATCCTAATGCCGGATTATTCTCGCTAATCCCGGGTCTTTCCCAGGTGCCCCTCTTCCCGCAGCCACTGCTCGGTTATTTGCATTCCTTCCTTCAATGACAGGCGGGGCTTATATCCCAGCTCGCGCCGCGCTTTTTCAATACTGAAGCGGGCCTTACGGGTCAGGAAACCAACAGCCTGCCGTGTGATCTTTGGAGGCTTGCCGGTAAACTTTGATGTTATCTCCATTCCCAGGGCGACGATTTTTCCGAGCTGTTCGGGAACGGATCTCATTTGCGGTTTCCCAGCCATTTGTGCATAGCATCCGAAGAATTCTTTCCAGGGGAGAGCGATCCCGTCAGTGATTATGTAAGCCTGCCCCACGGATTCGTCGCGTTTCGCTGCCGCGAGCGTGGCATCAATAAGATTATCGATATATACATAATTGCATAGACCGGTCCCATCGTTGATGAGCATCATTTTACCGGACTTTATCAACTTAATCGGCCGAAGCGTCCATGGCTTGGAATAAGGACCATAGACATTGGTGGGTCGTATTACCACGACAGGCAGTCCTCTGTCTCGATGATATGCCCATACGACCTTCTCCGCGGCGATCTTTGTGTCGCAGTAGAGATTGCCACAAGGTTGATAGGCGGTGTCTTCATCTGCTCCATCCGGAGGATTGAGTCCGTATACGGCTACACTGCTTAAGTGAATGAACTTCTTGACGCCTGCTTCAACGGCAGCCTTAAGGATGTTCTCTGTCCCTTCGACATTGATTTGATAGAATTCCTTTTTCTTCCCCGTTTCACGGACAAGGGCTGCGCAGTGAAACACAAGATCGCACCCCTTCACGGCCTTGCTCAGAGATTGTGGATCGAGAAGATCCCCCTCAACAATTTCCAAGGGCAACTTCACCAATCGTCCGGCTTTCCGGGTGTTGCGCACCAGAGCGCGAACACGGACGCCTTCTTCAGTCGCCAGTCTTTCCGCCAGCCGGCCGCCGATGAATCCGGAGGCGCCTGTCACCAATGCGAGTAATCCACGAATTTCCATGATGCCTCCTAAAGAATTCTTGTTCTCAATTCCATATCTCACCCATGTGCTTCGTCCCAGTTTCTTCCCGAGGAGATGTCCACCTTGAGAGGCACCTTCAGTTTGATTACCTCTTCCATCTCTTTCTTGACAAGGGCCAATACTTCTTTCTTCTCGGCGAGAGGAACTTCAAAGACCAGTTCATCGTGGACCTGCATGATCATGCTTGCCATGAGACGCTTTTTCGCAATCAGGTTTGAGATATTGATCATGGCCACTTTAATAAGATCGGCCGCCGTTCCCTGAATCGGAGTGTTGATTGCCGTGCGCTCGGCGAACTGCCTCACAGGGGCATTGCTGCTGTTTATCTCGGGAAGATAGCGGCGTCGGTTCAGGAGGGTGGTAACGAACCCGTCTTTTCGTGCATTCGCAAGGATTCCATCCAGAAAGGCTCTCACCTCCCGGTACTTGTTGAAATATTCGTCGATGAAAGCCTGGGCTGTCTTCTGCGGCACATTAAGTTCCTTGGATAGACCGAAGGCGCTCATGCCGTAGAGGATGCCGAAATTGATAACCTTGGCCTGCCGTCTCATTTCCGCCGTCACCATTTCCGGGAAGAGGCCGAAGACATTCGCCGCTGTTGCGGTATGGATATCAACATCCTCCATGAAGGCGTCGATCAAGGTTTTGTCGTCGGAGAGGTGTGCAAGTATGCGGAGTTCGATCTGAGAGTAATCGGCGGAGACAATCTCCCAGCCGTCCGGTGCAATGAAGGCCTGCCTGATTCTTCTTCCCTCCGGTGTCCTGATGGGGATATTCTGCAAGTTGGGATTGCTGCTGGAAAGCCTGCCTGTGGCCGTCACCGTCTGGTTGTAAGATGTGTGGATGCGGCCTGTTTCCTGGTTGATCAGTGATGGCAGCGCATCGATATAGGTCGATCTCAGCTTCGCCATCGTCCGGTATGACAGGATTTCTGCGGGCAGTTCGTGGCTCCGGGCGAGGTTGGTTAAAACTTCAATGTCCGTCGAATGTCCCTCTTTCGTTTTCCTCCCNNTTCTTCTCCATGGCGGCAAGAACGGAAATGAGAGGCATCTCCACCTCATAGTAAAGGTCTTTGAATCCGTCTTCTACAATGTTTTCATGCAGCGTTGCGGCAAGTCCCAAGATGGCATCGACCCTCCGGCACGCGTAATCCCTGACCTTCTCAACAGGGATAACGCTGAAAGGAACGGCCTTGGCACCGCTCCCGATTAAATCCTTTGGATGCGTAATCTGCCTGCCCAGGTGATCCCTGACTACATCGGCCAGCTCGAAGTTGTGCTTTGCCGGATTCAGTATGTAGGGGGCCACCATCATGTCGCACCCAAGACCCTGCAGATCCACGCCTCTTCTGGCCAGAATGATCACGGCATTCTTCATGTCGTGGCCGTGCTTTTTGATGCCTTGACTGGAAAGGAAGGGTGTCAGGCCTTTCAGGACATCGCGTGATTTGAGCTGCTGCGGAATACCCATGTATGCGTGGGAAAACGGGATGTAGAAGGCTTCTGCCGGGGACAGGCAGATAGAGATACCGACCATATCGGCAAGCATCGGTACATCCGTACTCGCGACAATATCAAAAGCAAATTCTTTTACATTCCTGAGCCGTTCAATCAAGGCCGCGAATTCAGCATCCGTGAGGATGAGACCATATNNATTCATCTTTGATTTTCAGTTCCTGAAGGAGCGATGAGAATTCAAATTCCTTGAACAGGGCCTGCAATACCTCACTGTCAGGCCCCGAATAGCGGGCACTTTCGAGGTCAAGATCAAAGTCCGCGTCCGTCTTGATTTTGGCGAGATTGTGGCTCATTCTGGCCTGGTCGGC
>PLLV01000180.1:11104-11317 GCA_003142295.1 Syntrophaceae bacterium
GGAACGCCCGGGATATTATCCGATTGATCACCCGTGAGGCCAAGAATCTCTATCACCTTCTCGGGATTGACGCCGAATCGTTCCTTGACGGCTTCCACGTCGTAGGTCTTGTCCTTCATTGTATCGATCATCATGATATTATCGGAAATAAGTTGCATCATGTCTTTGTCGCCTGAGACGATGACCGTCTTGATATTTTTATCCGCGTACTTT
>PLLV01000008.1 GCA_003142295.1 Syntrophaceae bacterium
TATCCAGAATGCTCCTGAGTACGGCCTCGGAGATAAGTCAGGCTATGGGATGTTTCCCTAATCCTGAGAAAGCAATTCCTCTATAAAAAATTTAGGGTGGTCGCTTTGATTTTGGCTCAGATCTGCTAATCCAGACGATTTGATGCATGATAAGTGGGAGCATTCATGAAGACAATAACTCAAGCAGTACTCTGTGAAGTAGCTTACACGTTACTTTCCAAAACCACAACAATGTATCCCAAAAACTTCTTGAATAAGCTTTTATCCGGACTCAGCAGCGAGGACAATCCAAGTAGCAAAAGTGTGCTCTTCTCGATCGCAGAGAATATCATTGCCGCAACAGAAGGCTCCGTTTCACTTTGCCAAGATACTGGCGTACCCGCGTTTCACATCTATCTGAATCCAAGCATTGAAGTAAAGGGAGATATAGAGACCGCACTGATGGAAGCCACGTCTCGGGCAACTCTAGAAGTTCCGATGCGGTGCAATGTGGTTGAACCGTTTACATTTCAGAATCCAGGGAATAACACTGGCTGGGGCACCCCTAATATCTATTACCATTATAGTTCACAGCCAGGACCAATGAGAATAAGAGCGGAATTGAAAGGTTTTGGAGGTGAAATTAAATCCACCGCGGATTGGGTATTCACAAGTACGGAAAATATGGCGGATGCTGTATTGGCTTATGTCCTCAACAATGTGATTCTCTCCCGGGGCGAAGGATGCATGCCCGGCTTTTTGGGGATTGGTGTAGGTGGTTACGTATCTGAAGCCATGTTAAATGCAAAGAATGCGGTGTTTCGAGAATTGAGCCAGACCAGAACACAAATTCCTGCCAGTGAAGAAGAACGATTCTTACGGGAATTGGAAGGAAGGATTTTTCGTTGCGTCAACAGATTGAGATTGGGTCCTATGGGAGCTGGGGGGAGGACCACTACCCTCGGCGTATATCTTGAAAGGAGAGGCACACATACGTCTGTGGCTCCAGTTTGTGTATCCCAACAGTGTTGGGCTTCTCGAGGCTCAGAGGCATTACTGGATGAGTGCTCTGTGAAGTACCTTACACCCCACTTAGAGAGAGAAGATGTTCCTGCGGTTAGAGAATTTCTGGCTGCAGTGTCTTCTCGATCCGGAGACAATGGCAATATATATGAGTTGACTACACCGATAACCTTTGAACAACTCAGCAAGTTAAGGGTCGGTGATGTGGTATATTTAAGCGGCACAATCTGCACATCCCGTGATGGGTCACACCGACGCATGGTGGAAATAGTTAAAAGTGGACACAACGAGGACATTCCTGAAGAGATTTTAAGTAATGGAATCATTTACCATTGTGCACCGGTCGTTTTTCCAGAACCTCATCGCTGGTCCATCGTTTCCGCAGGACCAACAACCAGTTCCCGATTTACGAAAGATTCCGCATTTCTGGTTGAAAGCGGGATCATCAAAGCCGCCATCGGTAAGGGAACTATGGGAGATGAAATGATTCGCGCACTGAAAGGAAAAGGAGTTTATCTGACAGCTGTCGGTGGTTGTGCTGTCAGCTATCGGAAGATGATTCGAAAGGTTGATGTGAAATGGCTGGATATGGGCTACCCGGAAGCAGTTTGGATTTTTGATGTAGAGCGTTTTGGGCCTCTTATCGTCAGCATAGATTCTACAGGGATGTCGGCATCTCGGAACATTATGGGCGAAGTCTATGAAAACGCGCGGAAAATATATGAAGAAGAGGGTATGGACCCAAATAAGCGATATATTCAGTATCCGCAGACCTTTGCCGGTATGTCTTTAGAAGAAGTGTTTGCGATAGGGAAATTGGCTTAACGTGTAAGCAACGATAAAGGAGGTCCTTATGGCCAGAATTCTCGAAAATATTGGGAAAGATTTACTGAGGAAAAATGGAATCACGGTACCCGAATTTTCAATTGCCGAAACCCCCGCACAAGCGTGTATCGTAGCTGACAGAATCGGTTACCCAGTGGTACTAAAGGCTCTGGTACCTGTCGGAAAGCGAGGGAAAGCTGGTGCAGTAAAATTTGCAGTAAACATCCAAGAAGCTGAAAAAGCAGTATGCGAACTCTTTGGCATAACGGTGCGTCACTTCCCCGTGGAGCGTTTGCTGGTTGAGAAAAGGATAGATATTGCTCGGGAGTTATACTTTTCGATGACTTTTGACAACTCGGCAAAAACGGTCGTTATGATTGTCAGTAGTGAAGGCGGCATGGATATCGAAGATATTGCATCCAGGCACCCTGAGAAGATTATCAAGACGAGCACAGATCCACGAAAAGGTTTCCAGCAATATCAAGTCAAGGAAGTATGTTCCGAACTGGGCTTGACAGGTAAAACTCTGCTGAAAGCCACCCAAATGATTTGTCAGCTATGTCTATTTTATGAGAAGTACGATTTAAATATCCTTGAAATCAATCCTTTGGTTGTGACTCCTGATGGAGATATAGTGGCTGCCGCTGTATTGATGGGTGTTGATGATGACGCCTTATACCGCCAGCCTGAGTTATCCGCTACGGTGGAAATGGGCAATGATCGGGCATGGCGACCCTTGACGACTCTCGAAAAAGAGATGATCGCAGTCGATGCCGCAGAACCCTATCGCGGTACAGCGCGCTATACGGAGATGGAAGGGGGGGATATAGGATTTCTCTGTGGCGGTGGCGGCGGTAGCTTGCTTGTCTACGACACGTTACTTAAATATGGAGGGGTGCCGGCGAATTACACAGAATTTGGTGGAAATCCAACAGAAACCAAGATTGCAGGCCTCGTTAAAGGTGTGCTCTCCAAAGCCGGAGTGAAGAGTTTTTTCATGGACGCCAATATTACTAATAACACTCAGACGGATTTGGTGGCCAAGGGAATTATTATGGCCTACGAAGAGAAAGGCATAGATCCGCGGATTTTCCCTACAGTTATCCGGTTAGCTGGAGTAAATGAAGTAGAAGCCAGAAGAATATTTTCCGAGGCAGGGATGGAATATTACGGTGATGAAATCACTATGGAAGATGCCGCACGGATTATCGTTAATAAGATGAAACAAGTCTATGGAGAGTGAGAGGTCAAAAATGGCGATCTTAGTAAACAAAAATTCAAAAATCGCGATCCAAGGGATCACTGGTCGGGAAGCATCTATGGTCACTAAGCATGCTCTAAAATATGGTACGAGAATTCTCGCAGGAGTAACCCCGGGTAAGGAAGGTCAGGAAATTGAAAATGTACCTGTTTATGACACCCTCAAACGTGCTGTTTTGAAGCATGGCATTGATACTGTAGTTATTTATGTACCACCTGCTTACGCTTACGATGCAGTTTTGGAAGCTATTGGAAACGGAGTCAAACTCATACTTATCATAACTGAAAGAATTCCCCGCCATGATGTGGTTAAATTTCTAAAAACAGCCGAGGAAGAGAATTGTACGATTGTTGGCCCCAATTCCGTAGGTATTCTCAATCCTGAAGATCGAATCAAGCTGGGGGCAATTGGCGGAGATAATGTTGAACGCTGTTTTATACCAGGTGCAATAGGAGTGGTTTCTCGTAGTGGAGGAATGACTGCGGAATGTTCATGGATGGTTAAGAGAGCAGGATTTGGTGTCAGTACGAGTGTTAGTGTCGGGGGTGATCCCTTCATCGGTTCATCGCCTAAGGAGATACTGGGCTTATTTGAAAAGGATACTAAGACAAAGGCCGTGGTTCTTTGGGGTGAACCCGGCACTCGCTATGAAGAAGAGGTGGCTGAATTCATTCACAAGGGTGGATTTACAAAGCCGTTAATTGCTTATGTGGCTGGTCGCTTTGTTGAAACAATGCCTG
>PLLV01000022.1 GCA_003142295.1 Syntrophaceae bacterium
TGTCGGCGTCCGACGTGAACCGCGTAACGTGCTCGAACGGAATGATCTCGGACGTCATTTACTCACAGGAAAAAGGTGTAACAGTTAAATACAGCGGCAAGGACGCATTTATTAAGTTCCAGGTAGTAAAAGAAGGGGGCAAAGGCAGTCTTCTGTATTCAAATACACCTACGGAGATATATTTTGTCTGTGGAGACCAGGTATATACGATTATAGCCCTTCCAAAGCGTATGCCTGCGCAACAGATCAGACTGGCGAATACAGTCATCGACAGAATCAAGCAAAACAAAGAATATTTCGCGGATATGCCTTATGAGCAGAGGATTGCCACGATTATACAGCGTGCCTATAAAGACGAATTTGAAGATTCGTGGACCATTCAGGGTATTAATCGAAATATTGATGATTTCAGTAATTATCAGATAACGCATTTCCGTAATGTGGTGATTGATGGCGAAGGAATCATCCTGAAGGAATACCACGTCAGATTTACGGATGCTGTGAAATACCCCGATGGGGGCAGGATCGATGAAAAAATGTTCCTTGTGAATGACCTGACCAGTAATACCGTTGCGATAGCGCTGGACAAGACGATTATTAAGCCTAACGATCTTGCCCGGGTGTTTATCATCGAAGCGAAAAAAGAGTCACGTGGGGTACGTCAATGAAAAAGAAAATCGTCGATTGGTTTAATGGCCTGCCACTGCAGCAGAAAAACAAGGTCATTAGATACGGCATTATAGGCGTCGTAGCGCTTTTGATCGCGGTAATATTTTTTTCCTCAATGACGAAAAAAGCGGAACAGAAGCAGCAGCAAAAGAAAGAAACTGGCCAGAAAGAAATACAGATAGACCAAAACCTCCTTGATAAGGCTGCATATCTGGAAACCAACAAAGAAATGCAGGATCTCAAGGATAGGTTAACTAAAATAGAAAAAGGGGGCGGATCACCTAATGGTGGACAAAATCAGATAACGCCTCCGGGTACTCAGGCACAAACGCCGCCTGTAATGAATGAGATGAAGGCTGCACCTGCTGCATCAAATACAAGCGCCGTAAACCAAAAGGTCAATAAACAAGGCCAAGCACAAGTGGTCCCGCCTCCACCACCTCCGCCACAGCAAATGCCTCCACAGGCTTCTGTCAACGTACGGCCGCCTCCGGTTCCCGGGGAGCAGACCAGAGAGACCATCGGCGGAATAGAAACCGTTAAAAACACGGAAGCAAAGCTGACAACTGAAGAAGCCAAAGACGTAAAAAAAAAGAACCGAACGATATACATTCCTGCGGGGACGATTATACCTGTGACTTTGTTATCGGGCGTTGACGCTACCTGCATGGAAGATGCAAAACGCCCGAACGTTCCTGTTTTGTTGAGAGTCGACAACCTGGCGTTTTTGCCGAACGAATTCAAGGCCAACCTGAAGGGCTGCCGGATACTGGCGCAAGGAATCGGATCGCTCGCTGATGAAAGGGTTCACCTTCGGGGCATGTCCATGACATGTATCTCCAAGACAGGGAAAGCCCTCGTCGATAGCGAAATACAGGGATACCTTGCGGATACCGATGGGAAGGGCGGCGTCCGCGGGACCGTAGTGAGCAAAATGGATTCTGCACTGTGGCGGGCCTTTTTAGCTGGGCTTTTCGGTGGAGCAGGTGACGCCATAAGGTCAACGTCACAGCCTCTAACCACGGTAAGCGTCGGTGGGACAACAGGTATGCAAACCCTGAATCCGTCACAGATTGGACAAGCAGGGGTAGGCGGAGGATTGTCTACCGCGTCTGCAGAGTTGCAGAAATTCTACATGGATCTCGCGCGTCAACTCAGCCCGACGATAGAAATCGGTGCCCTGGTAAAACTCGCGTTTGTCACAACGAAGGGCGCGGAACTTGAGATAAAGACTATGAACCTTGTCAGATGAGAGGCACTCGTGACGGTAAATACACGGAAAGGAACAGAAAAGTAATGAATACAAAAACTACTGTCATAGCAGCGATATTCCTGCTGTTTGCAGGATGCGGAATATTCAACCCGTACAAAAGCGACTTTCAGTGCCCGGGCGGTGTTAAGGGCAAATGCGTTAGTGTCACCGACGCAATGGAAGAATCGAAGAACGGTGCACCCCAGGGCATTAATGGCAATAACGGGAATGACAAACCTTCAAAATACACCAGGAAGAATGACAAAGCGGCCAATCTGACGAATAGCGACCCACGCGATATATATCAGCAGGAAATGGCAAAAAAGCTGACAAAGTATATCAGACAGCCCGATACGCCGTTCCTTGCCCCTCCGACGGTGATGAGGGTTTTAATCCTGCCTTATAAAGCGTCTCCGAAAGACCTGTATTCGGAACGATACGTATATTTTATCGTCGACGAACCGCAATGGGTCGTAGGCGCGTCCAAGTATGGTGAGGAATCAAACGATATGATTTTAGAAAAACCAGGCGTTCCAACAAAACAAAAATAGAAAAATGAACCACGGGCACCGGAAAAGGAGCAACATTCACTATTAAAGGGAGACTTTTAGCAAAATGAAATCAGCGGATATCATGAATTTGGTGACGCGCGAATCATACTCAAAATATTTGCCTTGGCGTTCATACGACCCTGAAACGAAGATTTACAGGAACAAGGATGACAGTGCCGGGTATGCGTGGGAGTGCACGCCACAGGTATTTGCCGGGGAGAAAAGCGCACAGGCGCTGGAAGGACTGTTCCGGTTGGAACTGCCAGACGATACGGTCATACAGTTTATGCTGTTCGCCGACGACTATATTGAACCGATACTCGACAGATACCGTCGTAAAAAAACCCGTAAGCTTGACATCATCAACAAGATGGTCGAACACACATGCGAATTCCTGGAAAAGAACAAGCAGGGCATGTCTTGCATGCAGGGTATACCGTTGCGCGACTTTCGCATGCTGGTAACGGTAAACATACCGAACAAAAAAGTGCAACCGAAACTGGTGGCGAGCATTTACACACAGTTCAAGGAAAAGCTGACTGGTGCATTATTGTTCCCAAGGGATTTTATGCCGGAAGACCTCATTGACTGGATGCGCAGGTTTTTCAACGACGAGCCCTCTCTCTATAACAGAACATATAACGACGATGTACCTATAAATAAACAGGTTATTTTTTCCGATACGATAATAGAAAACCACGTTGATTACATGAAAACAGGATCCAAACATTTACGGTGCTTAACAGTGAAATCTTATCCTGAAGAAGTGCACCTGTTGCAGACCAACGAGCTTTTTGGGGGTATATGGGGTGGCATATCAGACACCAGCCAGATTACATCTCCCTTCCTTTTTACCCTGACCATACTTGTTCAACACAATCTGAAAGAAAAATTAGAAAGAAAGGCGGAATTTTACCAGAAACAGCCGGCATTCGGCAGTTGGGCAAAGACCATCGCCACAATAAAGACCGAGTATCGAGAAGCAATACATGACATCGGAAATGGCATACCATATGTCCGCATCACGCCAGCGCTCTGGGTGTGGGGATCAGAGGAACAGTCTGTAGCGGCTCTTGCGCGAGTCAAACGCATGTGGGAAGAAAAAGGCTACGTCCCGCAGGCTGATAAGATAATATTGCCAGCCCTACTGATTGTATGCCTCCCGTTCGGGACATATACGGAAACAGGCATACAAGATGCCCTTGAGCGCGACTACACTGTCTCTTCGGAAACGGTTGTTAATGTTCTACCGACACAAAGTGACTTTTCAGGCGCAGAACCATCCATCGTATTTGTCAGCCGGAAGGGCCAAATATGCGGGATAGACCTGTTTTCCTCGAGAGCGAATAATTCCAACGCTTTTATTACGGCGGGCTCCGGAGCAGGGAAATCATTTTTGGTGAACTATCTGACCTCAAATTATTATGGTGAAGATGCCCTGATACGCATAATAGATATCGGACGATCATATAAGAAGATGACGCATTTGTTTGGCGCAAGGTTCCTTGACTTCGATGAGAAATCCAATGTCTGTCTTAACCCATTCACTCATATTCCTGTAGATAATAGGGATCAGGCGGAGTCCGAGTGGGAGTCAAAAGAACAAATACCGACGATCGGCAGCATGATAGCAAGTATGTGTTATGCCAAGACCGGTATAGTGCCGGCAGCCATAGCGGAAACGGCGGGCACGCTGACACAGAGAGCGGCGGAATGGGCATGGAAGGAATATGGGCCAGACGCCGATATCGCAGCGGTACACCGCTACCTGAACGACTTTCCCGAATTATGTGACAAATCCATAAAGGATCAACGTTTCCCCACAAATATGCAGGATATTGCGCGCACGCTTGCGTATAACCTGACCGATTTCACGCCTTGGGGTCCTTACGGGAAGTGGTTCAATGGTAAAGCGACATTCGACATCTCAAGCGATGAATTCGTGGTGCTAGAACTGGAGAATCTAAAAGCGCATAAAGCCTTGTGGAATATCATAACGATGCAGGTAATCAACGCTGTTACGCAAGACCTGTATTTGTCTGACCGTTCCCGGCGTCGCCTGATCGTATTCGACGAAGCGTACCAATTCGTAAAGGATGAGAATTCTTTACAGGACGTTTTAAACGAAGGTTACCGCCGATGCAGGAAATATGGGGGTTCATTCTCAATTTGCACGCAATCAGTGCTGGACTTAAAGCTGTTTGGCAAAGTCGGAGGGGTTATTATGGCAAACAGCGCGTTTCGGTTTTTCCTCGAGTCAAACGACTTTGATACAGCCGCATCTGAAAAACTTATTACGTATCCAGATTTCGTAATGAAGCTTCTCAAAACGATCAAGTCAAATCGCCCCAAATACTCGGAGATATTTATTGATTCGCCGATCGGTATAGGGCCGGCAAGACTGGCTGTTGATCCTTTTTCTTATTATCTGTTTACATCCGATGCCAGGGAAATAGCCGAAATAGAACAAATGGTCATTGACGAACGCATGACATACGAAAAATCCATCATCAAGATGGTAGAACTACACCGTCCTAATGAAATGCCTGTTCCTATGGTTGCCGCTGCATAACATATGAATAGGTCCTGCATGTCTTGTGTTTCCATAAAAAAAATATTAATCGCCATCGCGGTCATCATTATACTCAATGCGCCCTTATGTGTGGCGCAGGACGCCAATGACGCCGCAAATTCATCTGCACGGCAGGCAACTGGCGCCTTTGGATCTCAGGACGCTTTACGGCAGAATGCCGTAGCACCACTTACAAGTGATAAGAAATTATATACGATCGACGGCACAAATTCGGGAATGGTCCGGCTCTCCTGCCCTTCATCGAACAAGTTTTTGGCGGTCGTGATACAGCCTGCCGCTACGAACGACCTCGGCATGGTGAACATATCCCAGGACACGGATCTCGACGGCACCGTGGAATACTCCTATACGCTGCCCTTCCCAGTTTCAGGAATATGCGCCAACGGAGTGATATCATGCACTCCCGGCACATGGTTGGGCTGCAACTATTATATATGGGTAGCGGACGCGAACGCACATGCAAGTGTAAATCAAACCCAGGTTGAAGCTTTGGGCGGCTGTTACTGCATTAACAATTCATGCGGAAGCAATCTCACATGGTCGAACATGGCCAACATACTGAAGGACCTCGGTGGAGGCGTAGTGGGCGCGGTACAAGCAAAGAAGCCGCAATTCATGATCTCCAGTGTGAGTATAGACACCGCAACAATCTCCTATTCCGGACAGGACGTAAAAAATTGTAAAGGCGGCAGCCAGGCGTCGGGAAGCGCCATACAACAAGGACCGCAGGCGAAGACTACGCAGGCGCAGCAATACACTAACTATGCCGCGAACATGGAAAACGCCACGTCCCAGGAAGTCACCAGCGAACAATCCGACCCGAAAAGCTATTACAATTTGCTTACGCAATCGGCAGCCGCCCAGCAGATGCAGGTGGATATAAAGGACTGTACTATAAAGAGAGACATAACAGTGCAGAGAGTCACCAACTGTCTTAACGGCGGCGTGTACTCGGGTTCGACGGATAACTGTGTTATCAACGCGAACGACAACACGCCCCAAATTATTCCCACAGGCGGCTGTAACAGGGGATGTTATTTTAACGTAAGCTTGCCCGGTGGAGGAGGATCGTCACTTAGCATGGGATACGGTTCTAATTACCTCTGCGGCGATCCATGTGTCGGAACCGTCAAAAATGGGAGGATAATTTACACATGCGGGGGTGTGCAACATATAATCTACACATCTGAATACCAAACAGTGACTTTTCCTTCCTGCCCGACGAACGATATGACTTTCGTCCAGGGCTACTATTACACGGCATCGTCGTGCTCGATCGATTGCAGCCATTATCCCAACTCAACTCCGTCAAACTGTAGTGTGTGTGCTTATAGTGCGGACAAACAAGATGTGCTGAATGAGTCAGTCAATGATCAATGCAGGGCAATCGATAGCGATCTGAACTGCCAGCTGGACAACGAAACGGTTGATAGCGTGTCCACTTATCAAAACTTTCAGCCATCGGGACTCATGCCGCTTCCGACATGTAAGATTCTTACGGGCGGCTTTTCTCCGGAGAATGTCTGTAGAGACTGGTGGGTAAAAGACAGAACCTATCAGTGCAAAGAGACGAACGGTTATGACTTTAGCGATCTGAAGAGAAGAACGGGTGTTATCGCCAACTCCTCGACCGGAGACCCGAACAGCGGAATGACTTACAGTGACGCACCGCGGGACGCGAACGGCAATATTATAAATACGTCAGGCTCCGCGAATCTCTCCCAGTTTAATATGAGCGGCAATACCTGCGAACAGGCATGCAAAACGAAAATAGCCGTTGCCAAGACCGACGCGGGAGCATCGGGCAATGATTCGCAATATCAGAATAGCGCCACGACTTATAAATTCAGCTATTACAAGTGCAAAAACAACGCATGCCCTGCAGGGACGGGCGAACAAATCATCGTGAACTGCCAATGCATAAACGATTTTGCGGAAGCGGTGAGCATTCTTGCCGGGCTGAATGCCGCAAGCCATGACTTAATATGTTCTTCGGGAGCCAAACAGTAGAGTTGCATATTCTGAAAATATGACAAAGTACGCCTTAAAATATTTCATAACATTATTGTTCACGGCAGCAATATCGATATCTCCCGCTAATGCAATGATATGCGCGAACGGCGGGCAGCAGTATACATGCGCAGGCACACCTCCCATCTGCCCCCAGGGCCAGTCAGCGTGTACTTCCACTCCATACTCCATATCTGGATCGGCTTCTGTATCACCCACCCCTGTAAGCAACCAGAACGGGTTCGACCGCATCACAGTCAACTCTGGCGGTATATACTTCTATGGATGGTCCTGCACCGGTTCAAGCTGTTCAGAAATATCCGCCTCGGGCAACCTGACTGTTGCCGGAGATAGCGTGTCCGGTTCAGTATCCGCCAGCATGATCACGTCTGTCACTGGTAACGGTGGGAAACTGGATTTTTACAATGGCAGTACCCTCGCCGGTTCGATCACCGTGTCCGGGAGCACTTTTACGGGAAGCGCAAGCGCTTCAAACGGGCTGCTTTCCGT
>PLLV01000220.1 GCA_003142295.1 Syntrophaceae bacterium
ATCGCGTTCGAATTTTCCTGCAATTTTTCCTAAGTACACTGGTTCATAAATTCGGTTACGTATTTTATGCTACAGTTCAGAAATTTCCATGTACTATTGTCATTTCGAGCGTAGCGAGAAATCTTAGTAGGGGGGTAAAACTAAAAGATATCTCCCTTCGGTCGATATGACACCTTAATAATGAAATGATGTACTAAGTAAGAAACCGTTTAGCGCAGTGGGGCATTACCATGACAGAAGAAAAAAAGACAAAGCAGCAACATATTGATGAATTGGGAAAATTGCACCAGAGAATTGAAGAACTGGAGAAATTAGGCGCTGAAAGCCGAAAGACAGAAACAGCACTTAGAGAAAGTGAAGAAAAATACCGGACACTGATTGAATCGACGTTGGACTTTGTCTTTACAGTAGACCGTAAAGGTCTGTTCACCTATATTAACCCCAGATTTGAAATGGTCACAGGGCGTACGTCTTCTGAACTGCTCGGCCGGCCCTTTACAGACGTACTGGCCCCTGAAGCAAGAAAAATAGCCGCTGCGCAGTTCAAAAAAGGAATCAGAGGTGAGGAAGGCGCCCCCTATGAAGTTGACATTATCCATAAGGGCGGAAGCAGGATTCCCGTGGAATTCAATGTAGCCACATTGCGTGACGGAAATGATCAACCCATCGGCCGCTATGGAATAGGCCGCGATCTTACAGAGCGGAAACGAACGGAATCGGCACTCAGGGAAAGCGAGGACAGGTTGTACAGCATCGTCCAGGGTTCCCCAATCGCTACCTTTGTTATCGACAAAGACCACAGGGTCGTTTACTGGAACCGCGCGCTTGAGGAATTGAGCCGGATCAAGGCCGCTGAGGTGATCGGTACCCAGGGACACTGGAAGGCTTTTTACAGTGAGGAACGGCCCTGCATGGCAGATCTGCTGGTCGATCAAATCTTTGATAGTATCCCCGAATGGTACGCTGGGAAATGCAAAAAATCGGCTCTGCTTGAAGAAGCTTATGAGGCGTCAGATTTCTTCCCGGACTTGAGTAATGGGGGCAGATGGCTTCGTTTCACAGCCGCGACCATCCGGGGTAAACAAGGTAATCTGATTGGCGCCGTGGAAACCCTTGAAGATATCACAGACGGTAAACGGACGGAGAAGGACTTGATAGAGAGCGAGGAAAAGTATCGTCTGGTGGTGGAAAACGCGGGGGAGGCAATTTGTATTGCCCAGGACGGTATGCTGAAATTTATCAATCGTGAGGCAATGGATATAATAGGTTATTCTGAAGAAGTATTAACCTCAAAGCCTTTTATCGAGTTTATTCACCCCGATGATCGTGAGATGGTATTCGGACTCTATATAAAAGGGATAGAAGGCGAAAAGGATCCCCCCAGCTTTTCGTCCAGGGTTGTTGCCAAGGATGGGACTGTCAAGTGGGTAGAGGTACATGCAACCCCTATTTCCTGGAAAGGGAGACCGGCTACCCTGAATTTCATAAGCGACATTACTGAACGTAAACGCACGGACGAGAAGCTGCGACAGTCCATTTCCCTTTTGACGGCAACATTAGAATCCACAGCTGACGGCATTCTCGTCGTTGATAAAGATGGTAAAGTATCAAGCGTTAATAATAAATTTCTGTCCATGTGGCGCATTCCCGGATCGCTTGCCACCTTGGGAGATGACGATAAATTATTAACCTTTGTCTTGGGTCAGCTGAAAGATCCCGAGGGATTTATTGAGAAGGTGAAATTTCTGTATTCTCGACCGGAAGAGCAGAGTTTTGATGTGCTAGAATTTGAGGATGGCCGGATATTTGAGCGATTCTCACAGCCGCAGAAGATGGGAGATGAAGTTGTTGGAAGGGTCTGGAGCTTCCGTGATGTAACGGAACGCACGCGGATGGAAGAGAGGTTGAGGGAATCCCAGATGAGGCTTTCGGAAATCATCGAGTTCCTGCCTGACGCCACCCTTGTCATTGATAAGGATGGCAGAGTGATGGCCTGGAACAGGGCCATAGAAGCCATGACCGGCATAAAGGCCGAAAATATCCTCGGTAAGGGAAATTATGAATACGCTCTTCCATTCTACGGAGACAGAAGACCCATTATTATTGACCTTGCCCTCCATCCCAATCCGGAGATGGAGAAGCGTTACACATCAATCCAGAGGATGGGAGACATACTTTTTGGTGAATCATTTACACCGAATTTGCCTCCCGGCAATGTCCATCTTTCTGCGACCGCCTCTGTCTTGAGGGATTCCAGGGGCGAGATTATTGCCGCCATAGAATGTATCCGTGACAACACGGAGCGAAAGAAACTGGAGGAGCGTTTGCATCGTTCGGAGAAGATGGAGGCTTTGGGGACTCTTGCGGGAGGTGTAGCTCATGATCTCAATAATGTTCTGGGGGTTATCGTCGGATATTCTGAACTGCTTCTTATGGAAATTCCGGAAGGGAATCCGTGGAGAAGGCACATTTCCAGCATCCTGCAGTCCAGCCAAAGGGCAGCTGCGATAATTCAGGACCTCTTGACACTGGCAAGAAGGGGTGTAGCTGTTTCCGAGGTTGTCAATCTCAACAAAGTGATTACCGACTATTTGGAGACCCCGGAATTTGAGAAGCTGAAGGCGCATCATCCATCTGTGACTTTAAAGGCCGATCTTGAGAAGGGTCTATTGAATATCAAAGGGTCTCAGGTTAATCTGGGAAAAACCATCATGAATCTGGTGTCCAATGCGTCAGAGGCCATATCCGGCCAAGGTGAGGTGATAATCCGGACAAAGAACTGCTACATCGACAAACCCATCCGGGGCTATCATGACATGCAGGAAGGGGATTATGTAGTTGTGACGGTATCCGACAACGGCAGGGGTATCTCGGCTGCAGACATTAAGAAGATATTCGAGCCATTCTACACAAAGAAGGTCATGGGAAGAAGCGGGACGGGATTGGGCTTGGCGGTCGTCTGGGGAACCGTGAAGGATCATGACGGATACATTGATGTGCAAAGCGAGGATGGCAAAGGGAGCACTTTCACAATCTACCTGCCTGCTACGAGGGAGGAGCTGACCGGGGATGATCAGAAGACATCTCCCGAAGAATACATGGGCAAAGGTGAAACGATTCTCGTGGTGGATGATTTGAAGGAGCAGCGAGAGGTGGCAACCAGCATGCTGACCAGGCTTGGCTACAGGGTAGAGGCTGTTTCCGGCGGAGAGGAGGCGATTGCATACCTCAAGGCCAGCAAGGCCGATCTCATTGTCCTGGACATGATCATGGATCCTGGCATGGATGGTTTGGAGACGTACCGGCGGGTTCTCGCCATCAACCCTAAGCAGAAGGCAATAATTGTCAGCGGTTTTTCGGAGACGGATCGCGTAAAGAAGGCCATGGAGCTGGGGGCGGGCACCTATGTCAGGAAACCATACATACTTGAGAACCTTGGAATGGCGATCAGGAATGAGCTTCTGTCGCGCACGTAGAAAAGAAGAATGACGGAGAAGCATGCTGAAGATATATGACAAATACTTTAACATTCATGAAAGGAGTTTACATGAATTTTGAAAAGTTTTTTAAGGTAGCGGTTCTTTTTTTGTTTGCCCTGGCTATTTTTATTTACGGGATGGCGAACAGATACCAGTTTTTTCATATTAGCAATAGTCTTACCGGGCTTGCCTGTGACCATTATACAGGGAAGTGTGAATGGCTGTCTCCGGATGAGATGGGGGTAGAAAAAGTGATGAAGTATTCGGACAAACAGCGAGAGGCAATGGAAAAACGGGCAGTCCCGCAAGCGCCGGCGCCGAAGCCGGAGAGTCCACGGTAATAACGACGGCGGGACATTTTCAGAGTGAAGAAAAAAATACTGGGACGACCGACTATCATCAAAGGAGACACTCCCATGAAACGTTTCGTTGACCTCAGTATCAGTATCGAATCCAGCCTGCCATCGGATCCGCCCATGATGATACCGAAGATCGACTACATCGATCACGGCATGGGCGCCAAACAGATGCTCGACTTCTTCCCTGGCATCCGAAAGGACCAGCTCCCCGGCGGTGTGGGCTGGGCCCTGGAGTTCATCACCCTTACGACGCACAGCGGGACTCACCTGGACGCCCCCTATCACTACCACCCCACAATGGATCGGGGAAAGGCATCCATGACTATCGATGAGGTGCCTCTGGAGTGGTGCTTCAGCGACGGCGTCCTCCTCGACTTCCGCCGCAAGGGTGACGGTGAGAGGATCACTGTGGCGGATATCGGCAAGGAACTGGAGCGAATCCGGTATGAGATTAAGCCTCTCGACATCGTCCTCATCTGGACAGGCGCAGACTCGGCCTGGGGAAGGCCGGAGTACCTTACCACGGGAGCAGGCATGGACCGTGAAAGCACCCTGTTTCTCATTGAGAAAGGCGTGCGTGTTGTGGGTATCGATGCCTGGAGCTGGGATCGTCCTCTACCCTATCTGGCCCAGGAATTCAAAGAGACAGGGAATCCCAAGGTTATCTGGGAAGCCCACTTCGCCGGAATCGATATGGGATATTGCCACATGGAGAAGATGGCCAACTTCAGCGCCATAGGCCGACCTAAAGGATTCAGCGTCTGCTGTTTTCCTGTAAAGATAAAACGGGCCTCGGCGGGATGGTGCCGTCCTGTCGCCATTATTGAAGATTAGCAAGATAAATTTTTTCTCCGGAGCCCCAGCCTTAAACATGGAACATGATGTGCAGGCGGTCTAAGTGCTGAACGTGAAACAGATGCCGTCATTGTGATGGCGGGCGGATTATAAGAAAGAACATGAAACCATCAATCGAGACAATCTCCATTATCGGGGCAGGGGCATTGGGAGCCGCCTACGGCGGTCTTCTTTATGATATGGATATGCGCTCAGTCTCATTTGTTGCCGGCGGGAAGCGTTTTGAACGGCTCCACAAAGAGGGTCTGATTGTCAATGGCAAGCGCTACTTCATCCCTGTTGTCCCGCCGGAAGATCTGTCGGCCCCTGCCGATCTCATCATCGTTGCTGTAAAATACCATCATCTGGATTATGCCATACGGGACATGAAAAACAGGGTGGGGGCGGAAACAGCCATCATATCTGTCATGAACGGCATAGAGAGCGAGGAGCGTATTGGAACCGTCTACGGTATGGAAAAGGTTCTATATGCCGTGTCCGTGGGCATTGATGCTCTGCGGGAAGGAAACCGTGTGAATTACAGCAACCAGGGGAAAATATTCTTCGGAGAGGCAAGAAACACATTTCTTACAGACCGAGTCAAGCGTATTCAGGCTCTCTTCGACAAGGCGGGGATCATCTATGAAACGCCTCCTGATATGATGCGCGTCATGTGGTGGAAATTCATGATCAATGTCGGGATCAATCAGGCATCAGCCGTACTCCGCGCACCCTTCTTAGTATTTCAAAACTCTGAGAAGGCCAGAAACCTGATGGAATCGGCCATGCGGGAGGTCATAAGGCTTTCTGAAAAGGCACAAGTAAATCTCACTGAAGAGGATATCAAGAGGTTTGATGAAATTCTCATGGATATAAACCCGCAGGGAAAGACTTCCATGCTTCAAGATGTGGAGGCCGGCAGGAAAACAGAGGTGGAGATGTTTGCCGGCAAGGTGATCGCCCTGGGGAGTCAGTACAATGTTCCCACACCCGTAAATCAGAGACT
Source organism: Syntrophaceae bacterium (assembly GCA_003142295.1). Classification (GTDB taxonomy): domain Bacteria; phylum Desulfobacterota; class Syntrophia; order Syntrophales; family UBA2185; genus Fen-1135. The sequence continues at coordinate 5,679 of PLLV01000220.1, forward strand.
ATTCGACTTGATCAAAAAGATTGAAGCGAAATACGATACAACTAATGTGACTTGACCAGTTGGCCCATGTGATATTTCAGAACACCTTTGGGACTTTATCTTCCTGCAACGTGCTAAGTACAATCCTCATAGAAAGCTGAAGATTTCAACAAGCTATCATTATCCGTCGTCGACTCGCTGTAAGAGAGATGAGGCGCTGAAAATGGCTGACCGGTTTCAATATGCCTTCATGAGAAGAAGGAAATTCTACTGTCTAATAGTTTATACCATATAGTTGAACATTTCCAGACATAATCTTAAGCCGTTATATTGACCCCCAACTAAAGCTGCAAGTGAGCGACCACTATCTATTCGTTAATGGTGTACCTACGAAAACTTCTTTCAAAAATCGCCGCCTTATCTTTTGACATATGATACTTTTTCAGGCCGAACTTGTAGTCACCCGTATGAGCCATTGCGATCCTGTCGCAATATTGCTCAGATCCCCCCAGTGCATAAAGGACAAATTCTCCGTTCAGAGATAGAGAGAGGCTGGTCTTAATAGTGAAATAAACGAGACCGGATCCTATTCGCCGCATTCTGCCGGCGGTGCCGTAATAATTCCAGGGAGCCGTGGCAAAAAAATCCAGGTACAGCCTGCGTTGATGCCTGAAAGACAATAAACCGTCCAGTCGTGTGCCGGTATACGCTGCATAGCATTTGTCAATGAAAACTGAACTGAGCGACATATTGATTATTCTATCCCATTCGAAACAGCGGTAGTTAAAATCTCTGTCCTTTTGCCATATAATTTTGTCATCTACGTATGGCTCCCATGTAACACTGAAATCACGGATAGTATTTGAAGTCGCGCTCATTATTTCGGTTTCATACTCAATTTTTTCGACGCTGTCGTAAGAGAGAAATTTCACGTTAAGAGAATCCCTTTCAGTTGCTCGCTGCCCGCCCTTCGCGCCTGCGGGGCCGGCTATGACATCCGCGAATTTTTAGCACAGGTCGGACGATAAGAGAATAGGCGTTTTGATATTTCCAGTTATCCGGTGTTTGCACTTCTCAACACCTAGAAATCATTTAACCGGTCAATCTGAAAAGGATTTGTGGATTCGGCTGGGAGCAGGCCTACTCTGATTATACCTGAAAAGACCTTCTTGACTCGCAAAAACGGTCAAGAATCTAACTGCCCGCCGGAAACGACGGTTGTTTCTATGTAGTTTCCGCAAGCATCAGAACACTATGCAACTCTATCTGGTCAATGACTCATTGACACACGAGGCATTTCTTCTTATACTTCCTTCCAAGAACGAAACCTGTCGGATACAGCTCCCGTAGAGCGTTTTCAAAAGTTAATGAGATATCATGAAGGATTTATTTAAGAGAAGATTCTGGAAGCAGCATGATTGTTTGGTAGGCATGGAGATCTTTTATAGAGATATAACAGCGAAAACAGGTGCAACATGAAATGGAAAAGCGCAGATTTGCGCATATGCATTAATCTCATAAGCGCGATTATTCTGCTGGTTGGTCTGGGTAGTGCCATCTTTATTTATCAGACAGCTGACGATGATTCGAGCGGCGTTTTGGGTTACCAAATAATAGGCGGATCCGTTTATCGGATTATGCCGGAGAATTCGAAGATATATAAACATGATCTGGAAGTCTATGGCGGAAAGGCAGCCGTGCTTGCGGATGACTTCCGGCGTTGGTTTGTCGGGTTATGGCATGGGAAATCACTCGCATTCACGATAACCTGCATTACCATTTTTGTATCCTTTGCCGGTTTCTTTACTGCCAGGCACCTGCCATCACGCTCAAAATCTGATATCCGCGGTGAAAACAATCGAGACGGAATCAACTAAGTACATCATTTCATTATTAAGGTGTCATATCGACCCCTTCGGTTTACTCAGGGTAAACTCCGGGAGATATCTTTTTAATGTTTTTCAAAGCTGGCGAGAAAAATTATATAATGATTGGAATGGTCATTGAGATGATTACTGTGAGGCTGAAAAACTAAAAGGAGGAGATTACACCTATGAAGACGAAATCGAAAAGAAGGGATTTTATCATCACGCGAGGAATTGTAGCCGTTATTCTGGCTTCTATCATCATCCCGGCTATGGGCCAGAATATCACAATGGCGCAGGAACAGAAATCGATTCAGCTCTCAAAGCCGCAAATCGCCGGCAATCCTCTAATGGAGGTTCTGGCAAAGAGGAGTTCTTCTCGTGAATTCAGCTCGGAACCCTTACCGGAGAACATTCTTTCAAATATGCTCTGGGCTGCGTCCGGAATCAATCGTCCTGATTCGGGTAAACGGACAGCGCCTTCTGCAAGCAATAGACAGGAAATTGACATTTATGTTGCCACCCCCAACGGTCTTTACCTCTATGACGCGAAATCACACTCGTTGAAAATGATCGTCGCAGAAGACCTGAGAGGACTGACTGGCAAGCAAGACTATGTCAGGGAAGCTGCAGTTAATCTTATATATGTGGCTGATTATTTCAGGATGAGTTCCGCTTCAGATCAGATAAAAGAACTGTATGCGGCGGCGGACACGGGGTTCATAAGTGAAAATGTGTATCTTTATTGTGCCTCCGCCGGGTTGGCAACAGTCGTACGCGCATTTATAGATAAACCGATGCTCTCAAAAGCCATGAAGTTAAGAGCGGATCAGAAAATCATTCTGGCACAGTCGGTCGGATATCCCAAGCGCGGTCGATAGACCCGTCTTGCTGAATACACGTCAGTGGACTTCTCATCTATTTATGAAGTTGTCTTTGACAATTTTGAAGGATCTTCACTTTTTTCTGAAGAAAAAGAAATGAAACATTCCGAGAATAAGGAGGTATCGCTATGAATATAGAATGGTATGGTCATGCAGCTTTCAAAATAACAACTGAAAATGGGACAAGGATCATCATCGATCCTTATCAATCCGGATTTTCAGATGGCGCCTTATCCTATGGTACAATCGACGACGAAGCCGACATTGTCATTACAAGCCACAATCACGGAGACCACAACTACACAAAAAGTATTCGGGGAAAATATGATCACGTTAAAAAGCAAGGCAGCTACGAGTTTAAAGGCGTGAAGCTTCAGACGCTTCCAACTTTCCATGATACTGCCTCGGGGAAAGAAAGGGGAGATAATCTGCTCTCGGTTATTTCAGCAGATGGAATAACGCTGTTACACCTGGGAGATCTCGGGCATGACCTTGACCCGGAGACATTGAGGAAAATAGGCAAAGTGGATGTACTGCTTTTGCCCGTGGGGGGGTTTTACACGATTGATGCACAGGCAGCCACAAAGGTCATGAATAACATCAGACCATCTATCACCATACCCATGCACTACAAGACAGATAAATGTGGCTTCCCGATTACTACTGTTGCTGAATTTACGCGGGGCAAAAAGAATGTTCGGGTTCTGCCGAAATCGGAAGTGAAGATCACGGCGGAGGCCCTCCCTAAAGATCCAGAGATCATTGTCCTGCAGCATGCGATGTGAATAGGGTTCGTGTTGCCGGTTTATCGAAGAAAATTCGGCCTCGATTTTCGCGGTGTTCGATTTCCATCGATTCAAAAACGTAAATCTGGAAAAGGAGAAAATGTATGGGAATCAAAACAAGCAAGGAGTATCTGGAAAGCCTGAAGAAGTTGAAACCCGAGGTGTACATCGGGGGCGAAAGGATCGATGATGTCGTCAACAGCAACTATTTTAAAATTTCCCTCGAGGAGATGTGCAAATTTTACGATTGGGCAAATGATCCGGAGAAAGAGAAGGATTTTGTGTTCTGGTCGCCCGTTGTTGATGAGAAGGTAAGTTTCTGGACGCATCTGCGCCGGACCCCTGAAGAAGTACGGAAGATCATCGAAACATTAAAGAAAAATAACGCCCGTCATTTTTGCTCCATGTGCATGATTACGGGTCTGAACGTCCTATGGGCGGTCACGTACGATATCGACCAGGCGAGAGGCACCAACTATCACGAACGGCTGAAAAACTTTTTTAGGGAACTGCAGAAAAACGACCTCCGCTACTGCATGGGCGTCATGGATCCCAAAGGGGATCGATCCCTGCCGCCGAGCCGCCAGGCGGACCCGGATCTCTATCTGCGGGTGGTCGATAAGAGCAAGGATGGGATCATCGTAAACGGCGCCAAGATGCACACCTCCAACGCCCCGATCACCCACTACATTTTTACCTGCCCCTCGGGCGTGCTCCAGGAAGCGGATAGAGACTACGCCCTATCCTTCGCCATTCCGATAGATACGAAGGGACTCAAATTTATTACGAGACCGGCTCCTGGCCCTCTGGAACCGAAGGAGATGGAAAGCCCGGCCAGTTCGCACATCGGGTTTGTCGAATGCCTGTCCGTCTTCGATCATGTTTTCATTCCCTGGGAACGCGTCTTTATGTGCGGAGAATGGGAGTTTACGGAAAACCTGATCCGCTATTTTTCTCCTTACGTGAGAATCTGCAAAGGGGCCTGCACTTCAGCCAGAACCGATATTTTGGCGGGAACGGCGGCGCTCGTTGCCCATTATAACGGTGTGGGCAAAGCCGGCCATATCAGAAGCAAAATCACCGATATGATGATCTCTTCGGAAATCGGTTGGGGCTGCGCGCTCGGAGCCGTGGCGAATTCCGTCATGCATCCAAGCGGAATCCCGATTCCGGACGTGTCCATTTCTAATGCCGGGCTCTACCACTCGCGCCTTCGTTTCATCGAGTTTCTCGGCACCCTCCAGGAAATCGCCGGCGGGATCGTCACAACCATGCCGGGCGAGACGGAATACAGGAAGGAGGAAACGAGGAAATACATCGAAAAATATTTCAAGGGGCGGAGCGACATCCCCACCGAAGATCGCCTGAGGCTGCTGTATTTCATCCAGGACCTAACGGCATCGCGCTTCGGCGGCTACCTCATGGCGAGCGCCATTTGTGCCGGAGGGACGCCGGAAACGAACCGCGTGGAAGTCGCCCGCAGCTATGACCTCCAGGAGAAGATCAACAACGTCAAAGCGCTCTGCAACATAAAATAACCGGTCTGAAATGAAGAAAGAAGATTATGATATTTAAAAGAAACCAAATGATCGAACTGCTGCAGAAGGTAAGAAAATATCGTTACATGAATTCATAAAATAAAGTACTTCTTGAAGTCATTAAAACGTCAACATCGCTGATGATGCTTTATTTCAACTAGAAATAAGTGATGTTGTTTTCTCAGCGAAACTAATTTGATGCGTGCAGGAGAGGTCTGCCTGAATTGTGCTCAAAAACGCCTTCTTGACGGGCGACTCGACCAAAAGGTGAGCCTATTTTTCTAATGACGGACACCTCTCCGCCTCCCTTTCCCAACCACATCGCCATCCCCTACTTTTCGATGCATGATATCCCTTGACAAGCAAAAACNNCGAAAGCAATACCTTATCAAACCGCGCCGCGATTGCGACATGCTGAAAGAGCGACGCCCAGAGTCGTTTTCGTGGGCTGATGCAGGACTGAACGATATGAGTTGGTTGGGATGGCTCGGTCTCGCAGTAATCATCACCGGCATTTTGGCCGTCACCGGCATCAAACCGAGGGGTACGCGACACGTCGCCCACACGCGCTTGATGTGGATGGCGCGGCTCGCGCTCTTGGCGGTCCTCATCATCGTCGGCTACCTGGCGTTTCGAGCCCGATCCGGCGGCTGACGTTGTCGCGCACAGCCTGATATCTTGACATTACAAAGGCTGGTAATTTAGGAACTACCGCGCAGCGGTTTAGTTCTTCAAATGCAAATCCTCAAAATATTTCATCCACCATAGGTGCTGATTTGTAGGTGCAGACAGCGATTGGGCGGATGACCTCTCTTGAAAAAGTAGCAATTGGATTTTTTGTTTAGTCCTTCCTGTACTGTTGATTTTCTGATTCAGACAACCCATACTACACTTCACTCGGTAATCGCCGAAAAAATCGCAGAACTCTAACTAAAAATGTGTTACAAGTTCTGGGGGCAAATTGTAACTGTATGCCGATGAGAAACAGAAAAGGAAGCAGAAAATGAGGTCGACCGATAAACAGCACCGTTCTATTCTACAGAGAATCGCCCAGAGAGTGATGCTTGAGAAAGGATTGCTCCCTAACTTTTCTGATAATGCACTCGCTGAACTTGACAAGATTTATGCTCCTGCAGCAATTGACAGTGAACGGGTTCGTGACCTTAGAAATCTTTTATGGGCTTCAATTGATAATGATGATTCACTTGACTTGGATCAGCTCACTGTTGCCGAGGCGATGCAGGGAGATGAAGTAAAGGTTCTTGTTGCAGTGGCTGATGTCGACTCGATCGTTAAGAGCAGGTCAGCGATTGATGATCATGCACAACACAATACAACCTCTGTATATACAGCTGCTGAGATATTCCCGATGCTTCCCGAAAAACTTTCTACCAACCTCACATCATTGAATTTTAATGAGGATCGACTGGCAATTGTCATCGAAATGGTGATTGGTTTAGACGGTTCNNAAATGGACTTGCTGAGAATTTGCGCATGCAGGATAGGGTAGCGCAAAGCATGAAGAACCTCCGGCATGTTCACGGTGCCCTAAGTTTTGAAACGGTTGAGGCGAGGCCGATATTTGACGGCGATGAAATCCGTGATCTCGAAGTCGAAAAAAGGAACCGCGCAAAGGACATTATCGAGGATTTCATGATAGGGGCAAACGGCGTGACCGCCCGGTATCTCTCGTCAAAACAATTCCCTTCTATCCGCCGTGTGGTCCGCACTCCAAAACGATGGGAACGAATTGTCGAGCTTGCTGATGAACATGGGTCCAAGCTCCCTATTACGCCGGATTCAAGAGCCCTGGAGGA